>CAZLYV010000273.1:0-1894 GCA_964563665.1 uncultured Acetobacteraceae bacterium
GCCTCTCGGTCAAGGACTCGGTCAGCCCCGAGATGGTGAAATCGATGGCCGGCAAACCGATCATCTTCGCCATGGCGAATCCCGACCCGGAAATTACGCCCGAGGCCGCGCGCTCCGCGCGCTCCGACGCGATCATCGCCACCGGCCGTTCCGACTATCCAAATCAGGTCAACAACGTGCTGGGCTTCCCTTACATCTTCCGCGGCGCGCTCGACGTGCGCGCCTCGACCATCAACGACCAGATGAAGATCGCCGCCGCCCAGGCGTTGGCGGCGCTGGCGCGCGAGGACGTGCCCGACGAGCTCGACGCCGCCTATGCCGGCCGGCGGCTGCGCTATGGGCCCGAATACATTCTGCCGGTGCCGTTCGACCCAAGGCTCATTTCGGTCGTGCCGGCGGCGGTGGCAAAGGCGGCGATGGAATCCGGCGTCGCGCGCAAGCCGATCACCGACATGAAGGGATACCGCCGCCAGCTTTCGACCCGCCGCGACCCGACGGCGGCGAGCCTCGATCTCATCTTCGAGGCGGTACGAAACAATCCCAAGCGCGTCGTCTTCGCCGAGGGCGAGGAGGAGAAGGTCATCCGCGCCGCACTCGTCTTCCGCAGCTCCGGCTACGGCACTCCGGTGCTGATTGGCCGTAGCGAACGGATCGCCGAGACGATGCGCGGGATCGGGCTCGAGCGGACCGATGGTCTGGAGATCCACAACGCCCGTCTGTCGAAGGATAACCGCCGCTACGCCGACTATCTCTACGCCCGGCTTCAGCGCCAGGGATATTTGTGGCGCGACTGCCAGCGGCTGGTGAACCAGGACCGTAACGTGTTTGGCGCGTTGATGGTCGCCTGCGGCGACGCCGATGCAATGGTCACCGGCGTCACCCGCAGCTATTACGTGGCGCTCGAGGACATTCGCCGCGTGATCGGCACCGAGACCGGCAAACGTCTGATCGGCTTCGCGATCATGGTGACCAAGGGTCGCACCGTGTTCCTCGCCGACACCACGATGCTCGAGCTGCCCACGCCCGTCGAGATGGCCGACATCGCCGTCGACACGGCGGCTAAGGCGCGCCAGATGGGCCACGAGCCGCGTGTGGCGATCCTCTCGTTTTCCACCTTCGGCAACCCGATCCGCGAGAAGATGCTCCCGGTGCGCGAGGCGGTGGCCGAACTCGACCGGCGCAACGTCGACTTCGAATACGACGGCGAGATGTCGGCCGAGGTGGCGCTCGATCACGACCTGATGAAATCGCTCTACCCCTTCTGCCGCCTCTCGGGGCCGGCCAACGTGCTGGTGATGCCGGGGCTCCACTCGGCCAACATCTCGGCCCAGCTTCTGCAGAAGGTCGGCGGCGGCACGGTGATCGGACCGCTGTTGAACGGGCTCGAAAAGCCGGTGCAGATCGTCCATCTTGGCGCGAGCGTCGCCGAGCTGGTGAACGTCGCGGCGCTTGCCGCCCACGACGCGGTCGCGCCCAAGCGTTAGCGCTCCTTTGGCGGTTTCACGCGGCGCGCTCGACCTCGGCCGCAACGCGCGCGCCGGACGTTCGCTCGGCGATCGCCAGATCGTAACGCGCCTGGAGCGTCAGCCATAGCCGGCCGCCGGTGCCGAAGTAACGCCCCAAGCGGAGCGCCGTCTCGGCCGAGACCGCCCGCTTGCCGTTGATAATGTCGATGATGCGGCCCGGCGGCACGCGCAACGCCCGCGCGAGCGCATTGGCCGACAGCCTGCGGGCGTCGATTTCGCGCTTGAGGAGCTTGCCGGGATGGATCGCGATCATTTGCACGCTTTCAATGATAATCGACGATTTCAACGTCATGGGCATCTCCATCGCGAAATTGGAAGCACAACCGCCACCGGCCGTTGATCGTCATCGCCCACTGCCCCTTGCGATC
>CAZLYV010000273.1:1994-3290 GCA_964563665.1 uncultured Acetobacteraceae bacterium
CCCGGCCGCCTTGCCCTTGCGGTTCTCGCGATCGTCGCGCCGGCTGCGCTGGCGCTCATGTTTTTTGTCGTCACGGGCCGGCTTGCAGCGGGTTGGGCGGCGGCGGCGCTTCTGGTCATCGTCGCTGGCTCGGGCTGGATCACCTACCGGCATTCCGTCGCGCTCGAGCTGCTGCGTCGCCGCATCGACGGTCTTGCCGAGGGCGAGCGTTCGGACAGGATTGCGATCGACGATCATATCGGCGCCCGCGAGCTTGCAGCCGCGATCGACCGGCTCGAGCGCCATTCGAGCGCGCGCCACGAAGAGCTTCGCTCGCTTGTCGCGGCCAACGAAGCGATGCTCGACGCGGTGCCCGATCCGCTCATTCTGATCGACCGCCAGCGGCGTATCCTGCGGGTGAACATTGCGGCGAGCGATCTGTTTGGCAAAGCGACAGCTGGAGGGAGTCTTGCGAGCCTGCTTCGCATCCCGGTCCTGCTGGATGCCGTCGACGTAGCGATCGACGCCAATGTCGGCGATGCATCCGCGGCAGGAGTCGAATTCATGCTGCCGGGTCCGATCGAGCGGCATTTCAGCGCGCGCGTCGTGCGGTTGCCGGAGCTGGCGGCCTATGGCGGCGCGGTGCTGATCGCGTTCTTCGAGACCACGAGTATCCGCCATGCCGAGCGGATGCGCTCCGATTTCGTCGCCAATGTGAGCCATGAGCTGCGCACTCCGCTCGCAACGCTCCTCGGTTTCGTCGAGACGCTGCGCGGAGCCGCGCGTGACGATACGCAAGCACGCGAGCGATTCCTTGCCATCATGCACGAGCAGACCGGCCGCATGAGCCGGCTCGTAGGCGATTTATTGTCGCTCTCCAAGATCGAGGAGAGCGAACACACGCCGCCCACGGGGCATGTCGATCTGCCGGCGGTGCTCAGGGGAGTGGCCGACGCGCTCGACCCGCAGGCACGCGCCAGGAGCATCCGCCTCGTTCTCGATCTGCCCGGCGACGTGCCGCCTGTCATCGGCGATGGCGATCAGCTCACCCAGGTGTTCCAAAATCTTGTCGACAACGCGATCAAGTACGGACGTCGCGACACCATCGTGCGCATCGCGGTGCGCCTCGATCGCGACGCCGATGCCCCTTCCCCCGGCCAAAACCTTGCCGCGGGCACCCGCATCGTCGGCAAGCTTGCCCGCGGCGCGTGCATCGCCGTCGATGTCGCCGATTCGGGCGAAGGGATCGCGCGCGAGCACCTCACGCGGCTGAGCGAGCGATTCTACCGGGTCGATGCGGGACGATCGCGCGAGCTC
>CAZLYV010000274.1:0-3287 GCA_964563665.1 uncultured Acetobacteraceae bacterium
CAGACGATCCGTTGTCTTTACACCTCCCCCCGCCTTGGTCAGGCCTTTCGCGCCGCTGGCGGTTCTTCCGTCCTGAACTGGAGCGCCGCGAGGCGCGCATAGAGCCCGCCCGCGGCGGTGAGCGCGGCGTGCGTGCCGGTGGCCACGATCCGCCCCTGATCGATGACGCAGATGCGATCCGCCCTCAGCACGGTCGCCAGACGATGTGCGATCACCAGCACGGTGCGCCCTGCCATCAGTCGTTCGAGCGCCCGTTGCACGAGCCGCTCGCTTTCGGCGTCGAGTGCGCTCGTCGCTTCGTCGAGCAGCAGGACCGCTGGATCGCGCAAGATCGCGCGCGCGATCGCGATGCGCTGTCGTTGCCCGCCCGACAGCCGAACGCCGCGTTCGCCAAGGAATGTCGCGTAGCCCTGCGGCAGCTGCTCGACGAACTCGGCGGCGGCGGCGGCGTCCGCGGCCGCGCGCACCTCATCGTCGCTTGCCTCCGGCCGGCCGTAGCGGATGTTCTCCCAGACGTCGGCGGCAAAGACCACCGGATCTTGGGCCACGAGCGCCAGGCGGCGGCGGAGAGCTTGCGGCTCGAGCCGGCGCAAATCGACCCCGTCGAGCGCGATCCGCCCCGAGGTCGGATCGTAAAAGCGCAGCAGGAGCTGAAACACCGTGGTCTTGCCGGCGCCCGAGGGACCAACGAGGGCGACGGTCTCGCCGGATGCGACTTTGAGATCGACGCCGACCAGGGCCGGGCGCGCGCCGTCGTTGGGATAGCGGAAGCTCACCCGCTCCAGGGTCACCTCGCCACGCGACGGCTCGGGCAGCGGGGCAGGATCGGCGGGCGTGGAAATATCGGCGCGGGCATCCAGCAGTTCGAAAAGCCGCTCGGCGGCGCCCGCGGCGCGCTGCATGTCGGCGGCAAACTCGCTGATCGCGCCGACCGATCCCGCGACAAGCACGGCGTAGAAGACGAAGGCCGACAAATCGCCGGCGCTGATCTGGCCGGCGAGCATGTCATGGCCGCCGATCCAGAGGATCGTGCCGACGGCGCCAAAGACGAGCAGGATCACCGCCGCGACGAGCCCCGAGCGGACATGCGCGCGGCGGATGGCGACCTCGAAGGCAGCTTCGACAAGGCGGGCAAAGCGCGCGCTGTCGCGATCCTCGTTGGTGAACGCCTGCACGGTGCGCACGGCATTGAGCGATTCGTCGATATGTCCGCCAACGTCGCCGATGCGATCCTGGCTCTCGCGCGACAGCCGACGCACACGTCGGCCGAAGACCAGGATCGGCGCCACCACGAGCGGCACGACGAGGAGCACCAGCAGCGTAAGCCTGGGCGAGGTGACGACCATCATGACGATCCCGCCGACGAGCAGCAGGACGTTGCGCAACGCCATCGACGCCGAGGAGCCGACCACCGTCTGGATCAGCGTCGTGTCGGTGGTAAGCCGCGACAGCACTTCGCCCGCGCGCGTCACCTCCCAGAACGCCGGCGACAGGCGCAGCACGTTGTTGAATACGGCGCGCCGGATGTCGGCCGCGATCCGCTCGCCCAGCCACGACACCGCGTACGCCCGCGCGTAGGTCGCAAATGCCATCACCACGATCACGACCAGCAACCATCCGAGCGCCTTGTCGAGCCGCTTGATTTCGCCCCGCACGAACCCCTGGTCGACGAGCCACCGCAAGCCGTAGCCGAACATCAGCACCGTGCCGGCGGCGATGATCAAGGCAACCGCGGCAGTGGCGATGCGACCCTTGTAGGGCGAGAGGAACCCGCCGAGCCGCGTCAGGATCCTGAGGTCGGCGCGTCCTGGGGCGGACACCGGGCGCGGGTCAGTCAAATCGCACGTCCCGGCCGGTCACGACCGACAGCTCTTCACCCAGCAGGCGAGGGAGCGAGCCTCCGCCGCGGGTCGAGCGCCAGTCGCGCACCGTCTCGTCCCAGGCGTAATGCGAAGCGCCCGAGACCGGGGAGGACAACCAGATCTGTCGGTTGGGGGCGTGCTTGTTGATCACATATTGGCCGCCGTCATCGAGCTCGATGGTGAGGATGCCACCGAGGAGATCGGCGTCGAGCGCGTCGCCTGCCTGGTCCTCGATCCGCGCCAGAAGGTTGGCGAGCGTGCTGTCGGCGAGCGTCTCGAATGCTCGTTCATCCATCGCGATCGCCCTCCGGCGGCGGCCGAATTTCCCTGATATCCGTGGGGTTTGAGCCCGACCGGCGCCCCCCTCTATCACGCTCCGGCGATGCCAACAAGAAGGCGCTCGGCGGGCGGGGCGACGGGCTTGCGCCCGACCGCAGCCTTGGGCTATAAGCCCCGGCTCTGTCGTATTTCCGCGTCGAGCCCCTGGGGCCTGCCGCGCAAGGATCAAGCCGATGAAGCAGGGTATCCATCCCGATTACCACGAGATCACGGTCGTCTTGACCGATGGATCGTCGTTCACGACGCGCTCGACGTTCGGTAAGCCCGGCGAGAAGCTGCGTCTGGATATCGACCCCAAGACCCACCCGGCGTGGACCGGCCAGCACCGGCTCGTCGACTCGGGCGGCCAGGTGGCGAAATTCAACAAGCGCTTCCAGAATTTTGCCATCAAGACGAAGTAAGCCTTACGCTATCGGCTCTCGAAGAAGGCGCCCATCCGGGCGCCTTTTTTGTTTTGGGGCCGGGCTGTCGTGGGCGACCGCTTGGGATCTTGAAGGCGGCGCCAGGATAACTACATGAGGCGTGCTTCGGATCGCCCGGACGGGGGTCCGAACCGCACGCGGAAATGGAGCCGACCATGACGGTGGCTCCAGAGATTCCATGTCGCTTCTCAAGGAGGATATGGCAATGGACACGTTCGACTTTTCTCCCCTCTTTCGGTCAACGATCGGCTTCGACCGCATGAGCCAGTTGCTCGACGCGGCGATGCGCAGCGACGAGGCCAACGGCTACCCGCCCTACAACATCGAGAAGACGGGCGAGGACGCTTATCGCATCACGATGGCGGTGGCCGGTTTCGGGCCTGACGACATCGAGATCACGGTCAAGGAGAGTTCGCTACTGGTCACCGGCAAGGCAAAGTCGGCGGACGAGAACGTGAGCTTCCTTTATCGCGGAATTGCCGGGCGTGCCTTCGAACGGCGCTTCCAGCTCGCCGACTACATCAAGGTGAATGGGGCTTCGCTGGTGAACGGCCTGCTCCACGTCGATCTCGTGCGCGAGGTGCCCGAGGCGATGCGTCCGCGCACGATCAAGATCGAGACCAAGGCCGGGTCGTCCAAGGTCATCGACAGCCGGGCGGCGTAA
>CAZLYV010000275.1:0-3282 GCA_964563665.1 uncultured Acetobacteraceae bacterium
TCGCCGCCCTCGTCAGCATCGTCTTCCTCGGGCTCTCCTACGCGATGATCCTCTACATCGTGTCGGTGGGGCTCTCCGTCACCATGGGGCTGATGGGATTCACCAACCTCGCCCACGGCGTCTTCGCCGTCGCCGGCGGCTACGTGACCGTCACCCTGATGAATCGCTACGGCGTGCCGTTCTTCGTGGCGTTGGTGATCGCCTTCGCCGTCGTCGCGCTCGCCAGTGCGGCGCTGGAGCGTCTGCTTTACGCCCGGCTCTATACCGCCGGCGAGCTCGAGCAGGTGCTGTTCACCATCGGCCTCATCTTCATGGCGATCGCGCTGGCGCATTATTTCTGGGGTCCGCTGCCCCAGCGCGTCGTGCTGCCGCAGTACCTGACAGGACAGATCGATCTTGGCTTTCGCAGTTTCCCGACCTACCGCGCGTTTCTGATCGTCGTCAGTTTGCTGCTCATCGCCGGGCTGTGGTTCGGCATCGAGCGGACCAATTTCGGCGCGCAGGTGCGCGCCGCGGTCGACAATCGCCGCATGGCCGAATCGCTGGGAATCAACACCGCGCGCTTGTTCACGCTGACCTTCGCGCTGGGCAGCGGATTGGCGGCGCTCGGCGGCGGGCTCGGGGCCGAGATTCTCGCCATCGAGCCGACCTACCCGATCGAATATCTGGTCTATTTTCTCATTGTCGTCGCCGTGGGCGGCATGGGCAGCCTGCGCGGCCCCTTCTTCGCCGCTGTTCTGCTGGGCGTCGGCGACACGGCGTGCAAGTACCTGGTGCCCGAATTCGGCGCCTTCTTCATCTTCGTCGCGATGCTCGCCGTTCTGCTGTGGCGCCCGGCGGGCCTCTTCGGGCGGGCCTAGGCGCGATGAGCGAGCGGGTTCAAGCGCCGCAAGCAGTCAGCGAGATGGTCCGCGGCCATCGCCTGCGGCCGATCGAGTGCTTGCCGTGGATCGCGGCGGTGGCGGCCTATTTCCTGTTTCCGACCTATCTGTCGCTTGGCAGCCAAGTCTTGATCTATGTCTTGTTCGCCCTCTCGCTCGATCTCATTCTCGGTTACGCCGGAATCGTCACGCTCGGCCATGCCGCGTTCTTCGGCGTCGGCGCCTACACGGTCGGCATCCTCGCCGTGCATCTCGGCTGGAACGAGCCGATCAGCGGACTGATCGCGGCCGCCTTGGTCGCCGGTCTGCTCGGGGTGGTTTCCGGGCTCGTCATCTTGCGTACCCACGGGCTCACGCTTCTCATGTTGACGCTTGCCATTGCGTTCATGCTGTCCGAGGCGGCGAACCGCGCCACTTCGCTCACCGGGGGCGCCGACGGATTGCAGAACTTCACCATGCAGCCGGTCCTCGGCCTGTTCCGTTTCGACATCTTTGGCAATACGGCTTATGTCTATTGCCTCGTCGTCTTGTTCTTCGTTTGGGTGTTCATGCGCGTTCTCGTCCACTCGCCGTTCGGACGATCGCTCACCGGCATCCGCGAGAATGTGGTGCGCATGCACGCGATCGGCGCGCCGGTTCGCCGCCGCCTCGTCACCGCCTACGCGATCGCCGGCGCGCTCGCCGGCGTGGCGGGCGGGCTGCTCGCCGAGACGACGCAGTTCGTCGCCTTGAATGTGATCGGTTTCGAGTTGTCGGGCACCATCCTCATCGTCCTCATCCTGGGCGGGATCGGGCGCCTTTACGGGGCGTTTGTCGGCGCGCCGCTTTACATGATCGCGCAGGACCGGCTCGCCGAAACCGACCCGGTGTTCTGGAAATTCTGGATCGGGCTTCTCCTTGTGCTCATCGTCATGTTCGCGCGCGGCGGCGTACTCGGTTTGATCGACGCCGGCCTGAGGCGCACTAGGCGGGGCCGCGCGTGACGGCGCTTGCGCCCGCGCTTCAGACCGCGGCGCTGTGCAAGAGCTTCGGCGCGCTCCCGGTGGCGCAGAGCATCGATTTCCGACTCGAGGTCGGAGCGCGCCACGCCCTCATCGGCCCCAACGGCGCCGGCAAGACGACGTTCATCAACCTCATCACCGGACGGCTCGCGCCGTCGTCGGGACGGATTCATCTTGGCGGCGAGGACATCACCGCGCTTCCCCAGGCGGCCCGCGTCAAGCGGGGCCTCGGGCGCACCTTCCAGATCAACCAGTTGTTCCGCGGGCTTTCGGTGCTCGAAAACGTGATGCTCGCCGTCGGCCAACGTTGCGGCGCTGCGGGAGACATGTTCCGCTTCGCCGGCAGCAACCGCGCCGTGGTGAACGAGGCCTATGGCCTGCTGGACGAGCTGCGTATCGCCGAGGACGCCCGCAAGCCGGTCAAGGAGTTGCCCTATGGCCGGCAGCGCCTGGTCGAGATCGCGATCGCGCTTGGCCTCAAGCCCAAAGTGCTGCTGCTCGACGAGCCGGCGGCCGGCGTTCCCGCGACCGAAAGCGCGATCATATTCGACGTGATCGAGCGGTTGGCGCCTGAGATCGCGATCCTGATCATCGAACACGACATGGATCTCGTCTTCCGCTTCGCCAACAAGATCACGGTGCTGGTCCAGGGCGCCGTGCTGGTCGACGGCGCGCCCGCCGAAATCGCCGCCGACCGCCGCGTGCGCGAGGTCTATCTGGGCGAGGCCGATCGCCATGCCTGAGGCCCTGCGGCTCGATGGCGTAAGCGCCGGCTACGGCGAAACGGTCGTACTCGACGGCGTGTCGCTAACGATGGCGCGCGATGCAACGCTCGCGGTGCTCGGGCGGAACGGCGTCGGCAAATCGACGCTGCTTGCCACGGTCATGGGGCATACGCGGCTGCACGCCGGGGCGATTCTGTTCGACGGCATCGACATCACCGCGATCGAGACCCATCGCCGGGCGCGGCGCGGCATCGGCTACGTGCCCCAAGAGCGCGAAATCTTTCCTTCGCTGACGGTGGAGGAGAACCTGACCGTGTCCCCGCGCCCCGGACGCTGGACGCTCGCGCGTGTGTTCGATCTTTTCCCGCAGCTCGCTGGGCGGCGGCGCAATCTCGGCAACCAGCTCTCCGGCGGCGAGCAGCAGATGCTGTCGATCGGCCGGGCGCTGATGGGAAATCCTTCGCTGCTGCTGATGGACGAGCCGCTCGAGGGCCTCGCGCCGGTGATCGTCGATATGCTGATCGCCGCCCTCCAGCGGCTTCGCGCCGAAGAGGGGCTGGCGATCGTGCTGGTCGAGCAGCACGCGCGCCTTGCGCTCGAGTTCGCCAGCCACGCCGTGATCCTCGACCGTGGCAAGGTGGTCTACGATGGCGGAAGCGCGCCGCTGCTCGCCAC
>CAZLYV010000276.1:0-3279 GCA_964563665.1 uncultured Acetobacteraceae bacterium
CTCGTTGCGGTACCGCAACAAATGATATCGCGGCGCGTTCCAACCCGAATGGGACGTCGCGAGCGTGTAGGCAAAGCGGCGTTGGAATGTATCGGCGAGCGTGCGATAGGGCGCATCGGCGCGCACGACGAAATCGGTGAAATACACCGGCCGACTGGCGTAACGCGGCGGTGCTGGCACTGGTGCGGCGATCAGACGATGCTTCGCGTAACGCGCGGCGTAGGGCCAACCGCACATGAAGGCGCAGCCGAGATCGCTCCGCTCCCACAGGCTTTCGAGCGTCGCGGGGAAGGGGTGATCGACGAGGGTGAGCGAAACATCGGCGCGGGCGCCGACATACGCCAAAAGCTTACGCCATGTGGCGATGGCGCCCGGCGCCACGCAATACATGCGCGCGTTGGCGACAAGCGGACTCAAGCAAATCGCAGGCGGTGGCCGATCCCAAGCCGCGTCGCCTTCTCCAGCATGGCGTGGCCGAGCGCGATGTCGGACAGGCTCAAGCCGCGGTGCCAAAGCAGGATGGTCTCGTCGGGCGACGTGCGCCCCGGCTTTTTGCCCGCAACGATCTCTCCGAGCTCGGCATGGAGCGTCGTCTCGCTGAGTTTGCCGGCCTCGACATGGCGGCGCAGCGAGCCGAACGGCCCCTGCCGGCACTGGCCCCAATCGTCGACCACCAGCTTGTCCATGATGTCGGTGAGCGACAGTTCGACCGCGCTCATCGTGCCATACGGGACAACGAAGGCGGTCTTCTTGATCCATTCGGTCTTCAGCAGCGGCTCCGGCTTTGGCAGGCGCGAGGCCTCGACGACGATGTCCGCGCCACGCACGCACGCCTCCCAACTGTCGACCGCCGTCACCTTCTTACCGAGGTCGCGCGCAAGGCGCTCGGCGAACGCCGCCCGGCTCTCCGGTCGCCGCGAATGGACGCGGATTTCGGCGAAATCGAACAGCCGGTCCAGCAGCCGCACGTTCCAATACGCCGTGCCGCGCGCGCCGATGTGGCCCAGCACCTTGCTGTCCTTGCGCGCGAGGTGCTGGGCGCCGATCGCCGTCACCGCTCCGGTGCGCTGCTCGGTGATGGCGGTCGCATCGATGATCGCCATTGGCGTGCCGGTGCGCGGGTCGTAGAGATTGAGCAGCGCCATCTCGGAGGGCAGGTCCTGTTTGTAGTTGTCGACATAGTCGCCGACGATCTTGACGCCGGCGACGCCGAGTGGCGCCACATAGCCGCGCAGAACATTGAAATGGCCGTTGAACGCCGGGTCGGGCATAAGATGGACGCGCGGCTCGATGACCGTCTGCCCGAGCCCCTGCGCGCGCAAGCCGGCCTCGACCGCGGCGATGATCTCGTCGTCGCTGATGCGGAGCGCTTCGACATCGTGGGCGTTGAGGTAGGTGAGATAGATCGGCCGCATGGACGGTGGCGACCGGTTCACAGCTTGACGCAGACGTTGCGCAGCTCGGTGTAGAACTCGAGCGAGTGCAGCCCGCCCTCGCGGCCGATACCCGATTGCTTCATGCCGCCGAAGGGCGTGCGCAAGTCGCGCAGGAACCACGAGTTGACCCAGCAGATGCCGACGTCGATCTGGCGTGCGACGCGGTGCGCGCGCGCCAGGTTCGTGGTCCAGATCGCGGTCGCGAGGCCATAGGGGCTGTCGTTCGCCAGCCCCACCGCTTCGTCCTCGGCATCGAAGGGTCGGATATGGCAGCAAGGACCGAAGATCTCCTCGCGAACCACGGGTGAATTTTCGGCAAGGCCGGTCCAAATCGTCGGTTCGATCCAGGCGCCTTGGTCGAGCGGCGCTGGCATCGCAGGCACGCCCCCGCCGGTGACGACGTTCGCACCCGCGGCCTTGGCCTTGCCGTAATAGGCGAGCACCTTCTCGCGATGGCCGCGGCTGATCAGCGGGCCCATCGTCGTCGCGGGATCGGTGGGCGCGCCCGGCTTTTGCCCGCGCGCCGCCTTGGCGAGCGCCTCGACGAAACGCTCGAAGATCGGTCGTTCGACGTAGACCCGCTCGGTACCAAGGCACACCTGACCGCAATTGGCGAAGACCGAACGCGCGGTTCCCTCGATCGCTTTAGCGAAATCGCAGTCGGCGAAGACAACCGCGGCGTTCTTGCCGCCAAGTTCGAACGAAACCGGCCGAACGCCATCGGCGGCTGCCTTCATGATCGCCGTCCCGGTGCGCGTCTCGCCGGTGAACGTTATGCCGTCGACGCCCGCGTGGCGGGTCAGCAACTCGCCCGCCGAATCCGGTCCAAAACCGTGGACGACGTTGTAAACGCCCTTGGGCACGCCCGCCTCGTTCATCACCTCGCCGAGCAGCGTGGCGGTCGACGGCGTCTCCTCGGATGGCTTGACGACGACCGCGTTGCCGAACGCCAGCGCCGGCCCGACCTTCCAGGTCATCAGCAGGAGGGGCAGGTTCCACGGACAGATGACGGCGATCACGCCGCGCGGAACGCGGAGCGCGTAGTTGAGCGCGCCGGCGCCATCGGGCGTCGGCATCTCGAACGCCTCGCTGCCGACGTTCACGGCCAAATCGGCGAAGGCACTGAAATTCGCCGCCCCGCGCGGAATGTCGACGTGACGGGCGAGTGAGGCCGGCTTGCCGGTATCGGCTATCTCGGCGGCGAGGAACTGGTCGAAGCGTCGGGTGATGCCCTCGGCAACGCGCCGCAAGATTTGTGCGCGGTCCTGCGGGCCCATGCGGCCCCACGGCCCCTTGAGCGCGGCGCGGGCGGCCGTGACGGCGTGATCGACTTCGGCCGCGCTCGCCTCGTGGACGAGGGCGAGCACCCGCCCGTCGACCGGGCTCACGTTCTCGAAGCTGCGGTTCGACCCGCCCGCGGTGTAGGCGCCGTCGATGAAATGGCGGATTTCGGGGAGCGCCGTCATTCGCCCGGCGCCTTCACGTCGAGAAAGATCTTGTTGATGATCTCGGCCGCGAGATTGAAGGCAGGCAGGCCCCGAAACAGAAAGGCAAGTCCCGCCGCCGCGTGCAACTCGGCCTTGGTGGCGCCGGCGCGCATCGCCGCGCGCGCGTGATATTCGGCCGCCGGCGATACCTGCGACAGCAGAATGGCGAAGAGGATCATCTGCGAGGTCTTGACGTCGAGCGCCCTCGGGTACATCGCGGTCGCGCGAATGTCCTCGACCTGGTTCAGGAAGTCGGGGTCGACCTCGAGCCCGAGCTTGATACGCTCGCGGATTCGCGGCGGCACGAAGCCGATCAGCTCCTCGTAGATCTTTTCGTATTCCTTTTGCGTCGGCAT
>CAZLYV010000277.1:0-3241 GCA_964563665.1 uncultured Acetobacteraceae bacterium
ATCGCGCGGAGCGTGTCGCCGGCGTAGACGGGCTTGAGCCAGCGCAAATCGTCCATCCCCGGACCGCCGAGATTGGCTTCGCCGATCAGTCCGGTCCCGAGCATGAGCCGCCAGGTGACCGCCAGCGTGTGAACGCCGCTCGCGATCACGCCGCCGAAGTGGGATTTCTTCGCCGACTCGCGGTCGATGTGGAACGGTTGGGGATCGTAGCGGAAGGCGAAATCGATGATGTCCGCCTCGGTCAGCGTATAGCCCCGCGTCGGGACCCGCTCGCCAACGCGAAAATCGTCGAAGAAGCGCTGGGCGTCGGCGCTCAACGGTGGACCCTCAGATTGCTTGCGCGATCGCCCGGCCCATCTCGGCGGTCGACGTCTTGCCGCCGATGTCGGCCGTGCGCAGCTTGGTTTCGGCAAGCACGGTTTCGATCGCCTTGACGACCGCGGCGCCCGCGTCCGAGTGGCCGAGATGATCGAGCATCATCGCTCCCGACCAGATCTGGCCGATCGGGTTGGCGATCCCGCGTCCGGCGATGTCGGGCGCCGAGCCATGCACCGGCTCGAACATCGAGGGATATTTCTTCTCGGGATTGAGGTTGGCGCCCGGCGCGATGCCGATTCCCGCCGCCACGGCCGGCGCAAGATCGGAGAGGATGTCGCCGAACAGATTGCTCGCCACGATCACATCGAACCAATCGGGATGCCGGACGACGTGCGAGCACAAAATATCGATGTGGTACTGGTCGGTCTTGATCTCGGGGAAATCCCGCTTGATCGCCGCGAAGCGTTCATCCCAATAGGGCATGCTGATGGAAATGCCGTTCGACTTGGTCGCCGAGGTGACGTGTTTCTTCGGCCGCTTGCGCGCGGCGTCGAAGGCGAAGCGCATGATGCGGTCGCACCCCTTGCGGGTGAACACCGCTTGCTGCACGGCAACTTCATCCTCGGTGTCGCGATAGAGCCGGCCGCCGATTTCCGAGTATTCACCCTCGACGTTCTCGCGCACGATGATCATGTCGATGTCGGCCGGCCCGCGCCCCTTGAGCGGCGTATCGAGCCCTTTCAAGAGCCGCACCGGCCGCAAATTGACGTATTGCTGGAACGTGCGGCGAATCGGAATGAGCAATCCCCAAAGCGAAACATGGTCGTGGACGCCTGGAAAGCCCACCGCGCCGAGGAAGATCGCGTCGAATTTGCGGAGCTGGTCGAGCCCGTCTTCGGGCATCATGCGCCCCGTCTTGGCGTATTTCTCGCAGCTCCAGTCGAAATGGATGAACGAGTACGTCACTCCAAATTTCTTGCCCACGGCTTCGAGCACGCGCAGACCCTCGGGCACGACCTCGTGGCCGATGCCGTCACCGGGAATGACGGCGATCCTGAGCGGATTGGACATCGGGATGTTCCTTGGCAATGGGCTGCGCTGCGAAACGGGGCGTAAACCTAGCAGGTTGCCCAACCATATCAATGCTCGACAGCCAGCGTTCTCCCTTGCATCCTGCGCGGTGCTTGATCCCCATGCCGACGACGAGCGCCATTTCGCAACGAACCGTAATTTATCCGGTCGCCGACCTGCGCGTCTTTCTCGCGGGCGCCTGGCGCGTGGCGCGTCTGATCGAGGACCGGCGCGCTGATCGTCGCGGCCGGTTCGCCGGCACGGCGTATTTCACCGCCGCCGAGGAAGGCTTCGTCTACGAGGAGAAGGGCGAGATGCGGTTTGGCGACTGGCGGGGACCGGCGTGGCAGGCCTACGCTTACGAGTTCGACCCAAGTGCGCCAAGCTCGGTCAAGGTCCGTTTTCTCGACGGCCGGCTGTTTCACGCCTTCGATCTCGCGACCGGCCACGCCGAATTCGCCCATGCTTGCGCCGCCGACCGCTATGTCGGGGAAATCACCGCGATCGGCGCCGACGCATTCGAGACCTGCTGGAATGTGCGGGGCCCGCGCAAGGATCAAACGATCCGTACGCGCTATCGGCGCCTCACGCGGCCTTGAGCGAATCGGCGCGCGCGGCTTCCCAGCCGATGAGCGCCATCTTGCGCGGGCGACCCCAATGATAGTCGCTGATCGCGCCCGACTTGCGAATCACCCGGTGGCACGGGATCAGGAAAGAGATTGGATTGTCGCCGACCGCCGATCCCACGGCCCGCGCGGCGCCCCGCGCGCCGACCGCCGCGGCAAGCGCATCGTAGGAGATGAGCGCGCCCGGCGGCACACGCAGCAGCGCCTCCCAGACCTTGATCTGGAACGGTGACCCATAGAGCATCAGCTTGAGCCGCGCGCGCGCATCGCCGCGCGGGGCGAAGATCGCGCGGCCGAGCCGTTCAACCGCTCCCTCGTCGCGCACGAACCGCGCTTTTGGCCAGCGCGCCGCCATATCGGCGAAGCACGCTTCGCGCCCTCCGGCGCCCACGAAGGCGAGACCGCAGAGGCCGCGGGGAGTGGTCATGATGAGCGCCTCGCCGAACGGCGATTCGGCGTAGCCGTAAGCGATCGTCAGGCCCTCGCCGCGCCGCTTGTACTCGCCCGGCGTCACCGCCTCGTGCGCGACGAAGAGGTCGTGCAGTCGCCCCGGCCCGGACAGGCCGGCGACATGCGCCGCATCGAGCACCGATCCGGCGGCGGAAAGGCAAGTCTTGGCGCGGTCGAGCGAAAGGTATTGCAGGAACTTCTTGGGGCTCACGCCGACCCAGCGGGTGAACAACCGTTGGAAATGATGCGGGCTCAAGCCGATCTCGGCCGCGACGCGATCGAGATCGGGCTGTTCGTCGACATGGTCGGCGAGAAAGGCGAGCGTGCGCTCGATTCGGGAATAGTCGCTCGGCATGGCGGTCCTGCGATTTTCTATCGGGTTGGATGGTGGAGTCTATCGCTATGGCGGCGGCTTACGCCACCCGGTTCTTGCGGCGATGATCAGGTCCAGTGAAACGACGAAAGCCGCCGCGACTCCCGCTCGATATCGGCGCGCGACAGCCCCAAATCCTTGAGACAACGATCGCTCAAGCCGAGGAGCGCGTCGCGCTCGCGACCGCGTTCCAGCCAATTGATGAGGGCCGTGATCGGGTTGATGGCAAGCAGGCTTGCCGCGCGAGCGCGCGCCGTGGCAAGCCGCCAAAGGCGTCCCGGCGTGGCGTTGTCGGCCGCGGGGCTCAAGACGATGACGGTCATCGGTTTCCTCCATTCGCTTCGAATATGCAGAAGCTAATGGCGGCGCGCGGCAATCTCGACCCGCTTCTTGCGGCTATTTT
>CAZLYV010000278.1:0-3198 GCA_964563665.1 uncultured Acetobacteraceae bacterium
GGGCTTGCGGTGGCGTGCGGGGCGACGCTCGAGCGCGTAATCTCGGCCCGGATCGCGGCCCGGGTGCAGAAACAGGGATAAAGCAGATCACGCGCCTGAAGCCGGTCGAGCGCCGCGCGGTATTCCTCCATGTGTTCGGACTGGCGGCGAACCGGGGTTTCCCAGTCAAGCCCGAGCCAGGCGAGATCTTGGTAAATCGCGGCGATGAATTCCGGCCGGCAGCGCGTCGCATCGATGTCCTCGATACGTAACAAGAAGCGGCTGCCCGCCTGATTTGCCGCCCGCCACGCAAACAACGCGGCGTAGGCATGTCCAAGATGGAGTCTGCCGGTGGGCGAGGGCGCAAAGCGCGTGACGACGCTCATTTGGTCATGTTCCGGTTCGGCGCGAACCGCGCCCGCGGTATCGGCCGTGACACGGTGCGCCCGAATGCGCTACGACTTCGCGCCTTGAATAGATCACCACGACTTGATTCCGATCGATGCGCGATATCTTCCAACTTTCGGGCCCGACTTTCGGGCCAGCCGCCGGCGGCAAGCCGTCGTCGCTGGTCATCCTGTTGCACGGTCTTGGCGCCGATGGCAACGACCTGATCGGTCTCGCGCCCTATTGGGCGCAGGCGCTGCCGCGGGCCGCGTTCGTCTCGCCCGATGCGCCATATCCATGCGACATGGCGCCCTTCGGCCGCCAGTGGTTCAGTCTTCAGGAGCGCACGCCGGCGAGCGTGCTTGCGGGCGTGCAAGCGGCGGCGCCCCTGCTCGACGCCTTCATCGACGCCGAACTCGTGCGACACGGCCTCAAGGATGCGCATATGGCGCTGGTCGGCTTCTCGCAAGGGACGATGATGTCGCTCTATGTTGCTCTGCGGCGCGCGCACCTTTGCGCGGCGGTCGTGGGATATTCTGGCGCATTGGTCGGCGCCGATCTGCTCGCCAGCCAGATCAAGTCGCGGCCGCCGGTGCTGCTCGTCCACGGCGATGCCGATCCGGTCGTCCCCTTCAGCGCCATGCCGGCGGCGGCAAGCGCACTCGGCGCTGTCGGGATCTCGGTCGAGACGCTGCATCGACCCGCCCTGGGCCACTCGATCGACGAGGACGGCTTGATCCGGGGCGGCCGGTTCCTGGCCGAGCGGTTGGCAGGTTGATTCCCCTGCGGGCACGCCTTTGGGCGAGCGAACGACTGCGGCCTGACGCGTGTCGAACGCCTTCCCGGCGCCGGTTCGCAGGCCAGATTCACCTTCGCCCCGAACCCGGCGCCATATTGTATTTTTATACGGTTTCCCGTATCAAATGCGTGCAACGGCGCGGGTTACCGGGGCGTCAGGGACGCGCGCCCGAGGGTGGCAATTTGCGGGCGAGGAGGAGCACGGCTTGCACGGTTCGATCGAGAGCTGTCCGGCATTGGTGCTGAACGCGGATTTCCGTCCGCTCAGCTATTTTCCGCTGTCGCTGTGGTCGTGGCAGGACGCGATCAAGGCGGTGTTCCTCGACCGCGTCAACATCGTCTCCGAGTACGATCGCATCGTCCACTCGCCGACCCTGGAGATGCGGCTCCCCAGCGTCATCGCGCTCAAGGAATACATCCCGGCCGACCGCCGTCCGGCCTTCACCCGGTTCAACGTCTTCCTGCGCGACCGATTTACTTGTCAGTACTGCGGCGGTCCGTTCCCAACACACGATCTTACCTTCGATCATATCGTGCCCCGCTCGCGCGGCGGCCGGACGGTGTGGCACAACGTCGTGACCGCGTGCAGCTGCTGCAATCTGCTCAAAGGAAATCGGCTGCCGCGCGAAGCGGACATGTTCCCACGTCATGCGCCCAAACAACCGACGACCGTCGAGCTGCACGAAAACGGGCGGGCTTTCCCGCCCAATTTTTTGCACCAGAGCTGGCGCGACTTTCTTTACTGGGATACCGAGCTGGATCCGGTTTAGCCGACCCGCCGCGCCGATCGTTGCGCTATTCGCGGGCGGGCGCGATCAGATACGGCTCGCGGCGATCCGATGATCTGCCGCGTACGTGGGGGTTCTGGTCCGACAACCGGGCGCGCGCCGAAACGACGATGTCCAGCAGGTCCTCGCGCTCGACCCGATCGCACGCCATCACCGCCTGGATCACCGGGTCGTCGAGCAATTCCTCGAGCGACGGTTCGTCGTGCAGGCTGAATTTGCGCCCCATCCACATCGCGCCCTCCGAACTTCGCGAACGCCTGATCCCCTGATCTCGACGCCGAAGCTAGTCGCCAATCAAGGAAGGATGACGGATGATTTGTGACCAAACTGTGAAGTTTTGTCCTGGAACGACTCAAAAGAAGAATCGCAAGCGAGGATTCAGAGGCGCGTCGAAAGCCAGATGGCGAGCCGCGATCCGCTCTTGATCGCCGCCGTCAGCAGCGTATAGCCGGGTGTTTCCGCCGCGCCGTGGGCGAGACCTTCGTCGCGGTGGGCGATTTCGTCCTGGCGGAACTCCTCGAGCGTCGCGCGCAGCGTCGAATTTTCGGGGCCTAGCCGGGCCATTTGGCCGGCGTAGTGCGCGTCGATCACCTCTTCGACCGCGACCGTGCAGGCCATTGCCGCGCGCTCGCCCAAGAGCGCGCTCGCCGCCCCCAGCGCAAACCCGGCGACGTGCCACAGCGGTGCGAGCGCCGTCGGGCGGACGCGGTGCTCGGGAAGAAGGCGATCGAAGGTCTCGAGGTGCTTGCGTTCCTGGGCCGCCATCTTGCGGATGACCTCGCCCGCCGGGGTATGGCCGAGCACCGCCAGCTGGCCCTCGTAGATACGGACCGCGCCATATTCGCCCGCGTGGTCGACCCGCAGCATGCGTGCGATGTCCTCGGCCGGACTCGGGTCCCCTGGCAGCGGACGGTGCGGGGCGCCTGCGGGCTCGCGATCGGTCATAGCTTGGCGTCCTTCAGCAGGCGAAATGCCGCGGCGAGCGAAAACAGCCCGAGCGCCACCGACAGCAGGAAATTATAGCCGGCCATCGAGAGGCCGAGAAACGACCAGGCGACCTGGTCGCATCGGACGACCGGCTGGGCCAGCAGGGCGCGACGCAGATCCTCGATGCTTTGTGCTTGTCCGAGCGTCTGGCCGCAGGCCGACGTCCCCTGCCACCAATGCTGCTCGACGCCGATATGAAAAACGGCGATGCCCGCGCCGGCGAGGAAGACCAGCCCGGCAAGACCGACGAGCGCGCCGA
>CAZLYV010000279.1:0-3172 GCA_964563665.1 uncultured Acetobacteraceae bacterium
GGTCCAAGCTCAATCGGCGCGCACCAGCCGCGCGGCATAGAACCCATCGAGCCCCCCACGCTCGGCAAGATGCGAAGGGAGGGTCCGCAGATCGCCCTCCGGCGTCACCAGTTCGCCGAGACCGCCGATCTCGTGGGGAGCGATGGGCCGTCGCTCGAGCGCGGCGCCGCCGGCAAGGAGGCGCTGGATCCGCTGTGGCCCTTCCGCCGCTTCAAGCGAACAGACGCAATAGACCAGCACCCCGCCGGGAGCCAGCATGCCAAGCGCGGCGGCGAGCAGCCGGTCCTGCAGCGGAACGAGCCGCGCCACGTCATCGGGCGTCTTAAGGTGCAAAATGTCCGGGTGGCGACGGATCGTGCCGGTGGCCGAACATGGCGCATCAAGCAGCACGTGCGATACCGGCGCCGCGGGTCGCCAATCGGCCGCATCGGCGATGACCGTTTCGGCCGTCAGGCCGAGGCGCGCGAGGTTCGCCGCGAGCCGCGCGATTCGACGGTGCCCGCGGTCGACGGCGATCACACGAGCGCCTGCCGCCGCGAGCTCGGCGGTCTTGCCGCCGGGCGCTGCGCACAGATCGACGACGATCCGATCGCGAACATCGCCCAGTAGACGGGCCGGCAAGGCCGCAGCGGCATCCTGCACCCACCATGCGCCCTCCCGGTAGCCGGGGAGTTCGCTAACCGGTCCGGCGTCGAACAGCCGCAGCGAACCGGTCGGCAGGAGGTCGGCGCCGAGCCGGCGCGCCCAGCCTTCCGCATCCTGCTTTACCGAGAGATCGATCGGCGGGTCTCGCAAAATCACCTCGGCGCAGGCGCGCGCGGCTTTCTCGCCGTAGGCCGCGCGCCACGATGACCACAGCCAATCCGGTAAATTGAGGCGGGCGGCATCCTGCCCCGCCACCAGGCTCGCTCCGTCGCGCGACAACCGACGCAGCACGGCGTTCGCCAGTGCGCGGTAGGGCGCGAGATGCCCGCTCGCCAGCGCCACGGTTTCAGCGACCGCGGCGTGCGGCGGCGTGCCCAGAAAAAGCAATTGGGCCGCGCCCAATCGCAGCAGATTTTGGATCATACGGGCTTTGGGCGTCAGCGGCCGGGCGAAGCAGGCGGCCAGGCTCGCGTCGATCTGGCCCAGCCGCCGCAGCACCGTGGCGGCCAGCAGGCGGGCAAATCCGCGGTCCCGAACGCTGAGGCCACTGGCCGCGAAGGCCGGCTGCCGCTCCACGGCCTCGTCGAGCGGGTGGCGGCGTCCCAGGACCGCATCCAGAAGCTCAAGGGCCGCTCGCCGCGCTGAAAACGGCGAGAGGCTAGCCGGTTGGCCGGGTTTGGCGGAGGGGGGCATCGCTGGCCCAACATGGGGGTGGCGGGTCGACGTCGCAAGCCGAGCGCTGTTGCAGCGCGGAATACGGTCGGGACCACGCGCGTTATCAACAGTATTGTCAAAGGGGTAGACCATGACGCGGCTCCAAGCCCTTGGGATTGCGTTGGGCCTTGCGCTGTTCGGCGTTGCCGCCGCGGTGCGTGCCGACGAGTTGCGCGTCCGGCCGGCGCCCTATGGCGGGTACGAACTCGTCGGCCGCGATGGCGCGGTCAGCGAGCGGGTAAAGCCGCGTGCGCTTGGTCGCGGCTATGACCGCTTCACGCCGGATGGTCGCCCGCTCGGCTCGCTCGAGCCGCGAACCTTCGGCGAAGGTTATACGGTGCGTGACGCCGCCGGCCAGCGACAGGGCTGGCTCATGCCCGAATCATTCGGCCCCGGCTATGCGCTCGAGGACGAGCGGGGCCGCGTCATCGGCACGATCCGGCCGAGCAGCACCCCCGGCGAATTCATTTTGCGCGGCAAGACGCGCGCGCGTTAACCGTTTGCCACGGCGCCCTCGGTGGCGCCGGCGTATCGCCGGCCAAGATCAACCCCAAGGGCCCACGGCGCCGGCAAGTTCGCGCAAACGTCGGATGCGGTCTTCGGTCGACGGGTGGCTCGCAAACAAATTGCCGACCCCGCCGCCAGCGAGCGGATTGATGATGAACAGGTGCGCCGTCGCCGGGTTCCGTTCCGCCGGTTCGTTGGCGATTTGTTGCGCCGCTGTATCGATCCGGCCCAGCGCCGAGGCAAGCCACAACGGCCGGCCGGAAATTTCCGCGCCGATTCGATCGGCTTCATACTCGCGAGCGCGGCTGATCGCCATCTGGACGAGAAGCGCCGCGATCGGCGCCACGATCATCAGCACAATCGCGCCGAGCGCGCCCAGCGGGTTCGGATTGCCGTTCGCATCGCGGCTGCCGCCAAACAGGAAGGCGAAATTCGCCAGCATGCCGATCGCGCCGGCGACGGTCGCCGTGATCGTCATCGTCAGGGTGTCGCGGTTCTTGACGTGCGCGAGTTCGTGAGCCACGACGCCGGCGATTTCCTCGCTCGACAGTGCGCGCAAGCTCCCGCTGGTCACGGCGACCGCCGCGTTCTCGGGGTTGCGGCCGGTGGCAAACGCGTTGGGCTGATCGTTGTCGATGATATAGACGCGCGGCATGGGGAGACCGGCGCGATCGGCGAGCTGCTCGACGATTCCATAGAGGCCGGGCGCATCGGCGCGGCCGACCTCACGCGCCCCATACATGCCGAGCACCATGCGATCGGAGTTCCAGTAGGCGAACAGGTTGGCGGCGGCGGCCACGGCCAACGCGATCAGCATGCCCGCTTGTCCGCCGATCAGGTAGCCGATCGCGAGAAACAGGCCGGTCATGGCCGCGAGCAGAAGGGCGGTTCGGGCGTAGTTCATGGTCCCTATACGGAAATCGGCGACCCCGCGCGATAAATAGGCAAATGCCGCGGCGGGTTCAAGCGCCCCTAGGGCGCGCGCGCGGGGGCCGGGGCAGCGAGACCAGGCAGGCGCGCCTTGCCGAGGGGGCCGATTGGGGCCATATCGATCCCATGCAAGCCGATCCGCCCGCGCCGACGAATCCGTCAACCAATCAAGCGATTGACCCGACGCTCCCCGTCCCGGAGGTTGCCGAGACAGCGCGGTCAGCTGCCATCAAGCGGCCGAAAATCCGCGAGATCGGCGGTCCCAAAGGGCTCGAGCCGACGCGCTATGGCGACTGGGAGCGGGCCGGCCGCTGCGTCGATTTCTAGTACTCAGTCTCGCGAGTTCGCGAGACTGAGTATCATATCAAGATTTTGC
>CAZLYV010000280.1:0-3123 GCA_964563665.1 uncultured Acetobacteraceae bacterium
GCGTGGGGAAATCAAGGAAAACCGACGGGTTGCTGGACGCGGCGGGAGAATGCAGTTTAAGCGCGGGCCTATCCCGTGAAATTCAAATTTACCGCTGAATCTTAAGGAGGAGGTGCTGGTAGCGGCGGAGGGATTTGAACCCCCGACCAAGGGATTATGATTCCCCTGCTCTACCACTGAGCTACGCCGCCACACTTGCCCACGCCCGGCTCCGCGCGCTTTGCGCGCGGACCGAAACGCACGTACCCCACAGCGCCGCGAGTGGGAAATGCCCTTGGCCGTGCCGCGAGGGCCCACGCCTATACGCCTGGGCCGCCCGGCCTGTCAAGCCACGCCACCGGCCTCCGCGAGTCCGAAAATCCTTCGCTCGATCAAGCCGTTACCGTAGCTCGCGTGGCCAACCAAGAGGGCGCCTCGGCGCCCCGTCGGGCGATCCAGCCGCCGCCCAGAACGCGGGTCCCCTGGTAGAAGACGCACCCCTGCCCCGGCGCGATGCCGAGTTCCGGGCGATGCAGTCGCACCTCGGCCGCACCGTCAATGTCGGAGACGCCACGGAGCGTCGCTGGCACGGCCATGCTCGCCGAGCGCAGTTTGACCTCGACCTCGACGCCCTCCGCTGGAAGCGCGCTCGCACCCAGCCAATTGACCCCGCGAACGCTCACTTGCGTTTCGGCGAGCGCCGATCTCGGCCCGACGATGACACGGCCGCTCTCGGGCTCGAGCCGTACCACGTAGAGCGGCTCGCCGCTGCCGAGCCCAAGCCCGCGGCGCTGGCCGATGGTGAAGTGGATGATGCCCGCGTGCGTCCCCAGGGGCGTGCCGTCGACGTGGACGATCTCGCCCGGCTGCGCCGCCTCCGGGCGTAGTTTCAGCACCACGTCCGCGTAGCGTCCCTGCGGCACGAAGCAAATGTCCTGGCTGTCCGGTTTCGCTGCCACCGGCAGAGCGAACCGCCGCGCCAGCGCGCGCGTCTCCTCCTTGGCCAAACCGCCCAGGGGCAAGCGCAGGAACTCGAGCTGCGCCTTGGTCGTCGTGAAGAGAAAATAGCTCTGGTCGCGCGCGGGATCGGCGGCGCGATGGAGTTCCGGCCCGTCGCGGCCGACGACGCGCCGCGCGTAATGGCCGGTCGCCAGCGCCTGCGCGCCAAGCTCGTGGGCGGTCGCGGCAAGATCGCGGAACTTGACCGTCCGGTTGCACGTCACGCACGGGATCGGCGTTTCGCCCCGGACGTAGGCGTCGGCGAAGCTGTCGATCACGTCGGCGCGAAAACGGCTCTCGTAATCGAGCACATAGTGGGGAATGCCCAGCCGGTCGGCGACGTTGCGCGCATCATGGATGTCCTGCCCGGCGCAGCACGCGCCCTTGCGGCCGACCGCCGCGCCGTGGTCGTAAAGCTGGAGGGTGATTCCGATCACCTCGTAGCCCTGCTCGACGAGCAACGCCGCGGTCACCGAGGAGTCGACGCCGCCCGACATGGCGACGACCACCCGCGAGTCCCCCGGCTTGCCCGGCAGATCCAGCGAATTCGATGACGGAGACGCGCGCATGGGGCGGACTATAACCCGGGTGGCCCCGCGTTCAACCACGACCGGCGAGAATATCGGCCAGGCGACGCAACGGGTCGGTCGCCGGCAATAGGCCGAGCGCCAGGCTGAAATGGCCCTGCTTACGATCGAACCGGTTGGCCTCTGGCACCCGCCAGCGCTCGGCCAGCGCGACTCCGCCTTGATAAGGCGTCACAACGTCCTCGGTCCCCAGCACGATCACCACCCGGTCGGGTGCGACGCACGGGCTGCCCAGCGGATCGGTGAACGGCCGCCAGACTTCGAGCCGGGCGTCGGTCCAGCCGGCCGCACGCAGCGCACGATCCATGCCGAGCCCGCGGGTGAGCGCGCCCTCGAGCGCGATGCGATCCATTCGATCGCTGGTGCCGATCAGCATCAACGCATCGGGGCGCCAGGTGTGCGGGCCTTCGCGCAGGTGGACGGCGCCAAGCTGTACTGCAAGCGCGCCAAGGCTCACCCCGCTCCAGCCCACGCGGCCCCGGCTCGTCCGTCGACTCCAGTCGACGAGCACGATCAGCTCCTGGACAATCGCGGCCAGCAGCGTCAGCGCCGACAAGGGCACGCGCGTGAAGAACGGCTCGCCGCTCCAGGTGCCGAATAGACGCCGCCGTCCATGCCACGGCGCCACCGGCCGAACCACCCGGACGCCCATCGCGATCAGCGGCATGATCTCGTCGAACGCAAGATCGAGATTATCGGCCTCGACCGCCACGCCGTGGCAATGGATCAGCGTCGGCGGATCGGCGACGCCGTCGGGCTCGAAGACGCGCGCCCACGCCATGTCGGCCGCGCCCGCATGCGGGGAGCGAAAGCGCAGGACGTATTCGCGCCCGAAGGCCCCCCGATATCGCGGCGATTCTTCGACGGTCGGCAGCGGGGTTTGCGGCAGGAACGCCATCGCCGGCGCCGCAAGCCAGCGGGCGAACGCCGCCCGCACTTCGTCCTCCGAGGGAATCGCGAAACGCACGGCCGCGACATCGGCGCGGCGCGCCGCATAGATGAACCGCAGCCGCGTCGCGGTATATGCCTGCGCCGCGCGGCGGCGCGTGATTTCCGCATCGGCGAGGCGATCGGGGTCCGGCGTCGCGCCGCCGAAGGTCAGATCATCGCAGCGCGCCTCGGCTTGCATCGCCCGATTGCGCGCCCGGTGCGCCTCGCCGAGGCTCCGGAGCAGCAGTTGCGGCGGCAACCGGGCGCGGGTCAGCTCCGGATTATCGGCGAGATAGCGTTGCAGCGTGAAATGCGTCGCCTCGGCCGATGCCCACAGCCGTCCGGCGGGAAAGATCCACCGCGTGAGCGCAGCGAGAGCCACACGGTCGAACCACGGCCGAAATAAAAGGTTGGCCGCTTGCGAGCGGACCGACGCCTGAACGAATTCGCCAAATGACGGAAGTGGCATGCGGCAGCGATTATGCGCCGGGCCGATCCAATGTCGATGCGCCGGTCAGCGGTCTGCGACAAAGAAGAAAATCATATCCGCGTCGGCCACATCGCGCGGTTGGTTCATCCCCGCTCGTCGAGCCACGCCATCTGGATCGCCTCGAGGATTTTCTCGTTC
>CAZLYV010000281.1:0-3089 GCA_964563665.1 uncultured Acetobacteraceae bacterium
TGGGTCACCTTCACCCGCTCGCCGACGTCGCGCCGGCGGACCCAAGTTTCGATTTCGATCGTTATCGACGTGCGCCCGGTGCGCCGGATGGCGGCGTAGCAGCTCACCTCGTCGCCAACGAACACGGGGAGATGGAAGGTCATCGCCTCGACCGCCACCGTCGCCACGCGCCCACGGGCGCGCTGGCTCGCCGCGCTGCCGCCGGCAAGATCCATCTGCGCCAGCAGCCAGCCGCCGAAGATATCGCCGTTTGGGTTGGCGTCCGCCGGCATGGCAATGGCGCGAAGCGCCGGCTCGCGGCCGGAGTGCGGCGCAGTACGGTCTGGCGTCGGGGTCATCGTAAGCTCCCTCGATAACGAGGATTCCACCATATCTTGTGGTAAAGTCCTCTTTCAAATACTGTATTTGGCCCTGTATGCGATAGCCGACGAAAAATGCCTAAATCCTCCACTGCCATGGCCGCCGATCTCTTCAGCGCCGCGCGCAAGGCGCGAAGCTACACCGCGAAGGACATCGAGGTCCTCGAGGGGCTCGAGCCGGTCCGCCGCCGCCCGGGCATGTATGTCGGCGGCACGGATGAACGCTCGCTCCACCATCTCGCCGCCGAGGTCCTCGACAACGCGATGGACGAGGCGGTTTCGGGCCACGCCGACTGGATCGACGTCGAGCTCGAGCCCGACGGTTACGTCACGGTTCGCGACAACGGGCGCGGCATTCCGATCGATCCGCACCCGAAGTTCAAGAACAAGTCGGCGCTCGAGATCGTGCTCACCACGCTCCATTCGGGCGGCAAGTTCTCCGAGAAAAGCTACGCGACCGCGGGCGGCTTGCATGGCGTCGGCGTCTCGGTGGTGAACGCGCTGTCCGATGAACTCATCGTCGAGGTCGCGCGCGAGCGCAAGCTCTACCGGCAGATTTACTGCCGCGGCAAGCCCAAGGGTCCGCTCAAGGAAGTCGGCCCGGCGCATAACCGGCGCGGCACGATGGTCCGCTTTCATCCCGATCCGGAGATCTTCGGCCATACGCTCGCCTTCCGGCCGGCGACGGTCTACCGCATGGCGCGTTCGAAGGCGTACCTCTTCAAGGGCGTCGAGATCCGTTGGTCCTGCGACAAACGGCTGCTCAAGCCCGATGACCCGACGCCAGCCGAGGCGACGTTGCATTTCCCCGGCGGCTTGCGCGATTCGCTTGCCGAGACGATCGGCAAGCGCCCGACCTGGACACCGCAGCCGTTCGTCGGCGAAGCAAAGCTGCCCGACAATCTCGGCCGCCTCGAGTGGGCGGTGGCGTGGCCAGGCGACGAAGAGGGCGAGACGCGCTCCTACTGCAATACGGTGCCGACACCACAGGGGGGAAGCCACGAGCTCGGCCTGCGCACGGCGCTCGGGCGAAGTGTCCGCGCCTATGGCGAGCGCGTTGGCAACCGGCGCGCGGCGCCAATCACCGCCGAGGACGTTGCCGACGGCGCGGTCATGCTGCTGTCGCTATTCATCAAGGATCCGCAGTTCCAGGGCCAGACCAAGGAGCGGCTCGGCATGCCCGAGGCGCAGCGCCTGGTCGAAACGGCGATCAAGGATCATTTCGACCATTGGCTCTCCGACGACGGTGCGGCGGCCAATGCGCTCCTCGAGCGAATCGTCGAGCGCGCCGAGGAGCGTCTACGGCGCCGCCAGGAAAAGGATCTCGCGCGGAAAACCGCGACTCGCAAGCTGCGCCTGCCGGGCAAGCTCGCCGACTGCACGCGCGACCGCGCCGAGGGTACCGAGATCTACCTGGTCGAAGGCGATTCGGCCGGCGGCTCGGCGAAGCAGGCGCGCGCGCGCGAAACGCAGGCCGTGCTGCCGCTGCGCGGCAAGATCCTCAACGTCGCCAGCGCGTCGGCCGACAAGCTGCGCCAGAACCAGGAGCTCGCCGATCTCATTCAGGCGCTCGGCTGCGGCACCGGCGAACATTTCAGCGAGGAAAAATTGCGCTACGAGCGCGTCGTCATCATGACCGACGCCGATGTCGACGGCGCGCACATCGCCTCGCTGCTGATGACCTTCTTTTATCGCGAGATGCCGAAGCTGATCGAAACCGGCCATCTCCATCTGGCGATGCCGCCGCTCTATCGCCTCTCCCACGGCGGAACCCTTGTCTACGCGCGTGACGACGCGCATAAGGATCAACTCCTGGCGAGCGTCTTCAAGGGCAAGGGCAAGGTCGAAATCAGCCGCTTCAAGGGCCTGGGCGAGATGCCGCCGGCCCAGCTCAAGGAAACGACCATGGATCCGGGCAAGCGGATCTTGCTTCAGGTTCGCGTCCCGGACCCCAAGGACGATCCCAAGAAGGCCCGCGAGACGGCGCGATTGGTCGAAAAGCTCATGGGCCGCAAACCCGAGCTGCGGCTTGCCTATATTCAGGAAAACGCCAAGTTCGCCCACGATCTGGACGTTTGACTGCCCTGCGGCAACTTGACGCAGCAATGAACAAGACGCGCCTATGTGTTGTTAGTGACTCGTACAGCCGATGAGGTGTGTCATGGCCGGTAATCTTCGTATTTTGGGGTTGGTTGCGACCCTCGCCGCGCTCGCCGGGTGCGACGGCGTATCGACGATCAGCTCGTCGTATTACAACTCGACCTATTCGCCCTCGCATGTCGACCTCGCCGCCGCAAACAATCCTTCGCAGGCCATCGTCCGCGGAAACCCGTTCGCCAACGACCGCGACAACTCGGCCGTGATCGCGGCGATGCAGGGTCGGAACTTCGGGCCGAAGATGTATTTCTCGCCGACCCCGCGGGCCGGCGACAAATACGGCTACAAGGTGATCCTCAGCTTCGGCGAAAAGATCTCGCGCAACTACCAGTGCGGACCCGATGGGGTGGCCGGGACTCCGGCCCCTGCCGGAACGGTATCGTTGGTGGGAACGTTCTGCATCGGTGACATCGTGCTGACCGACGCGGTCGGAACGGTCTCGGGCGTGACCGGTCCCGACGATCCGAGGTTTCGTCGCCTCATCGGCGACGTGATGGTGGCACTGACACCGCCTTACGATCCCAATCGCGGGCATGACGATTCCTGCCCGCTGTGTTGAGTCTCCGGCGCTAG
>CAZLYV010000282.1:0-1358 GCA_964563665.1 uncultured Acetobacteraceae bacterium
GCAATCTTGCTGATCGCGCTGTCCATTTTCGTCGTCACTCTCCGGGGGAAACACAAGGTCGACCTCGGCGCCGGCGGCGTGCCGCAGCTCGATCGGGCGATCCGTGTCCACGGCAACTTCATCGAGTACGTGCCGTTCGCCCTGCTTCTCCTGCTGATCCTGGAGTTGAACCAAGCGGCGACGTGGCTGCTGCACCTTCTCGGCGCGGCGCTCACACTGGCGCGGATCGCGCACGCTTGGGGGCTGTGGCATTCGAAAGGGGCTTCACCTGGGCGCATCGTCGGCA
Organism: uncultured Acetobacteraceae bacterium; assembly: GCA_964563665.1. Taxonomy (GTDB): domain Bacteria; phylum Pseudomonadota; class Alphaproteobacteria; order CACIAM-22H2; family CACIAM-22H2; genus CAZLYV01. Next base: position 287 of record CAZLYV010000282.1, read on the forward strand.
CGACGGTGACGTGGCTGGTGCTTGCCGTCGGGCTGATCGGCGCGCTGGGGTTTGGCCTGAAGATTTTGTGAGTCCCGGCGGCGCTTAGCGCGGCTCGCCCTCGCCGGCCAGATCGAGAAGCGCGCGGCCGACGAGGAGGTCGGCCATCTGCGACTGCCCGCTCCGCTTGCATTCCATCTCGGTTGCAAGCAGCCGGTCGAGCGCATGGGGCAGCTTGGCGAGCGGCCAGCGGCGGAGCTGCAGGCGGAACGACGCCACTTCCTTCCAGAACACCGGCGGCCGCAACGATTTCATCGCCGAGGATTCCTCGCGACCGCCGGCGACAAGCCCGGCGCAAAGATGAAGCCGCGTGAAATGCCGCTGCGCCGCGCGGAGAATCCTGATCGGCGTCGCCCCTTCGGCCCATAGACGATCGAGCGCCCGCTCGAGCGCCGCCGCATCGCCGCGCGCCGTCGCGTTCACCAGATCGTCGAGATCGATATCGGCGCTGTCGCCCACGCAAGCGCGCGCATCCGCGAGCGTCGCGGTGTTGCCCGCCCCGACATAAAGCGCCAGCTTCTCGAGCTCGCTCCGCGTCACTTGGCGGTCGCCGCCCAGGCGCTCGGCGAGCCATTCGGCGGCGGCGGCCTCCGCCGTCACCTTGAAGCCTGCCAGCGTGTCGCGGATCACGCCCGACAGATCGCGTCCCTCGTCGCGATAGCACGCAATCGCCGCGGCGTTGGCGGCGGTCTCGAACAGCTTGCGCAAAGCCGATCGGCCATCGAGCTCGCCCGCCTCGACGACCACAAGCGCATCTCCCACGGGATGCTTGAAAAAGCCCGCGAACGCCTCGGCCGCCTCGTTGCTGGCCGGCCGCACCCGCACCACCCGCCGGCCGCCGCTGAGCGACAGCGCGGCTGCTTCGTCCGCCAGGCGTGCCGGATCGTCGGCGATGCGCTCGCCGGTCAGCTCGCCGACCCGGAACGGATCGGCCAGATCATCGACCACGAGCCGAGCCAGCGATTCCCCACGCTCGCGCACCAGGCCGCCATCGGGTCCATAAAGCAGGATCGCCCGGCACCCCGGGTCGGGC
>CAZLYV010000282.1:1458-3079 GCA_964563665.1 uncultured Acetobacteraceae bacterium
GACGTTGGGTGCGGCGAGCGCGCGGTCGCGCACCAGCGCCTCCTCGGCGTCGCGCGGGAGCGTGATCGTCGCCCTGAGCTTGCCGTTCACCTGCACCGCGATCGTCACCGCCTCGTCGACGAGGAAGGCGGGATCGGCGTTGGGCCACGGCTCGGTGCAAAGCAGCGTCGTGTGCCCAAGCGCCTGCCACAGCTCCTCGGCAAGATGGGGCATCATCGGGCCGATGAGCTTGATCACCGCCTCGAAGGCCTGGGCCAGAACCCATGTCTCGCCCTCGCCCGTACCGGGAAGTTCCTCGAGCGCGTTGGTGAGCGTGCGCACCTGCGCCACCGCGACGTTGAAGCGGAAATTCTCGAGATGCTCGCTCACCGCGGCGATCGTCTTGTGGGTGAGGCGCCAAGCGGCCTCCCCCGCCGGCGAGATTTTGGCCGGCTTCGCCGCGCCGGCCTTCGGCAGCGGCGCCGTCGGTTCGGTGACGAGACGATGGAGCCGATTGAGATAACGCCAGGCGCCCTCGACCCCGGCCTCGGTCCATTCGAGATCGCGCTCAGGGGGCGAGTCGGAGAGCATGAACAGGCGCGCGGTGTCGGCGCCGTAGGTGTCGATGATGCGCGACGGCGCCACGACGTTCTTGCGCGACTTCGACATCTTTTCGGAGCGCCCGACGCTCACCGGCGTCTTGTCCGTGGCAGACACGTATGCGTCGCCGACCTGTTCCACCTCCTCGGGAGTGAGCCAGAGCGGCACATATGTCTTCGCATCCTCCTGGAAAAACGTCCGGTGCGTGACCATGCCCTGGGTGAACAGAGCGGAGAACGGCTCGTCGATGCCGAGATGGCCGGTCTTTTTCATCGCCCGGGTGAAGAAACGCGAATACAAAAGGTGCAAAATCGCGTGCTCGACCCCGCCGATATACTGATCGACGGGGAGCCAGTAATCGACCGCCGCGCGCGTTACGGGGACGCCCGCGCGCGACGAGCAAAAGCGGGCGAAGTACCACGACGAATCGACGAAGGTGTCGAGCGTATCGGTGTCGCGCCGCGCCGGATGGCCGCAGGCGGGGCAATTGACGTGCTTCCAGGTCGGGTGGTGATCGAGCGGATTTCCCGGCCGCTCGAAGGTCACGTCCGCTGGCAGCTCTACCGGCAAATCGCGGTCGGGCACCGGCACGACGCCGCACGCATCGCAGTGGATCACCGGAATCGGGCAGCCCCAATAACGCTGCCGGCTGACCAGCCAGTCGCGCAGGCGATAGACCACGGTCGGCTTGCCCATGTTTTGCGCCGCCAGCCGCCGGCCGACCGCCGCCTTGGCTTCTTCGACGCCCATGCCGTCGAGAAAATCGGAGTTGATGATGACGCCGTCCTCGACGAACGCCTCACGGCCGATCGTGAAGCTCTTGGGATCTAGCCCGCGCGGGCAGACGACGGGAATTACTTTGAGGCCGTATTTGCGCGCGAACTCGAGATCGCGCTGATCGTGCCCCGGGCAGCCGAAGATGGCCCCCGCGCCGTATTCCATCAGGACGAAATTGGCCACGTAGACCGGCAGCTCGAGGCCGGCGACGAAGGGATGGAGGGCCGTGAGCCCGGTCTCGACCCCCGTCTTCTCCTGTGCCTCG
>CAZLYV010000283.1:0-3069 GCA_964563665.1 uncultured Acetobacteraceae bacterium
CTCCCTTGATCGCTGCCTGGTGGTGATAGGGCGTGGCGAGCCACGCCCGCGCCTCGGCCACCACCGCAGCGCGTTGCTGCGCTTCGATATCTGTCATACGGAAAGATTCCTGGATACCACAGAGACACGAGAGACACGGGAGGAATGGAAATCAGCGCGCCTTTGGCGTGCGATTCACTATTCTTGGGTCTGTCTCTCTAGCCTCTGTGCCTCTGTGGTTAATTCCCGCCCTCACATCGAGGCGGTGCTGTTCCCTAGGGTCAAAACCCAATCAACCTATTGCTGGAACTGCGGGTTAATGATTCAAGCCTGCCCCCGTTGATCGAAGGCGGCGACCGCCGGCCGCGTTCATAACTGTGTGAATTCACACAGACAGCAAACCCTGCTGGTATTAGGCTTCCCGTTCGGCATCACTGGACAAGGTACCGAGACCGCCGCCAGTGCACCGTAGCGCCGAGCTATGCCGTCGATTTTCAGGTCCGTCGACCGACGTCATTGCGGGGGAGACAGGATAAGATGCGAACACCGGGCCGTGCTGGTCGTAGCGCCGAGCGTGGCGCCACACCTGGTCCGCCCGCGCCAGCGGTCCGATTCGCCCTGGATGGGTCTGCCGAAAACCCGCGCCGACGAGGTGATCGAATGAGACGGATGAAGTGTGCCATCGGCATCGCGGTTGTCATTCTGTCCGTGCCGTGTTTGGCAACGGCACAGCAGCCGGTGAGCGCCCCAAAGGTCGGCGTGCTTTACTCTGAATCTCCGCAAGCGAACCCGACCCGGAGCGCCGCGTTTCATAGTCGGCTACGTGATCTCGGCTACGTCGAAGGAAAGACAATCACTGTCCACGACCGGAGCGCGGAGGGACGGCTCGAACGCCTGCCGGACCTTGCGCGAGAGCTGGTGGCGCTCAAAGTCGATGTGATTGTCGCCACCGCCGTGGCGGCGAGTGTCGCGGCGCGCCAGGCAACGAGCTCCATTCCGATTGTGATGGTCAATGCCGGTAATCCGATCGGTGCCGGTCTGATCAAAAGCCTTGCCCGTCCCGGAGGCAACGTTACCGGAACGACCTCGATGCTGGAGGAGTTGGGCAGTAAGCAGCTCGAGCTTCTCCGCCAAGTGGTGCCGCGAGCTTCTCGTGTGGCAATCCTTCTAAATCCTACCAATGCGGGAGCGCGGCCGACGCTGCAAGATGCGACAGCCGCCGCTGTTGGATTGGGCTTCGAGCTCATTTCAATCGAGGTCTCACGCTCTGAAGATTTTGAACCGGCTTTTGCCGGGATCCTTCAGGCGAAAGCCGATGCCCTTTTTATCGTCGTCGAGCCACTGATCCTTATGAATCGCAAGCGCATCATCGATTTCGCGGCGCAGGCACGGCTGCCAGCCGTGTATTCGCTCAGTTGGCCCGTGCGAGACGGCGGGCTGCTCTCGTATGGCATCAATCTTGACGTTAACTTCGGCAGCGCCGCCGTCTATGTCGACAAGATCCTCAAAGGCGCCAATCCGGCGGAGCTTCCGGTCGAGCAACCAACCCTCTTCGAACTGGTCGTGAACCTCAAAACCGCACAGGCACTTGGGCTGACGATCCCACCCGAGATCCTCGCCAGCGCCGACGAGGTGATCGAATGAGGCGGCGGGAATTCATCACCCTCCTCGGCGGCGCAGCGTCATGGCCGCTCGCCGTGCGCGCGCAGCACCCGATCGGCGAGCGAGGACGGCAGGACCATTTCGTTCTTGTGCAGGAAGGCGAAGGTGTCGGCGGGAACGTCATAACCGCCGGCGGCGGAGGGGAGCAGATCGGCGAAGGCCGCGACGGCCACGAATGCCGCCGCCGCGGCGGGCGGCGCCAGGATCCAGCCGACATAAGGTATCTGCGCCACGTCATCGTAGACCGCCGCCGCCGCGCTCGCGGCGTGCTTGCCGATGCTCGTCCTGGCCGCGCCACTCTCCGCCGCGCCCGACGCCGTCGCGGCCGCGACATTCGCAGCCGTGCGCGTGGTGTTGCCAGCCGTGGTCGCGGCTGTCTTGGCGATCTCGGTCCGAATCCAATTGACGACGAGCTTGACGCCGAGATCGACAAAATGCGCCAGAATGGTGCGCGCGAGTCTGGCCATCGACTGCTCGAAACTGCGGGTCCCCAGGATCATGCCCGTGATCGCCTGTCTGAATCCGCCGGAGATGTCCTTGAAGAATCGGCTGTAGGCCTGTTTTCCCGCGTTGAGAGCGCCATCGGTTGCCCCCTTTTTCTTCGTGTTTTGGAGGTCGGATTCCTGATTTTCCCTCGCGTCGCCTTGCACGAGAATCGCATACTCCCGATCGGCTTGCCGTTGACGGCCCGACGTACTGATTCTGGCGATGGTGTCGGCGAGTTGCTGGGATTCGCCGATGACCGTCTGATTGAGCCGCTCAACGCCGGCCCGCAATTCGGACGATGCGTCCGCCAAGCCTGATCGCAGGGTCGAAAGATCGACCGTGATTGCAACCCGAATGTCGCCTTGGGCCATTTGACGGTCACAGCCTCGATTTGATTTGAATTCCGCGTCGGCCAAGAACGTCGGCGCGACAGCGCGCCGAACGTCGTTCGATTCACGAGTTCGCGTGGGATCGGGTCACTGGCCTATCTTTTGGAGACCGGCCCCTAGTGCGGTCAGATCGAGGCTGATCGACGAATGCCGTGAACTCGGCGACGTTGGCGACCTCCGGCCGCAAGCGGCCGCATCGCGCGCAACTCGCCTTGCGATCGATCCAATGACGACCGTCTCTCAAGCGGCGTTGCGAATCGCCGAAAACTCCGGCGCAAGCTGTCGCGGTCCGGGCGGTCGTATCTCGATCAGGCGGTTACTGGCGGTGGGTCGTCAAAGGGCTTGATACAGCCCGCGATACCGAGCAACGCCAAACCGACCATGCCGAAACGCGATTGCCGCATGGCGAGATTGTGCCGATCACTTTCGATCGAGCATGAAGCGCACGAAGGTTGCCTTGTGTCGCAAGAACTGCTCGTCGCAGCGGTAATCGCGGTGGCAATCGAACTCGAACTCGATCCGCTCCTGGCCATTACCGAGCGCCGCACGGATG
>CAZLYV010000284.1:0-3053 GCA_964563665.1 uncultured Acetobacteraceae bacterium
CGGGGCCAAGTTCGGCTGCGGGCTTGGTCAGTGCGGCGCCTGCACCGTCATCATCGACGGCAAGGCTGTGTATTCGTGCCAGATCCCGGTCGCCGCGGTGGCGGGCCGCAAGATCACGACGATCGAGGGCCTCGGCTCGCCCGCTGCGCCGCATCCCGTGCAGGCCGCGTTCATCGCCGAGCAGGCGGCACAGTGCGGCTATTGCACCAACGGCATGGTGATGACGAGCGCGGCGCTCCTTGGCCGGAATTCAAAGCCGACTCTCGGGGAGGCAAGGACGGCGCTGGCCGGCAATCTCTGCCGCTGCGGCAGCCACACCCGCGTGTTGCGCGCCGTGATGCGCGCCGCCGGGAGGGTCACGCCATGACCGCCCTTCTTTCCCGCCGTACGATCGTCAAGGCCGGCGGCGCGATGGTGATCGGGCTTGGGCTCCCCGTGCCCGGCTTTGCGCAAACGCCGTCATCGGCCGGGGCCGCGCTCGGCAAGACGGTCGACGCGAGCGAGGTCGACGGATTCTTCGCCGTGCACGAAGACGGCTCGGTGACCCTGTTCACCGGCAAGGTCGATCTCGGCACCGGATTGCGCATCGCGATGCGCCAGATGGCGGCGGAAGAACTCGGGATCGGCGTCGGGCGAATCGCCATGGTCGAAGGCGACACCGCGCTTACCCCCGATCAGGGCCCCACTGCAGGCAGCAGCGGAATCATGCGGGGCGGTGTGCAAGTCCGCCAGGCGGCGGCGACCGCGCGCGAGGCGCTCATCGGGCTGGCGGCGACGCGTCTCGGCCGGCCCGCGGGCGAACTCGAAGCGGCAAACGGCGAGATTCGGCCCAAAGCCGGCGGACCTGGTGTCGGCTTCGGCACGCTCATCGGCAACAAGCGCTTTGGGCTGAAGCTCGATCCCAAAGCGCCGCTTAAGGACCCCGGCACGTATACCGTCGTCGGCCAGCCGTTACCGCGGCCCGATATCCCGGCCAAGGTCACCGGCCGCCATGTCTACGTTCACGATTTCACCGTTCCCGGCATGCTGCATGGCCGCGTGATCCGTCCGCCCGCGGTCGGAGCAAAGCTGATCGAGGTCGATGCGGCGTCGATTCGGAATATCCCGGGCGTGCAGGTCGTTCGGATCAACGATTTCCTCGCCGTCGTGGCCGAGGACGAGTGGGATGCGGTCCGCGCGCTCCGTTCGCTCAAGGCACGCTGGTCTGAGAGCGCGACGCTGATTGGCCACGATAGCGTAAAGGACTGGATGCGTGCCGGTCCTTTCGAGGCCGACGAGGCCTTGGTCCGCAAGGGGGACGCCCGCGCGGCGCTTGCCGCGGCGGCGAATCGGCTATCGGGAACCTACTATTGGCCGGTTCAAACGCACGGCTCGATGGGTCCCGCTTGCGCGCTTGCCGACGTGCGCGACGGCGCTGCAACCATCTGGACCGCCTCGCAGGCCACCCATCGCTTCCGTTCGGCGTTCGCCCGGATCCTCGGCCTGCCGATCGAAAAAGTGCGGCTGATCTATCTCGACGGGTCGGGCTGTTACGGCATGAACGGGCATGACGATGCGGCCGCCGACGCCGCCCTCATATCAAAAGCCATCGGCAAGCCGGTCCGTGTCCAGTGGATGCGCGAAGACGAGCACGGGTGGGATCCCAAGGGTCCGCCTCAGCTTTTGGCGCTCGAAGGCGCGCTCGGACCCGACGGGCGCATCGCCGCGTGGCGCACCGAGATGTGGCTGCCGAAGGCGACTGCAAATCTGCCGAACATTCCGCTTCTGGCGCCCCAAGCAGCGGGAATCGCACAAACGCTCGGAATCTCCGCCGGCCTCATCAGCCAAAACGGCGACCCGCCTTACCACGCGCCCGATCTCGAAGTCGTCGTCCATTGGCTGAAAGATGCGCCGCTGCGGCCGAGCAACATTCGCGCGCCCGGCAAGGTGGCCAACAGTTTCGCCGTCGAAAGCTTCACCGACGAGCTCGCCGCCGCCGCGGGTCAAGACGCGCTGGCGTTCCGTCTGCAAGGTCTCGCCAATCCCCGCGGCATCGAAGTCTTGAAGCGCGCGGCGGCGCTCATTGGCTGGAAGGCGCGGCCATCGCCCGGTCCCGGCGGGCTTGGGCGCGGCATCGCCTATGTGCACTACAAGCACAACGAAACCTACGTCGCCATGGCGATGGAGGCCGAGGTCGACCGCGCCTCGGGCGCGATCCGAGTCCATCGCGTCGCTTGCGCCCACGATTGCGGCCTCGTTATCAACCCCGATGCGCTCAAGGCGCAGATCGAGGGCAACATCTTGCAGACGCTGAGCCGCACGCTATTCGAGGAAGTGGCGTTCGATCGCTCGCGAGTCACCAGCGTCGATTGGGCGACGTATCCGATTCTTACCTTCCCCGACGTGCCCGACATCCTCATCGACGTCGTCGAGCTCCCGCGCGATCCGCCGCTGGGCGCCGGCGAAGCCGCCGCAACGCCGGTGCCGGCGGCGCTTGGCAATGCGATCTTCGATGCCAGCGGCGCGCGCCTGCGCACCGTTCCCTTCACGCCTGCTCGTGTCAAACAAGCGCTCGAGCGCGGGCGGATATGACCGATCTGAATTCACGCATCGCGCGCCGCGGGCTCGGGCTCAAACAACGCGCCAGCGCTCGTCTTCGCTGACCACCAAGCCGGTCTCGGCGAGGTCGATCAGATGGGCGAGCACGGTGCGCGCAAGCACCAGGGTTGCCGCCGGCACGGGTAAAAATCGGCGCGAAGCTGCTTGGAGCCTGATTCGAAAGTCCCACGGGTCGCCCCTTGCTATCAAATCTTTGGGCTGGCGATTTTGGCCGGATGTTGGGAGCCAGGCCGACGGCGATCGGCAAGCATCGGCGAGGCTTGGCGACGCGGCAGCCGGGCGAATTTCCGCGCGAACCGCGACCTCCATGCGACTTTCGAAACAGGCTCTGATGGTGCAATCCTACAGCGCGCATTGATCGTATCAACGACCGACCGAAGTAACACGGTCGAGCCGCAATATTGCTGCGTGTCGGCCTCAAATACTGCGCACTTCTTTCAAGACTGGCAAATTCT
>CAZLYV010000285.1:0-3030 GCA_964563665.1 uncultured Acetobacteraceae bacterium
CGACGTCCGCAAGATCCCTCGCCGGATCCGCCGGCGTAATCTCGGTGATCCGCACCACGTAGTATCCGGCGCGGCTGGGCGCCAAACCGGTTTCGCCGGGCTTGAGCGTGAACAGGCGGGCGACCGCTTCGGGCGCGACGCGTCCTGCGTTGTCGGCGCGCGTTGTCGGCGCCGTTTTTTCCACCTTCGAATTGTATTCGGCGCCCGCCGCCTCGAGCGTGGCCCCCTTGTGGACGCGCTCCAGGATCGCCTCGGCGCGCTGGCGCGCCGCTTCGCCGCGCTTTTGCGCCTCCCAGAACTTGACCAGATCCTCGCGCACGGCGTCGAGCGATTTCGGCTGCGCCGGCGTGACGGTATCGACCCGAACCTCGTACCAGGCGCCGTTGCGCCCCTCGATGAGCTGCGCCTCGGCTCCGCCCGGCGTCTCGAACACGCGGGCGATCACATCGGGCGCGTCGGCAAACAGCACAACCGGATTGCCATCGGCTGCGCGTCCCCGCGCATCGATTGCGGAGACTTGGATCGCCTGCAGGCCGTGTTTGGCGGCGGCGTCGCCAAGCGACAATCCCCCGGCGACCTCTTCGTCGATCTTGATCGCCAGGTCGTAAGCCCGCTCGCCGGCAATCCGGGTCGCCAGCTCGCGCATGATTTGATCGCGCACCTCAGCGAGCGTGGGCTGCTTGCCGGCCTCGATCTTGGCGACCCGCATGACGTGCCAGCCAAAGCCCGTCTTGAGCGGCTCGGAGATCCCGCCACTGGCGAGCTCAAAGACCGCATCGGCGATTTCCGGCAGGAGGTCACCACGGCTGAACGATCCCAGCAACGTCTGCTCGGGCGTCTGCTTCGCCAAGTCGCGCGCCACGTCGTGAATCGGTTCGCCAGCGACGATCTTTTCACGTGCCGCCCTGGCGGCGGCTTCGTCCTCGACCAGGATTTGCTGAATCTCGCGCCGCTCGGGCACCGCAAACTCGGCGGCGCGCGCCTCGTATTCCTCGCGGATCTGCTCCTCCGTCGGCTTGATGGTCGCAACCACGTCGTCAGGTCCGATCCGGATTACGCTAAGCGCGCGCAGCTCGGGCGTGGTCAAGCGGTCCTTGTTTTCGTCATAGAGCGACTGAATATCCTGATCGCTCGGTTTGCCGATTTCGCTGAAGGACGCTGAGGCAACGAACAGCGTCTCGCCGGCGCGTCTCTCGAAGCGGTGGCGATAGATCCGATCGGCCAGGAACTGCGGCACGCGCGCTCCCGCGGCAAGCGAGTCGACCAGCATCAGGCGCGGCAGATCTTGGCGAAGCCTTTCGACGTAACGTTGTTCGTTCAGCCCGCTTTCATTCAGCAATTGCTGAAAGACGAACCGGTCGAAACCGCCGCCGGAACCACGGAAGGAAGGATCGCTGACGATATACGCGCGCACCACGTCGTCGCCGACCGCGATCTTGAGGCGCGCGGTCGTTTGGTCGAGAACCATCTGGACGACCATTCGCTCGACCACGCGATCGAGCAGGGCGCCCTGCCGCAGCACCTCGGGATCGATGCCGCCGAGCACGCGCCGTACCCGCTCGAGCTCGCGCTGGTACTCGCCTTGAACCTGGGACAGCGGGATCGACACGCCGCCGACGGTAATTGCCGTCGGGTCGGAGCGCCGCAGAAAGGTGTAATCGCCGATGCCCCAGACGGCGAACGCCAGGACAAGGATCGTGAACAGGAATTTGGCGACGAATCCCGCCGCCCTGCTGCGCATGGCTTGCAGCATTGCGTATCATTGCTCCTTTACCCGTCCGGGATGGACGAAAGCGGGGCGCATGATAGGAGCGGGTGCGGGGTCCTCGCAACCACCGAATATCCGGGGACCTTTGAAAATTCGGGGCCGGGCGTGCTACATAGCCTTCCGTTTCCCCGATGGAGCTTGAGATTCCCTTGCCACGGCGCCGTCTCGTTGCCGGCAACTGGAAAATGAACGGACTTGTCCGCGATGGCGTGGCACTGGCCGGCGAGGTCGCACGCCGGGTCGGACAGCTCGCCGCATCGGCGCCCGAGGTGGTGCTCTGCCCGCCCTCGACGTTGCTCGCCCTCGTGGCCGAGGCGCTGAGCGGCAGCGCGATCACGCTCGGCGGGCAGGATTGCCATGCCGACGTTTCGGGCGCGCATACGGGAGATATCTCGGCGCGAATGCTCGCCGATCTCGCCTGTCGCTACGTGATTGTCGGCCACTCGGAGCGTCGGGCCAATCATCACGAGTCCGACTCCATGGTGCGGGCGAAAGCGGCGGCCGCGCACGCGGCGGGCCTTGCGGCGATCATATGCATCGGCGAAACCTTGGCCGAGCGCGATATCGGGAAGACCGTCGAGGTCGTTCGCCGTCAGCTCGTGGGATCGCTGCCGAATGCGGCGACGGCGGCCAATACCGTGATCGCCTACGAGCCGGTGTGGGCGATCGGCACCGGCCGCAATGCCGCACCCGACCAAATCGGCGAAGTGCATGCGCTGATCCGTCGTGAGCTCGACGGCCGCGCCGCCAACCCGGAGGGAGTGCGCATACTTTATGGCGGGTCGGTCAAACCGATGAGCGCGCCCGAAGTGATGGAGGTGCCGGATGTCGACGGGGTGCTCGTGGGCGGCGCCAGCCTGAAGGCGGAGGATTTTTTCTGGATCGTGCGTGCGGCAGCCTCGTAATGCCGCCCCGATACCCCTAGATAATTGGCCGAGAAACTTGTATTAGAGCCCGCCGCCAGCCCCACCGCGCGAAGAGCCTCCCTGATGGTTACCGTCCTTTTCGTCATCCAGATCCTGATTGCCGTTTCGCTCATCGTCACCGTGCTGCTCCAGCGCAGCGAGGGCGGCGGCCTTGGCGTCGGCTCCAGCGGCGGCGGCATCGGTGGATTCATGACGGCGCGCGGAACGGCCAATCTGCTGACGCGGGTAACGGCTGTGTTGGCGGCGATCTTCATGGCCTTGAGCCTGGTGCTCTCGATCCTGGCGGCGGCGCCGCGCGAGCGCCGCTCGATTGTCGATACGCCCATCTCGGCTCCG
>CAZLYV010000286.1:0-3011 GCA_964563665.1 uncultured Acetobacteraceae bacterium
GGAACGGTGAGGATGATCGCCGCCGCCGAATGCAGGAACAATCCCAGGACCAGGAACAGGACGTTGAGCAGCGCCAGCACCAGCCATTTGTTGCTGGTGATCTCGGCGATGGCGCGGGCGAGCTTCTGCGGCGCCTGCACCTCGGTCAAGTAGGTACCGACGATCGTCGAGGTGGCGACCAGCAGCATCACCACCGCCGTCTGAACGCCGCCCTCGATCGTCGCCTCGCGCAGGTGGCGCAAATCGAGTTCGCGGTAGATGACGACGCCCACGAACAGCGCCGCGACGACGGCGATGCAGGCGCCCTCGGTCGCGGTGACGATGCCGCCGAAGATCGTGCCGAGGATGGCGATCGGCAGGATGAAGGCCCAGATCGCGTCCTTGAACGTGGCCCAGATGCGCCGGCCATTGAACGCCTCTTCGACCGGCAGGTTGTAGACCCGCGCAAACCGGTAGGCCATAAGCATGAGGAGAAAGCCGCCCAGCAGCCCCGGCACGATGCCGGCGACGAAGAGCTGGACGACCGAGGTGTCGGCCATCACCGCGTAGAGGATCATCGGGATCGACGGCGGAATGATCACGGCAAGTGTGGCCGACGACGAGACGACCGAAGTGGCGAGGGCGACCGGGTAGCCCTTGCGCTTCATTGCCGGGATGAGGATCGAGCCCAGCGCCGCGACGTCCGCCACCGCCGAGCCGGAAATTTCGGCGAAGAACAGCGAGGCGCCGATCGACACCATGGCGAGTCCACCGCGGATGAATCCCAGTAACGAGCTTGCAAACGCGATGAGGCGCCGCGATATGCCCGATGCGTTCATGATCGCGCCGGCGAGGATGAACAATGGGATCGCCAGCAGCGGAAAATTTGTCGCGCCGTTGTACATCCCGAGCGCCACATTCGGCAGCACGTCGACGCCCTGGGTCAAAACCATCGCGCCCATCGCGACGATGCCGAGACCGACCGCGATCGGCACGTTGATGAGCGTCACGACAAGCAGGGCTGCGAAGAGCGCCAGGATCGCCATCGTCGCCTACTCCGTCGCCGCCATTCCGGCCGCACCTGTACGCGCCGCGTCGGGTCCGCCGCCGGCGCCGTAAATCGTCTTGCGCCACGCCCCGGGAAGGCTCAGCGCCTCAGCGAGAATGAACAGCACCGCTCCAACCATGACCGGCGATTGCGCCAGCGTTTCGGGCACACGCGGCAGGCTCGCGAGCGTGCTTCCCTGAAGGACGTCGAGCACGTGCCAGCCGATCCACGCGACGGCAAGAAAAAATGCGAAGACCAGCCCTTCGGCGACGACGAAGGTGATCGCCCGCCACGCGCGCGGCATCATCCGCACGATCTCCGGCACGCCGATATGCGCGCGCTTGAGCGCGGCAAGCGCCGCGCCATAATAGGTGAGCCAGGCGAGCATGATCGAAGCGACTTCGTCGTACCACACCAGCGCCGCGCCCGCGCTCCGGTAGACGATCCCCAGCAGAACCACGACAGCGAGCCCGGTCATCAAGACGATGACGACCGCTTCGAGCAGGCGTTCAAAGGCGTTCTTGGCTATGGCTAGCAAGGCAATGGCTCCGCCGGAAGGCGCGCTCAGAACCGCGCGCCCGGTTTCGATCGCGCGCGCAATGACCGGGTCCACCCTAGTACTCGGCATCGCTGATCGGCGTTACGGGCGCGAGGCAGCGATGCCGAGTACCAGAATCCTGATTTGATACCAACTTTCTGGCTTCGTGGTCGTGTCACGCGTGACTCGACCAAACGCCGAAAGTTGGTGCTAGACCCGGTCGCAATGTCATGACGAGGCGCCGAGCGTAAGCACCTTGTCGATCTGCGGCTTCGCCGCCGGCACTTCCCTGGCGAATTCGTCGTAGATCGGCCGGCTTGCCTCGATGAAGGCGTTCTTGTTCGCTTCGTTCACCTGTATTCCGCCCGCCTTCAGCTTGTCGAGCAGATCCTTGTCCTCGCGCGCCGCCGCGTCATAGACAAACGCCTGGGTTTCCTTTGCCGTCGTCTCGAGGATCTTGCGGACATCCTCGGGCAGGCTCGCGAACTTCTTGGTTCCCGCAGTCAGATAGGCCGGCGTATAGACGTGGCCAGTGAGCGACAGGTATTTCTGCACTTCCTGGAAGCGGGCGCTGTAAATCTGAGTGAACGGGTTTTCTTGCCCATCCATGACCCCGGTCTGCAGCGCGATGAATACTTCCGAAAATTTCATCGGGCTCGGGTTGGCGCCGTAGGCCTGGAACATTTTCACCCGCCATTTGCCCTCCGGCACGCGCAGCTTGATGCCCTTCAGGTCGGCCGGTACGACGATCGGGCGCTTCGAGTTGGTGATATGGCGGAATCCGTTTTCCCACACCGCAAGCACGCGGTAGCCCTTCTCTTCCGCCGCCGGCGCCAGCGCCGGCCATAAGACGTCTTTCTCGATGCGACCCATATGGGCGCGATCCTTGACCAGGTAGGGTAGCTCGAAGATGCCGAAGAGATCGACCTCCGACGACATCACGGTCGAGGGAAGCGCCAGATCCACCGTGCCCAGCCGCAGCTTCTGCAGCAATTCCTTGTCGCCGCCGAGCTGGCTCGATCCGAAGACGACGACTTTCGCCTTGTCGCCCAGCTTCGCATTGGCGCGTTTGGCGAATTCCTCGGCCGATTGCAGGAACAGCGAGCCCGGTTCGCCGACGTGGCCGAACTTAATCTCGATCCCTTGCGCCGCGGCAGGGCCGGATGCAAGACCGATGGAAAGCGCGAATAGGCCGGCGCCGGCCAACACCGATTTGGTGAACCGCATCGTCTCCTCCTTTGTCTCGCCGGGCGGACTCTTATGCGGCCCGCCCTTGGCTTGTCAGGACCAAAGGGAGGATCGCACCGATCCGCCGGACCGCGCAAGGCGGGTGGTTGGTTATTGGAGAATCACTTTGCAGCCGATATTTCGGCGTCGTTTCGGCGCGTGACCTAGGCGCCTTGCCGCCCGGGGCGGAGCCGCGTCAGCTCGGCCTCCAGCTCGGCG
>CAZLYV010000287.1:0-3007 GCA_964563665.1 uncultured Acetobacteraceae bacterium
ATCTGTCTTAGCCCCGTCGCATATCTCAAGCGAAGGCATCTGGCCCGCGCGGCCAGCGCCAGTACTTCCGATCCGATCAGGATCGCGAAAGGCGACGGCTACGCCTTCGTGTCGGCGCGGGAGATTCCGGAAATCCCGCCCGCCATCGACCAGGCGCGGCGCGTCTACGAAGCCGCGGAGCGCGACGGCGGCATGATCCGCTACCATGGCGGCAAGTCGCAAAAGGACTTTCTCCTCTACGCGACCCAGGGCGCCGAGGCCGGCCAGTATCATGACATCATGCGGCTCGCCCTGTCGCGGCCCGTCCTCGATGCCGTGACCGATTATCTGGGCAGCGTGCCGATCATCAATAACGTCGCCATCATGGTGAGCATCCCGAACGACCGCGAGGAGCGCAGCCAGCTCTATCATCTCGATACGACCGACGAGAGACAGGTCAAGTTGTTCGTCTTCGTCAACGATGTCGACGCCGACTGCGGGCCGTTTACCTTCGTGCCGGCCGAGATCTCGAACGCGGTGATCGAGCGGCTGTACTACGATCGCGGGCGACTCGGCATCGCGGAAGTCGAATCGATCACGGGGGCGGCCGGTCGCCACCAGGTCGTCGGCCCGCCCGGCACGGCGGTGCTGGTCGACACGGCGCGATGCCTGCACCGCGGTTCCAACAAGAACAAGAAACCCCGCGTCGCGATCCTGATCCAGTACACCGACTACGCGGTGCCGGAGCAGTTGCCGACGATCTGGCCGGTCGACCGGTTGGACGCCGCGTTGGGCCTCGACGAAATGCAACGCCTGGCGCTGTCCGTATAGTCGCCCGCCGCCCCGGTGCAGCCAGCACCCGCCGCGTATCTCTGGAATGGAAAGTTGTGCGGATGCGGCTCTGCCCTCTGACGGAAACTCGACTCGGCATCGAGCCCGCTGCGATCGACGCCGCGTTCGCGCCGTTCGCGCTCGGTTGGCCCAAGGCGAGCCATCCGGCTTGGCGTCTGTTCATGGCGGCCCAGCGGATCGCGTTGGTCGTGGCGTACGCGGCACGCAACGCGCTCATTCGGTTTCCCGCCTTGCAGCGGACGCCGGGCTTTGTCGCCCGCTACTATGGGCGCCGGCACCGGCGCGTCGACTATCGGAAGTACAACCTTGCAGCCGCGCGCGGCCGCCCCCGGCAATGGGAGTGGCGCGAGCGGAAGATCGTCGGCCGGAATCTCGGCGGCACGCGGGTTCGTCTTCTGCTGCTGATGCACCTGATCGAGCGCCTGCGCCCGGCGAGCGTGCTAGAGGTCGGCTGCGGCGACGCCATCAACCTGTTCCTGCTGGCCTGCCGCTTCCCGGACATCGAGTTCGCCGGCATCGACCTATCGCAACAGCGGCACGAGGCGGCTCGCTCCTTGCAGCAGCTCCCGCGGCTGCCGCGCGAGTTGATCGACTTCGCGCCGCTACCGCTCGTCGACACGGCCGCGTTTCGGCGCGTCGACCTCTATCGCGGTAGCGCCGCCGAACTGCCGTTTCCCGCGGACCGTTTTGACCTCGTGTTGACGGTCGTAGCAATGGAGCAGATGGAGCGCATCCGCGACCGGGCGCAGGGCGAGATCGTCCGGGTGGCAAGGGACCGGGTCGCCATGATCGAGCCTTTTGTCGAGGTCAACGACCGCGGCTCGGCCCGGCACTATGTGGGCGCGCGGGACTATTTCCGGGGGCGCATCGAGGACCTTCCGGCCTTCGGTCTCGATATCGAGTTCGCGACGGCGGATTTCCTGCAGAAGTCGTTCCTGCGCAACGCCCTGGTGCTGGCGCGCAAGCGAAAGTAAGCGAGCGTCCGCTCAGCCGCTGGCGCTGAGCGCCTCGGGCCGGTAGCCGGCGGACCAATCGATGGCAACGCGGCGACCCGTCCGGTGCGACTTGAACGCGCCGGCGATCACCATCATCGTATCGAGACCGCGCTCGAGCGCGATGGGGGAGGCCGCCAGGCGCCCCTCGAGTATGGCCGCCACGTGGTCCACCTCCGCCTTGAAATCGTCGGCGCGCGTCTTGGGCAGCAGCGTCGGCTCGACCGCCTCCTCGCCGGTGCCGGAAACGACCGCATCGACGTTCGGGCGATAGTTGACGTGCCACTCGAGGTAGCCGGACCGCCCCTGCACGCGAACCGATTTCTCGGCGGGCGCCGTCACCACGTCTTGTATGACGTCGCCCACCAGCCCCTCGGTCGTGCGCAACGACAACAGGCACAGGCGATCGTACTCCACCGTGCCGTCCGCCACGATGTCGAGCGTCGCGGAAACCTCGGCCACCTTGCCTGCCCCCGCGACGTGGGCAAAATGCTGCCACATGTTGATGGCGTGCGAATGCTCGCCCAAGGCGCCGCCGCCGCGGGCGCTATACCCGAGATACGAGTCCGCCGGCCCCGACAGCCACGGATGGGCGCGGAAGATGCCGCCCCAGTGCTCGCGGGTACGGGCGGAGAGCGTGCAGATGTCGCCGAGGCCGCCTTCGGCGAGGATGCGCTCGGCAAGCAGGGTGTTGGCGCCGAGCGTGTGGTTATAACCGACGCCGATGAAGATGCCGGCGCGCCGGGCGCGCTCCCACAGCGCCGCGCAGCCTTCGAGACTCGGCCCGCAGAGCGGCTTTTCGACGACCAGGGCCCGCGGCGGCGCGGCATCGAGTACCGCCATGGCAAGGCCGACGTGGGTATCGGGCGGCGTGCCGATGAACACGACATCCGCCGGATCTCTCATGGCGGCGTTCGTGTCCTTGAGAACGATGGCCTCGTCCCACGCGCCATATCGCGCCGGATAGATGCCGTCGCGCGCGCGCGCCAGCGCCCGCGGGTCGATGTCGGTCAATGTCACCGCCCAATTCCTGTCGCGGGCGGCATGGGCAAGATGATTGCCGATCGACCCCGCCCCGATGATCTTGATCCGGTACATCCGTCGCGCGCGCGAAACCGAAACTTCCCGATCTCATACTAAGAGCCTCTGAGATCGACTCGTAGCCCGTCCTTCGAGACGCGCCC
>CAZLYV010000288.1:0-3004 GCA_964563665.1 uncultured Acetobacteraceae bacterium
GCGCCCGCCGCCATCCGCGCCAAGCTCGAAAAGCGCTACAAGCTGATGGGCCTTCAAGGCGCGCTCGTGCTCGCCGCGTCCGGTCTCGATGTCGCCTGCTGGGATGCGCTCGCCAAGGCGGCGGGAGAGCCGCTCGCACGGCTTCTCGGCGGGACGATCGGACCGGTCCCGGCCTACAACAGCAACGGACTCGGTCTTGCAAAGCCGGAAGCGGTCGCCGACGAAGCGCTCGAGCTGCTCGCCGAGGACTTCAAGGCGGTAAAGATTCGCCTCGGCCACCCGACGCTGGGTGCCGATCTGGCCGCCGTGCGCGCGGTCAGGAAGAAGATCCCGGCCGATGCGCCGCTGATGTCGGATTACAACCAGGCGCTCACGGTGGCCGATGCGCTGCGTCGCGGCCATGCGCTCGACGGCGAAGGGATCTACTGGCTCGAGGAACCGGTCCGCCACGACGACTACGCCGGAAACGCGAAGATCGCCGCGGCGCTCGAGGTGCCGGTGCAGATCGGCGAGAATTTCATCGAGCCGTGGGCGATGGCGCGCGCGATCGAGGCCAGGGCGTGCGACTACGTGATGCCCGACTTGCAACGCATCGGCGGCGTCTCGGGCTGGATGCAGGCCGCCGCGCTCGCCCAGGCGCACGGGATCGAGATGTCGTCGCACCTGTTTCCCGAGGTGAGCGCGCATCTCTTGCGGGTGACGCCCACCGCGCACTGGCTCGAATACGTCGATTGGGCGGCGCCGATCCTCGCCGAGCCGCTAAAGGTGAAGGACGGCCAGGCGATCGTTCCCGATCGCCCCGGCGTCGGGCTGGCGTGGAACGAAACCGCGGTCAAGCGCTACCTCGTCGCCTGACTCTGAATCGTCTTGCCAAGGTGACCGGGGCTGCGCTTCACTAATTCTCTGGCAGGACCGAGATCAAGTCCGGGGAGGAACGCGATGCCCATAAAAGCACCATCGGCGCCCCGTTGCGCGGCGCTCGTCGGGCCCTATCTCAGCGGCAAGACGACGCTGCTCGAGGGCCTGCTCGCCGCCACCGGGGCGATCTCGCGCAAGGGCTCTGCGAAAGAAGGGAACACGGTCGGCGACGCCTCGGCCCCGGCGCGGGCGCGGCAGATGAGCGTCGAGCTTAACGTCGCGACGACGACCTTCATGGGCGAGGCGTGGACGTTGATCGACTGCCCCGGCTCGATCGAGTTCGCCCACGAGACGCAGACCGCGTTGATGGTGGCCGACGTCGCGATCGTCGTCTTCGAGCCCATTCTCGATCGCGCGCTGATGCTGGCGCCGCTGCTCAAGTTCCTCGACGACCGGCAGATTCCGCACTTCATTTTCATCAACAAGATCGACCAGGGCGAGCCCCGGGTGCGCGACGTGCTGGCGGCGCTGCAGGGGATTTCGGCGCGGCCGCTGGTGCTGCGCCATGTCCCGATCCGCGAGGGGGATCGCCTCACCGGTTATGTCGATCTGATCAGCGAGCGCGCCTACGTCTACAAGCCGGGTCAGCCTTCGGACCTGGTTCCGATCCCCGAGAGGTTACGCGATCGCGAGAAGGAGGAACGCCAGGGTCTGCTCGAAAAACTCGCCGATTTCGACGACACTCTGCTCGAGCAGCTGCTCGAGGACACCGTGCCGTCGAAGGAGGAGATATACGCTCATCTCACCCGCAACATGGCGGCCGACAAGGTCGTCCCGGTGCTTCTGGGCTCGGCCGAGCGCGACTTCGGCGTGCGGCGTTTGTTGAAGGCGTTGCGCCACGACGTGCCGGGACCCGCGGCGACGATGGCGCGCCTCGGTATCGCGCCCGCCGGCGAACCAATGGCGCAAGTCTTCAAGACCCAGTACGCGTCGCATACCGGCAAGCTGTCGCTGGTGCGGGTCTGGCGAGGACCCATCGCCGATGGCGCGACGCTTGGCGACGGCAAGGCGAGCGCGCGGATCGCCGGTGTGAACCGGCTCGTCGGTCAGCAGGTCGGCAAGCTCGCCAAGGCCGAGGCCGGGGACGTCGTGGCGCTCGGCCGGCTCGAGGGTATCCCCACCGGCGCCACGGTGACGCCGTCGGGCAAGATCCCAAGCGGTCTCGCGGCCTGGCCGGCGCCGCCGATACCGCTGTTCGCGTTGGCGCTTAACGCCGAGCGGCGCGCCGACGACGTCAAGCTCTCGGGCTCGGTGCAGCGCCTGACCGAGGAAGATCATTCGCTGTCGGTCGAGCACAACCACGACACCAACGAGTTCCTGCTCTGGGGCCAGGGCGAAATTCACCTTGCGGTGGCGCTCGATCGGCTCAAGAGCCAATACAACATGCCGGTCCATGGCCGTACCCCGCAGGTGCCGTACAAGGAGACGATCCGCAAGGGCATCGTTCAGCACGCGCGGCATAAGCGACAATCGGGCGGCCATGGCCAGTTCGCCGACGTCAAGGTGGAGATCAAACCGCTGCCGCGCGGCGTCGGCTTCGAATTCGAGGATCAGATCGTCGGCGGCGCAATCCCGCGCAATTTCATCCCGGCGGTCGGGGATGGCGTGCGCGACTACCTGAAGCGCGGACCGCTGGGTTTTCCGGTGGTCGACGTGCAAGTGGCGCTCACCGACGGCCAGTACCATTCGGTCGACAGTTCGGACCAGGCGTTCAAGATCGCCGGCGCCATGGCGATGCGCGAGGGCATGCCGAAATGCGATCCGGTGCTCCTCGAGCCGATCTGCAAGGTCGAGATATCGGTGCCGACCGAGTTCACCTCCAAGGTGCAGCGGCTGATCTCGACGCGGCGCGGCCAGATCCTCGGCTTCAACGCCAAGGACGGCTGGCCCGGCTGGGACGCGGTCGCCGCGCACCTGCCGCAGGCCGAGATGCACGACCTGATCATCGAACTGCGTTCGGCGACGATGGGTGTCGGCAGCTTCGCTTGGAGCTTCGACCATTTGGCCGAACTTACCGGCAAGCCGGCCGAGAAGGTCGTCGCGCGCAGCCAGGAACAGGCGAAGGCCGCCTCATAGCGGGGCGGCC
>CAZLYV010000289.1:0-1580 GCA_964563665.1 uncultured Acetobacteraceae bacterium
AACGCGGCGCTTTGTCTTCGGATCGGCGATGACGACGAAGTGCCATGGCTGGAGGTTGGCGCCCGAGGGCGCCGTGCCGGCGGTTGCGAGCGCGAGCTCGATCACCTCGGCGGGCACCGGCCGATCGGAGAAATCCCGCACCGTACGGCGCGATTTGATCGCCGCGTGGAATTCGCGTGCGCGGCCACACAGCTCGTCGCCCCGCCGCCAGACATAGTCGACGAGCGGTTCCAGAACCAGTTCGGACATGCGTGGGTGCCCCTCCCTCGATATCGGGAGGCCATGATACGGCAACACGCGCGTGCGAGGGCGCCTTGACGTTTTGTCGATCAACCCGGAGCGGCAGCCGGCGTGTTCTGCTTCACCTGGACGATGCTGGCGAGCGTGGCAAGATAGACGAGGGAAATCGCCAGCAGCGTCGGCGTCGCCAAGCCGCGGTCGACCAACCAGCCGAGCGCCAGCGGGGCGATCATCGAGCCGACGTCGAACCCCGAGTAAACGAGGCCGAATACCTTGCCCGTGGCGCCCTTGGGCGCCGCCGCCTTGACCAGCATGTCGCGCGAAGCGGCGGTGAGTCCCACCGAAGCCCCGGCCGTGGTCATGATCGCGATCGCGGCCGTGAAGGACACGGCGCCGAATGCGACGATGGCGATCAAGGCAGCGGCGCCGAAAAGACCGATCATCGCCACGATGTCGTGGCGCGTCGTGCGGTCGGCGATCGGGCCGCCGAGGAGAATGCCGCCTGCCTGGCCCGTAAGGTAGGCGCTCACCACCCCGGCCGCGACGGCATAGGGTACGGCGTAGAGCGTCGACATCGCCGCCGCGGCGTAAGTCTGGATCGCCGTTCCGGCGAGCGCGGTCAACGTCAGATAGGCGAAAGCGAGCGCCATTACCGGCATCAAAAGCAGCGCGAGGAAGCTCGGCGATGGCATCGACCCGCCTTGCGATGCGGTGGCGCTCCCCTGCGTCGCGCCGCGGACGTCGATCAGCCGGCCGGACAACGCCAGCGCGAGCGCCACGACAAGCCCGAAGACCGCGAGCGCCGAAAGCGCCAGACGCCAGTTCGTCGCATAGGCGATCGAAGCGACGAGCGCCGGCGACAGCGCGTAGCCAAGCGTGCCGCAAAATGCATGGACCGAAAACGCACGGCCGACGCGCCCTACGCTCACGCCATGGCTGAGAATCGAAAAATCCGCCGGGTGGAACACGCTGTTGCCAAGGCCGGCGAGGCCGGCGAGCGGCAATAGCACCCAATATGCCGGCGCATAGGCCATGAGACCGACCGCGCCCGCCAGCAGCACGAGACCTGCGAGCAGGATCGGCCGACCGCCATGGCGATCGACAAGGATGCCGATGAACGCCTGTCCGACGCCCGAGGCGGCGTAGAACACCGCGATGACCACGCCGAGCGCGCTATAGCTCACGCCGAATTCGGCGCGCAGCAACGGAAATATCGGCGGCAACGCGAACTGGCACAGATGGCTCGTCATGTGCGCGATGCCGATCATGCCGATCATCGCCGCATCGCGACGCAAGGTCGGCACCGCCTGCCGTTGAACGATCTCCTGCATGTTTCTGCT
>CAZLYV010000289.1:1680-2995 GCA_964563665.1 uncultured Acetobacteraceae bacterium
GGCCGATGAGGCCGGAACGCTCGCCCGTCTAAGGTCGGTTCAAACCGAGATCATCGAGCCGCGCGTCGCCGAGCATGGCGGCCGGATCGTCAAGACGACCGGCGACGGTTTGTTGGCCGAATTCACCAGCGCGGTGGCCGCCGTCGAGTGCGCCGCCAAAGTGCAGGCCGAGATCGCCTCGCGCAATGCGCGCTTGCCGGATGGCCGGTGCATCGTATTTCGCATCGGGATCAACATCGGTGACGTCATCGTCGAAGGCGACGACATCTTCGGCGATGGCGTGAACGTCGCGGCCCGGCTGGAGCAGATCAGCGAGGCAAACGCGATCCTGGTCAGCGAAGCGCTGTACAACCAGGTCAAAGGCAAGACCGATCTCAGATTTCGCGAGATGGGCGAGCGCCAGCTCAAGAATATTTCCGAGCCGGTGCGCGTCTATCGGGTCTCCGCGGCCACCGACTCGGCCGCAGCGGCGGCTGGCGCCAGGGCGCAAACGATACAATTCTGCCAAGCTCCTGATGGCGTGACGCTGGCCTACGCGACGGTCGGTTCAGGCCCGCCGCTGGTCAAGACGGCAAATTGGCTCAATCATCTCGAATTCGACTGGGTGAGCCCGCTCTGGCGGCCCTATTTCGAGCAACTGTCGCGCGACCACCTCCTCGTCCGGTACGACGAACGGGGCAACGGCTTGTCCGACTGGGACGCCGACGATCTTTCGTTCGAGGCGATGGTGCGCGATCTCGAGGCGGTCGTCGATGCCGCGGGCTTGGAGCGTTTCGCGCTGCTCGGCATCTCGCAAGGTAGCGCCGTATCGGTCGCTTATGCGGTACGCCATCCCCAACGAGTCTCCCACCTGGTGTTCCTCGGCGGCTATGCACAGGGATATCGCTCGCGCGGGAACCCCGAGGAAATCAAACGCCGCGAGGGTATGCTTGCGCTGGTCGAGGCCGGGTGGGGCACCAACCATCCGGCGTTCCACCAGATCTTCGCGTCGCTCTATCTGCCCGACGGAACTCCCGACCATTTCGCGTGGTGGATCGAGCTCCAGCGCGTCTGCACCTCGCCCAGGAATGCGGTTCGTTTGCTCCAAACTTTCTCCAATATCGACGTTCGAAATCTGCTGCCGAAGGTGACGGCGCCCACGCTCATCATGCACAGCAAAGGCGACGCCGTGGTGCCGTTCGAAGCGGGACGGCGGCTTGCCAGCGGAATTCCCGGCGCACGTTTCGTCCCGCTCGAGAGCCGGAACCACATACTCTTGTCGCAGGAGCCGGCATGGGCGAAGTTCGTCGAAGAGCTACGCGCCTTTCTCGCTTAG
>CAZLYV010000290.1:0-2988 GCA_964563665.1 uncultured Acetobacteraceae bacterium
TCCGCCGCGCCGCCTTTTGCTTTGATTTCGGGGCGGTTCCCCGCTATCCCTTACCCCCCAACCGACCGACTGTTTGCCAGCCATGTCCCCCGTCAACGACAGCTTGGATGCGCTCCGCCGCGAGATCGACGAGATCGACCGGGCGATGCACGACCTGCTGATCCAGCGCGCCGGGTTGAGCGGACGCATCCGCTCGGCCAAGGGCGGAGCAAATGCGACCATCATTCATCCCGCCCGCGAAGCAGAGATCATCCGGCGCCTGGTGCGCCGGCACAGCGGGTCGCTGCCGCCGCGGTTCATCGTCCGCCTGTGGCGCGAGATCATCTCGGCGATGACCCGGCTGCAGGGAAGTTTCACGGTGGCCGTCTTCGCGCCTAAAGGCGAGACCGGGCTGCTTCATCTTGCGCACGACCACTTCGGCGGCGGCACGCCGTTCCTGCCGATGGGCGCGGCAGGTTCGGTCCTGAGCGCGGTCGCGGATGGGGAGGCGGCGGTGGGCGTGCTGCCGTTGCCCGAGGATCCGAGGGTTGATGCGTGGTGGCGTCATCTCGCCGTCGAAAGCGCGAAGCCGATGCGCATTCTGGCCCGGCTTCCCTTCGCGCGCGTGCCCGACGAACCCGAGGCGCTGGTGGTCGGCTGCCAGCCATTCGAGCCCACCGGCGAGGATCGCGGCTACCTCCTCGTCGAAACGACGAATGACGTAAGCCGTACACGGCTAAGCGCTTCGCTCGAGGCCACGGGCCTCAAAGCGGTGAGCTTCGCCGACGCCGACGTTAGCTCGGAAGCGCCGTCCGGTCCCCGCCTGCAACTCGTCGAGACCGATCCCTATTGCGGCGACGACGATCCGGCGCTTGCCAGCTTCGTCGAGCGCCTGGGCGAGGGCGTGGCGCGCGTGCGCTCGCTGGGCGGCTATGCCGTTCCGGTGGCGGTGCCGACTCCGGCGTCCTGAGTCCGGCGTATTGAGTCTGGCGTTCGTCAAGCGGTTCCCACGCGAGTCCTGATCATGGCGACTCCCCTCCCGCGTCCCGGAATTTTGTCGATCGAGCCCTATGTCGGCGGCAAGTCGTCGCTGCCGGGCCAGGCGAAGCCGATCAAGCTGTCGTCGAATGAAAGCGCGCTGGGTCCGAGCCCGCGCGCGATCGCGGCCTACGAGAACGCGGCGCGCACGATGCACCGTTATCCCGACGGCGCCTGCGCTGCACTGCGCGCGGCGCTCGGCCGCCGCTTCGGGCTCGATCCGGCCCGCATCGTCTGCGGCGCGGGCTCCGACGAGCTGATCGCGCTTCTGGCCCGCGCCTATGCCGGCCCCGGCGACGAGGTTCTCTACAGCCAGTACGGCTTCGTCATGTATCCGATCGCGGCGCTTGGCGCCGGGGCGACGCCGGTCGCGGCGCCCGAAAGGGATTATCGCGCTGACGTCGAGGCAATGCTCGCGCGCGTGAATTCGCGCACAAAGCTCTGCTTTCTCGCCAATCCGAACAATCCGACGGGCACGTTTCTGACGCCGGCGGAACTCAAGCGGCTGCGCGAGGGATTGCCGGCGACGACACTGCTGGTGATCGACGCGGCCTACGCCGAATACGTGGCGCGCAATGATTACGCCTCGGGCGTCGATCTGGTGGACGCCGGCGACAATGTGGTGATGACGCGAACCTTCTCCAAGATCTTCGCGCTCGGCGGCTTGCGCCTCGGCTGGGCCTATTGTCCGCCCGCGGTCGCCGACGCGCTCAACCGTATCCGCGGGCCGTTCAACGTTTCCGCGGCGGCCCAGGCCGCGGGCGTCGCCGCGCTCGATGACCTGGCGCATAGCGACGCCAGCCGCGCCCACAACGACATATGGCTCCCCTGGCTCGCACGCGAGCTTGCCGGCCTCGGGCTCAACGTCGTGCCCGGCGTCGGCAATTTCGTCATGGTCGGATTTCCCGCCGAGGGGCCGAAAAGCGCCGCGGCCGCGTATGCTTTCCTGGCCGCGCGCGGGATTATCGCGCGCGCGATCGCCAATTACGGCCTCCCCGATCACTTGCGCATCACCATCGGGCTCGAAGACGAGATGCGGGCGGTGGTGGGCGCGCTCGCCGAGTTCCTGAAATGACCGCGCTTGCCAAACGCCCGCTGTTCGACACCGTCGCGATCATCGGCGTCGGGCTCATCGGTTCCTCGCTCGCCCGCGTGCTGCGGCGCGAGCGCCTGGCGCGCCGGATCATCGGCTGCGATTCGAGCAAGCCGGTGCGCGACAAGGTGCGGGCCCTCGGGCTCGCCGACACGATGATCGATGCGCCGGGTGGTGCTGTCCGCCGGGCCGATCTCGTCGTCGTCTGCACGCCGGTTTCGACCTACGCCGCGCTCGGTCGCGCGATCGGGCCCCGACTCAAAGCAGGCGCGATCCTGACCGACGTCGGTTCGGTCAAACGGGTGGTTCACGACACGCTCGGCGCGCATGTCCGCGCCCACGCGCATTTCGTTCCCGGCCACCCGGTGGCGGGAACCGAGGACTCCGGGCCCGAGGCGGGCTTCGCCGACCTGTTCGCCGGCCGTTGGTGCATCCTGACGCCGGCGCCGGGAACGAGCGCGCGCGCGGTCACCAAGCTGGCCGCGTTGTGGCAGCGCGCCGGAATGCGCGTCGAGACCATGGACGCCGCGCACCACGACCGGGTCCTGGCGATCACCAGCCATGTGCCGCATCTGATCGCCTACACCATCGTCAACACGGCGAACGATCTCGAATCCCACCTCAAGGCGGAGGTGATCAAATTCGCCGCCGGGGGTTTTCGCGATTTCACCCGCGTCGCCGCCTCCGATCCGGTGATGTGGCGCGACGTCTTCCTCAACAACCGCGAGGCGGTGCTCGAGATGTTGGGCCGTCTCTACGAGGACATCGCGCTATTGCAGAAGGCGATCCGCTGGGGCGACGGCGCGACGCTGCAATCCGTCTTCACCCGCGCCCGCCGCCTCCGCCGCTCGATCGTCCAGGCGAAGCAGGACTGAGTC
>CAZLYV010000291.1:0-2986 GCA_964563665.1 uncultured Acetobacteraceae bacterium
CGAGCTGCCGCTGGGCGTTATCGGCATCGCCATCGGCACCGCGCTCTTGCCGCTGCTGTCGCGCCAGGTGCGGCGCGGCGAACACGCGGCGGCGGTCGCCACCCAAAACCGCGCGCTGGAAGCCGCCCTATTGCTCACGCTGCCGGCGGCGGCCGCGCTCGTCGTCATCGCCGAGCCCGTCATCGCCGTGCTGTTCGAGCGCGGGGCGTTCGGCGGCGTCGCCGTCGGCGCGACGGCGCGCGCGCTCGCGGCCTACGCGCTCGGGCTGCCGGCCTATGTTCTGATCAAGGTGCTGACGCCTTGCTTCTATGCCCGCGAGGATACGGCGACGCCGGTCAAGATCGCCGTCGTCTGCGTCATCGCCAACACCGCGGTGGCGCTCGCCCTCATGCCGGCCTTCGCGCATGTCGGGATCGCGTTCGCGACCGCGCTCTCCGCCTGGCTCAACTCCGGCCTGCTGGCGCTCGTGCTCCACCGGCGTGGCGATTTCGTGCCCGATCTCCGCCTCACGCGGCGGTTCTTGCGCATGGTGCTGGCGACCGCCCTGATGTCGGCTACGTTATGGCTGGCGCTCGCCCCCGCAACGGCGCTGCTGGCCGGCGGACTTCCCTCGCGGATCGCCGGGCTCGCCGCCCTGGTTGCGCTCGGCATGGCCGTCTTTGCCGTGGCGGCGCAAGCCCTGGGCGCCGCCGACTTTCGCGAGTTTCAGCGCCAGCTCGGGTTCAAGAGTTGACCGGCACCCTCGAAGCGGCGATAAACGGCCGGTTTTCGCCAACCGCCGAAGCGCCATGAACCGCATTTTTTCGGGCGTCCAGCCAACCGGCAATCTGCACCTCGGCAATTATCTGGGCGCGATCCGCAACTGGGTCGAGCTGCAGAAGGACTTCGACTGCATCTTCTGCATCGTCGATCTGCATGCCCTCACCCAGCCGCAGGACCCCAAGCTGCTCCGCGCCCAGACCCGCGAGGTGACGGCGGCTTACCTCGCCTGCGGCATCGACCCCGAGCGCTGCATCATCTTCAACCAGTCGATGGTGCCCGAGCATTCGGAGCTCGCCTGGCTGCTCGGCTGCATCACGCCCTTGGGCTGGCTCACCCGCATGACCCAGTTCAAGGAGAAGGCGGGCAAGGATCGCGAGAACGCCGGCCTCGGCCTATACGCCTATCCGGTGCTGATGGCGGCGGACATCCTCTTGTATCGCGCGACCCACGTGCCGGTGGGCGAGGATCAGAAGCAGCACCTCGAGCTGTCGCGCGATATCGCCGGCGCCTTCAACCGGCGCTATGGGGTCGATTATTTTCCCTTGCCCGAACCGCAGATCCTGGGCGCCGCCACCCGCGTCATGTCGCTGCGCGACGGCAGCACGAAGATGAGCAAGTCGGACGCCTCCGATTACAGCCGCATCAACCTCACCGACGACGCCGAGATGGTGGCGCAGAAAATCCGCAAGGCCAGGACCGACCCGCACCCGCTCCCCGATAGCGTCAAGGGGCTCGCCGGCCGGCCGGAGGCCGAGAATCTGCTCGGCATCTACGCGGCGCTCACCGGCAAGACGCTCGAAGCCGCGACGACCGAGTTCGCCGGCGCGCAGTTCTCCGCCTTCAAGATGAAGCTCGCCGACACCGCGGTCGCGGTGATGGGTCCGATCGGCGCCGAAATGAAGCGGCTCACCGCCGATCCCGGCTATGTCGAGGGCGTTCTCCATCGCGGGGGCGAACGCGCCGGGGCGATCGCGCGGCGCAATTTGCGCGAGGTCCAGGACATCGTCGGCCTCTTGCGGCCCTGAGCTCGCGCGGGCGTATTACGGGGGCCAAGCGGCCGGACGGTCGCTGATGCGTTTAGCGCCTGCGGCGCGGTCAGGCCGACAACGCCCGGCGCACCGCGACGGGCTCTCGCTCGATAACTCTGAGATAGGCCCGTGCCGCCCCTTCTGGCTGGCGGCGGCCCTGTTCCCAGTTCTGGACCGCGTCGAGGTTGAACCCGAAATACCTAGCGAACTCCGTCTGCGACAACTGAAGCCGCCGGCGGATCGCCTTCACGTTCACCCGCTCGGGCACGTGGGCGACAAATCCCTCCCGCTCACCGCGCGCATAGGCAAGCGCCTGTCGCGCGCCCCTAAGGATGCTTTCGCCGGCTTTCGACATGGCGGCTCACTCCCTTCAAATACTCCGACACCAGATCATGCAGCACGCGCCGCAGCTCGTTACACTCTGCCTTGCTCAAGTTTGCCTTGGATCCCTTGCCAAAAAACGTCAGCAGGAACACAGGCACCCGCGCGCCCGCGTAGTACGTGATCACACGCGCACCGCCGCGCTTGCCCTTTCCGAGCGCTGCCCAGCGCAGCTTCCGCGCCCCGCCTGTTCCCGGGATCAGGTCGCCGGCGTTAGCATGCTCGGCGAGATAATCGACGAGCACCCCGAGTTCTTCGGCGCCCAACAGCCCGGCAACCTGGCTTCGAAACTCCGGCGTCTCGATGACGGTGTGCAGCGGCCGGCGCATCGGAGGTAAAAGATATACGCCATTGGCGTATAGATGCAAATTCTATCCGCATTTCCGCGCGAAACCCACCGGCAGGCGCACGCACCCTGCCGCCCGTTGCAGGTCTGCTTATGCAAGGCGGATTCGCCGACAGGAGCGCGCACACAGCCGCGAAGCGCATCGACCCGGGCGTCTGGGATCCTACGCCGCCGTCCTCAACGGCCTGACACGCGTCACGGCATCGAGCCGTTCGAGCTGTTCTCGCGCCGGTTCGGCCACCAAGCGTTCCAATTTACGCGGGTCCTTGCCCTCGAAAAGCTCCACGGTGAGCCGGTCGGCAAATGATTTGACCGTCGAGGCGTTCATTGCTGGCAGCCATAGTCACCACGCTGGTTACAAGAAGCAAACGACAGCGGCGCCACGCGGGCGAGTCTGGAAGGCGGTCGGGCGCATTTTTGTTGCGCCTGCGCCAAGCTGGGCGCAAAGTAAAAAACGCTGTTGATTCGC
>CAZLYV010000292.1:0-2985 GCA_964563665.1 uncultured Acetobacteraceae bacterium
GCGAACTCGGGCAATTCGTCGAGGAACAGCACGCCCAAATGCGCCAATGATATCTCACCGGGTTTGGCGCGGACGCCTCCGCCGACGAGTGCCGGGAGCGAGGCCGAGTGGTGCGGATCGCGGAACGGACGCCGCCGCCGCAAGCCGCCCTCGCCGATGAGCCCGGCGAGCGAGTGGATCATGCTCACCTCGAGCGCTTCGGCCGGGTCGAGCGGCGGCAGCAGGCCCGGCAGCCGCTGCGCCAGCATCGATTTGCCCGCGCCAGGTGGCCCCACCATCAGCAGGTTGTGGCCACCCGCGGCGGTCACTTCGAGCGCCCGCTTGGCGCTCTCCTGGCCTTTGATGTCGCTAAGATCGGGATAGCTCGCGGTGTCGTCGATCAGGCGCGGCGCGGGTTGGCGCAAAACTTGCGTGCCCTTGAAATGATTGATCAGCGCCAAGAGCGAGTCGGGCGCCAGCACGTCGAGGCCATTCACCGCGCCACCGGCCCACGCCGCCTCGCCGCCGCAAGCCGCCGGGCAGACGATGCCGCGGTCGCGCGCCGCCGCCCCGATCGCCGCCGGCAGCACGCCGGCGACCGGTGTCAGACGTCCATCGAGCGCCAGCTCGCCCAGCATCGTGTAGCGCGACACCGGCTCAGGTTCGAGCACGCCGATCGCCACCAGCAGGCCGACCGCGATCGGCAGGTCATAATGCGAGCCTTCCTTGGCGAGGTCGGCGGGCGAGAGGTTGATGGTGATGCGCTTGGGCGGCAGCGCCAGCCCCAGCGCGGCAAGGGCCGCGCGCACCCGCTCGCGGCTTTCGCCCACCGCCTTGTCGGGGAGCCCGACGAGCGTAAAGCCCGGCAGCCCGTTGCCGACATGGACCTGGACATCGACATCGACCACGTCGATGCCGTGGAAAGCGACGGTGTTTACGCGCGCGACCATGACCGCTTGTACCCTATCCCAAGGTTGATTGCTGTCATTTCATACGATCTTTCATTGTCGCAGTTCGAATCATCGGGCGGCCAGGGTTGGTTGCACGCGCGGATCGGGCTTACACTGACCCGGCATCGAACAGGGGGAACGCAATGAACCACCCGCCGGTCCAGCGCCGGCTCGCCGCGATCCTCGCCGCCGATGTTGCTGGTTACAGCCGCATGATGGGGGCGGACGAGGAAGGAACGCTGCGAACGCTTGGCACCTACCGCGACATTATCGCCGGGCTGGTCGCCGAACATGCGGGGCGGATCTTCGGCACGGCGGGCGACAGCGTGATCGCCGAATTTTCGAGCGCCGTGCAGGCGGTGCGCAGCGCCGTGGCGATCCAGCGCGCCATTCGACGCCGCAACGCAGATCTGCCCGATCCGCAGCGGATGGAGTTCCGCATCGGCGTCAATCTCGGCGACGTCATGGTGCAGGGCGACGATTTGTTCGGCGATGGGGTCAATGTCGCCGCACGGCTGCAGGAAATCGCTGCCCCGGCCGGCATCTGCATCTCGGGCGCGGTGCGAGAGCAGATCGAAAGCAAGCTCAATTTTCCGCTGGCGAATCTTGGGGAGCGCTCGCTCAAGAACATCCCGCGGCCGGTGCAAGCCCTCCGCGTCGAATGGCGGCTCGAGGAGACGAGCGCCACAAATGTGCTCGGCGGCGCGCTCAATCTTCCCGACAAGCCATCGATCGCCGTATTGCCGTTCGTCAACATGAGCGGCGAGGCCGAGCAGGAATACTTCGCCGACGGAATCACCGAGGACATCATCACGGCGTTGTCCCGTTACCGCTGGTTCTTCGTCATCGCGCGGAACTCGTCCTTCACCTTCAAGGGCCGCGCGGTCGACGTGAAGCAAATCGCCCGCGAACTCGGGGTTCGCTACGTGCTCGAAGGGAGCGTGCGCAAGGCCGGCAATCGCATTCGCATCACGGGCCAGCTCATCGAGGCCGAAAGCGGCAATCACATTTGGGCCGAACGCTACGATCGCGACCTGTCGGATATATTCGCGGTTCAGGACGAAATCACCCAAAGCGTCGTGGCGGCGATCGAGCCCGAGATGCTGCTGACCGAAGGCCAGCGCGCCGCGCGCAAGACCGGCACAAATCTCGACGCGTTCGACTGCGTTCTGCGCGGCATGTGGCACTTTCACCTGTTCACGCCCGAGGACAGCCTGGAGGCCGAGAAACTGTTTCGGCGGGCGATCGACCGCGATCAGAAATTTGCCCCAGGCTGGATATGGCTTGGCCGGACGCTCAACGGCCGCATCTGGTTTGGCTGGAGCCGCGACGTCGAGCGCGAGCGGGCCGAAGCGTACGCCGCGGCGCAACGGGCGGTCGAACTCGACGAGCGCGACCCCTATGCGCATTACATTCTGGCGCTGACCAGCGTCATCTCGCGCCAGGTGCAAAAGGGGATCGCCGAGGCGCAACGCGCGATCGACCTCAATCCGAATTTCGCGCTCGGCCACTTTATTCTCGGTCTCGCGCGGTTTTTCGCCCACCACTTCGCCGAGGTGCCCGAACCGATCCTACACGGCATGCGGCTGAGTCCGCACGATCCCCTGACCTTCATGTATCTGAATTTTCTGGCGCTGGCGTATTATCACCAGCGCGACTACGAACAGGCCCGCCAGTACGCCGAGCGGGGCCTGAGGCTGCGACGCATCTATGTTCTTTGTCACACGTTGCTCGCCTGCCTCGGACAGCTCGGGCGGCTCGATGAGGCGGCGGCGATGCGCGAGGAATTGCAGCGGCTGAAACCTTCCGATTTCGATCGCTTCGTTGAGACGACCAACCCATATACGAATCCGGCCGATCGCGAACATCTGCGGGATGGTCTGCGCAAGGCCGGAATGCCCGAATAGCCGTCGCGGGGCCGCTAGCGGGCAAGCCGATCGAGATTGGCGTAAACGCGCACCAAGAGGCCCTTCAGCGCCGCCGCCTCGCGCGCCGGGCGACCTCGCGGCCGAAAGCGACCGCGAGCCGCACGCCGGCGCGGTTAATCAGATACGGC
>CAZLYV010000293.1:0-2972 GCA_964563665.1 uncultured Acetobacteraceae bacterium
GTTGGAACCGAAAAGGCGAGCTCGCCGAAGCCGAGCGGCCCGATCTGGCCGAGGCCGGTGCCGATATCGCCGAGACTGGTGTCGACGGGCCCATGTCCGTTATCTCCCGGACCCGCGGGACCGGCCGCCGGACCTGCCGCCGGTTCGATGCCACTGATGCCGAGCAGCTCGGCGAGCGTGATCGACGTGCCGTCGTTGAGCGTAACCGGGGCAGAACTCGCCGCCGCATCGGCGGACGCCAGACCTTGAACCACCAGAACCGCGCCGTCTGAGAATGTGAAGGTGACGTTGTTGCCGGCCTTCTGCGCCACCGCGTCGAGCGGATTGAACTCGAAGACGATCGGCTGACCGGCGACGATGACCGTTTCCTGCCGGCCGGCAGGCGGCTTGCGCAGCACCAGCGCGGGTGGCGCCTGGGCGAGCAGCGTGTCGGTCACGGCGTCGGTGCTGTTTGCATCGACCGCGGTGGCGCCGTTCGTCTTCCGGGAGGCGTCCATTTTGTTCTCCTCGTCGGGGCGACGGCTGGACCGCCGGGCCTCGGGTTTTTCGACAGAATTAGGGGCGGGATTTCCCGAAAACTTTAGACAAATACAGCAAATTATATGGGTGACTCACAAGTAAGGAGTCATTAATTACCTTACAGCCCGTTGTGAGTTGGGCGCCAGAAATGCTTAATTCCGGTCAACCTTGACGCGGTCTCGCTCGCCACCGGTTTCGGGGGGCCATTCGGGACCCCGATCGAGGCATTTTTCTGGCCCCCGGATGCGGGCTACGGGCGGCTGGCGATCAGTCGCAAAGCGCGGCCGCCCCGGTGCGCGGGCAGGGCCACGGCCCAAGGCGGGAAGGTGATTCCGGCCCGGGCTGGTTCAAAATCGCCGGATTGTCGTTGAGCGGGCCCGTCGTTGCGGCCGGGGCGGCCGGACGCTCGAACGCGCGCTCGGCCGGGGTCGGCGGCCGCGCCTCGCGGTCGACCGAGAAATCGCGTGGGCCGTACCATGGCGCGCCGCGGCCGCGCGCAAGTCCATCGCGCTCCTGGGCGTGGAGGCTTTGCCATCCCGGGCCGAGCGCGATCGCCGCGCAAGCCTGGAACATCGCCGCCGCAAGGCCCGCGCGCAGGACCAGTCGTGCCGTTCGGTACAGGCTTGAAATCACCGGGTTCGCATACCCCAAAAAAAGGGCCCGCCGTGGCGTGGTCAAAAATGAAATCCTCATTGAAGCGGCCGATTTCAAGTGCGCCCTAGTACTCGACATCGCTGATTCTCGACATGCGCGCGGGCCAGCGATGCCCTCGTACCAGAATCTTGATTTGGTACCAACTTTCGGGTTTCACGTTTCCGCAGCGCACGACTCACGAGACTCCGAAAGTTGGTATTAGTCCGCGTAATGTCGCGATTTTGCCGCTGGCCGACGCGGTGTCTCGCCCATTAAGGTGTCGGCGATTGGTCCATTGCGCTTCCAGGGTCGTGGCATGCATCCGGATGAACGCGGTCTCAACTGCTCCTCGCGAAGCGTCGACGCCGTCGCTCATTTCGACGCGACGATGCGCGATTATCTCGGATTCGGTCGCGCCACCGGCGAGCATCTCAAGGCGACGCTTGGCGCCGATCCCGATTTCGTGCTTGCGCATTGTCTGCGCGGCTATTTCTTTCTCCTGTTCGCGCGACGGCCCTTGCAGGCGAAAGCGCGCGCGGGCTTGGCCGCCGCGGAGGAAGCGGCGCGCCGCGTTGGCGCGACCGATCGCGAGCGGCTCCATCTGGCGGGGCTTCGTGCGTGGTGCGCCGGCGATCTTGTCCAGGCAAATCAGGAATGGGAGAGGATTCTGGCGCAGCATCCGCGCGACATTCTTGCGCTGCGGCTTGCCCATTACACCCATTTCTACTTCGGCGATAGCGCCCGAATGCGCGATTCGGTGGCGCGCGTCCTGCCGGCGTGGGAACCGCGCACCCCCGGCTACGGTTTCGTGCTTGGGGTTTACGCATTCGGGCTCGAGGAGTCCGGCGAATACGCACAAGCCGAGCGCACCGGCCGCCGCGCAATCGAGATCAATCCGCGCGACATCTGGGCCGGACATGCGGTGACGCACGTGATGGAGATGCAGTGCCGTCACCGCGAGGGCGTCGCGTGGATTGCCGATCTCGCTTCGCACTGGGCGCAGTGCAACAATTTCGCCTATCACCTCTGGTGGCACCGCTGCCTGTTCCACCTCGAACTCGAGGACTACGCGACGGTGCTCGATCTCTACGACCGCGAGGTTCGCGCCGACAAATCCGAGGAATTCCTCGACGTCTGCAACGCGATTTCCCTGCTTTGGCGGCTCGACGATGCCAGAGTCGACGTCGGTCCGCGCTGGCTCGAGCTCGCCGACAAGGCCGAGAAGCTGGCGCAAGAACATGTCCTGGTTTTCGGCGATCTCCACTTCGCGATGGCGCTCGCCGCGGCCGGCCGCGAGGAGTCATTCGCCGGTTTTCTCGAATCGTTCCGTCACTTCGGCGAGCAATCCGACGAGACCGAGGCGCGGGTCGCCGAATCCATCGGTGTTCCGCTTGCCGAGGCGATTCTCGCCTTTCGACGCGGCGAGTATC
Organism: uncultured Acetobacteraceae bacterium; assembly: GCA_964563665.1. GTDB lineage: Bacteria > Pseudomonadota > Alphaproteobacteria > CACIAM-22H2 > CACIAM-22H2 > CAZLYV01. Next base: position 2,583 of record CAZLYV010000293.1, read on the forward strand.
GCGCCGCCCTCGACCTCGTGCTGCCGTTTCGTCATGGTCTTTATCGGGTCGGCGGTAGTCACGCGCAGCGAGATCTGTTCGAACGTCTGCTTATTCTCGCTGCGCTGCGCGCCAATCGTTTCGATATCGCGCATATGCTATTGATCGAACGCACGGCGGCGCGCCCGCGGAGCCCTTGGGCGTGGCGTACCCACGCCGCGGTGCTCGACGGTCTCGCCGATACGCGCGGCGCTCAGCGCGCACGCGCGATGGCGGCGTCGCTATTGACGCAGTAATCGCGCCGGCCGTCTACGCCCGGCGGCTACGTTCAACCGTGCGAGAGATCGTGCGGTCCGTGGCCAAGCAGCGTATCGAGCGACACGTGCGGACCCCCGCCAAGACCCGACCCGC
>CAZLYV010000294.1:0-2942 GCA_964563665.1 uncultured Acetobacteraceae bacterium
CGCCGCGTTATGCGCGGATCAAGAAACCGCTTGGCGAGATCAGCACGTGGATATGAGGTTGCCGCTTCGCCCGCCGCGGCCGGAGTTCAGGTTTTGGGATCGTCGAAGCCGGCGTCCCAGTGGCTGCCGTCGCAAAACGGCTTGTTCTTGGACGCCCCGCAGCGGCACAGCGTGTAGTGTTCGGGCGAAGGCGGTTGCAGATCGTTGACCAGCTGCGGCCCGCCGACGACGCAATACGGCCCATTCTTCGCGATTGCGATTGCCGGGGTTCGTTCGCGGTCTCGGTAATGCACGCCGCTTTGCGAATAGCTGAGCGCACCCGACGGGCAGTGCGCGATGGTGGCGATCAACCGCTCGGCGTCCTCGCCGCCCGGCGTGATCCAGGGCTTGGCGCCGCTCGAAAAGACGCTTGGCGATCGCGTCGTGCATTCGCCCGAATGCGAGCAGAAGAACCGGTTGTCGTGGACGGTGAGGCCGGCGCCGTCATAGTCGCGCGCGCGGTTCTTCGTGGGGTCGCTGAGACGCTTGCCCGAGAAGCCGTTCCGGCCGTGGCTGCCATCGCAAAACGGCTTGGTGGACGAGCCGCCGCAGCGGCACAAATACATGACCGGCGTCACCGGAACGTTCTGGCCGCGCGAGTTGGTGAAGTCGGTGATGCCGGTCACCGCCAGCGGACCATTCGGGGTGATCTCGATCTTCGGGGGCGCCGGAGGCATCGGGCTCTCCCACGACCGCCTATGCGCGGCCGCCCATATCCTCCGGCAAGCTCTTGGGGCGGTCAATCCCGCGCCAAGGGAGGGCGCGCCGGCTAGTGCAGTTTAACGCGCGGCTCGGTGCGACGGGTGATCAGGCGGGCGAGCGTGTCGAGAGAGACCTTGACGAAGCCGTGCAGCGCGTATTCATGCATCCGGTAGAGCGACAGGTACATGAGCCGGGCAAAATACCCCTCGATGATCATGCTACCGCCGACCAGCGCTCCCATCAGACTGCCGACGGTGCTGTATTCGCCCAGCGACACCAGCGAGCCGAAGTCGCGATACTGGAACGGCTGCAGAGGCCTGCCCGCAAGCCGGTTGCCGATTTGCCTGAAGAGGTGCGAGGCCTGCTGATGCGCCGCCTGCGCCCGCGGTGGCACCGTCTTGTTCTTGCCCAGCCAAGGACAGGATGCGCAATCGCCGAGCGCAAAAATGTTCGGATCGCGCGTCGCCTCGAGAGTCGGCTTGACCACCAGCTGGTTGATCTGATTCACCTCGAGTCCTTCGACGGTAGTGAGGACGTCCGGCGCTATGACTCCGGCCGCCCAGACCACCATCTCCGCCGGGATGGTCCGCCCGTCGGCGAGCCGCAGGCCGGTCGCCGTCACCTCGGCGACGCGCGCGGAAGTTTGGACCTTGACCCCCAGCTTGCTGAGCAATGCCTCGGCGGCAGCCGACAGGCGCGGCGGCAAAGCCGGTAGAATGTGGTCGGCCGCTTCGATCAGATGCAGTCGGATGTCCTTGTCGGGATCGATTCGATCGAGGCCGTAGGCGACAAGCTGGCGCGTGGTTTTGTGCAGTTCAGCCGCGAGCTCGACGCCCGTGGCGCCGGCGCCGATGATTGCAACCTGCAACTGCTCCGGGCGCAACGGCGCTTGTTGCGCCTGCGCGCGGATAAGCGCGTTCACCAGCCGGCGGTGGAAGCGCGTCGCCTCCTGCGGCGTGTCGAGCCGGAGCGCATGTTGCTTGACCCCGGGAGTCGCGAAATCGTTCGTCTGACTGCCGAGCGCGAGCACCAGCGTGTCGTAGCGGAAGGAGCGCTGCGGCGTCACCTCCGTGCCGTCCTCGTCCAGCACCGGCGCGACATGAACTTCTTGCCGGGCGCGATCGACCCCGATCATTTCGCCGATGCGGTAGCGGAAATGGTGCCAGTGCGATTGCGCCAAGTAGTCGAGCTCGTGGTGCCCCAAGTCCATGCTGCCGGCGGCGATCTCGTGCAACAGCGGCTTCCAAAGATGGGTGCGCGCCTTGTCGATCAGGGTCACCTGCGCCCGGCCGCGCCGCTCGAGTCGGTCGCCCAGGCGGGTGGCAAGCTCGAGTCCGCCGGCGCCGCCGCCGACGATGACAACGTGATGCGGGCCGCTCCGGCCGGCGTCGTGACCGGAGACCGTCATCGCGCGATCGCTTTCTGGTGGCGGGGTCGCTTACGCGATTCCGCGGGCTCTGCCGAATCCGGCGTCGGGCTCTTTTTCATCCAGCATCGGCTCCTGCTCGTCCGCCTCGAGTTCGATTTCGTGCTCGGGCGAAAACGGACGCTACGCATCGCCGGGTGACGTTCGTGGCTCAGGTTACTTTGCCGAAACACGGCCGAAATATGCGCGCCGCGCAGCGAGGCTAGTGATGGTTAAGAGCGACTGACCATGAGAGGGCTGGAGCGGGTGAAGGGAATCGAACCCTCGTCGTAAGCTTGGGAAGCTTCTGCTCTGCCATTGAGCTACACCCGCGTTCGCTCCCGGGCGATCGAGAAAACGCCGCCAATTCAGCTCGCTGATTCCTAATTACCGCAAGCAGGCGCGCATGTCACTAGGCCTGATTTCGCTGCGGAAATCTTGTCTCGGTGCGGCGTTCATATGGCACGAAACGATCATGGAAATCCGGATCGGAATCTTCGACCACCATCTTACCGGGGGTACGGGCAGCGGGGGGGTGAAACTCCGCTCGCGCTTCGACCCGATCCCACCGGCCCGGCTACATTGAAAAATCCGGCCGTTGACTTCCAAGAAGCGTTTGGCAGAAATATGTATTGCTGGGTTGTCTTGATGGAAAATGGTTCATTACAGACCTCTCGATCCAATGATCGGCGATGAAAATAAGTATTCTCGATCCCGGACTGATTTCGCTGGCTGGTCATCATCTCGATGTCGATCGGCGGATTGCTGCGGCGCTCAAGTCGCTTGGGCATTCGGT
>CAZLYV010000295.1:0-2901 GCA_964563665.1 uncultured Acetobacteraceae bacterium
CCGGTCGAGAACTCGGTTGCCGGCCGGGTCGCCGACGTGCACGCGCTGATGCCGCGTTCTGGTCTTTTCATCGTCGCCGAGCATTTCCAACGCGTGAACCATCATCTGCTGGCGCCGCGCGGCGCCTCGCTGGCGACCATCCGCACCGTTCACAGCCATGTCCAGGCGCTCGACCAGTGTCGTGCGACGATCCGCAAGTTGGGTCTCCGCCGAATCGTCGCCGCCGACACGGCGGGCGCCGCCGCCGATGTCGCCCACGCGGGCGACCCGACGCGCGCCGCCATCGCCTCGGCGCTCGCGGGTAAAATCTATGGCCTCAAGTCGCTGCGCAAGAACGTCGAAGATGCCGAGCACAACACGACGCGCTTCATCATTCTCGCCCGCAAAGCCGTCGATCCGGACCCGCACAAGAGGCGAGTGATCACCACCTTCGTGTTTCGCGTCCAAAGCGTTCCGGCGGCGCTTTACAAGGCGCTTGGCGGATTCGCCACCAACGGCGTCAACATGACCAAGCTTGAAAGCTATCTGGTCGGCGGCTCGTTCGAGGCGGCGCAATTCTATTGCGACGTCGAGGGCCATCCGGCCGACCCGCCGCTCGCCCGTGCGCTCGACGAGCTGCGTTTTTTCTCGCGCGAGCTCAACATCCTCGGCACGTACCCTGCGCATCCCTTTCGCGACCGCGGCCGGCCCGACGAAAGCGACTGAGTACCTTGGCGCGGGATCCGAGGCTGAATTCGACGCCAGTCGCATCGAGCGCGCCGGGACGGCCGTCGCCGAAATCTCCGTGTCTCAACTCTACATTCAATCCTGAACGAGAGAATGAACAAGGCTGAAAACAGGTTCGGCTCCGGCTTGCGCTGGTGGCGCGGACGTCGTGGCCTGTCGCAACTCGACTTGGCGGGCGAGGCGGGCATCTCGCAACGCCATTTGAGCTTCGTCGAATCGGGACGGGCGGGGCCGAGCCGGGAGATGGTGTTGCGCCTCGCCGCCGCGCTCGACGTGCCGCTTCGCCAGCAGAACATGCTCCTCTTGGCGGCCGGGTATGCGCCGATCTGGCGCGAGAGCGATCTTGCCGCGCCCGAGCTCGCGCAGGTGAACAACGCGCTCGATTACATGCTGGCGCAGCAGGAGCCATTTCCGGCCTTCGTCGTCGATCGACGATGGACTCTTCTGCGCGCCAATGCAGGCGCACGACGACTGACAGAATTCCTGAGTGGTTCCGCACCGGCGAATCCCGCACCCTCGGGGCCGGTCAATCTGGCCGATGGCCTGGTTTCTCCCGATGGACTGCGGCCGCTCATCGTCAATTGGGAGGAAGTTGCGCTCTACTTCATCCGGGGCGTGCAAGCGGATGCGGCGGCGGACGGCACGCCGGAAACAGCACAGCTGCTGAAACGACTGCTCGCCTACCCCGGTGTTCCGGCGCTCTCGCAGGCGCCATCGTTCCACGGCCATGCAACCCAAGCATGGTCTAATCTCCCGATTTATTACCTGGGATGTAATTGAATTCCTTGTCGCGGAGCCCTAGGGTCGGATCCGGCGATCCGACCCTAGGGAGCATGACTGTGGATGAATACCTTTCGGGCTTGGGGGTGAATGACGATCGAGTGAGCGCACCATGAGCGAACGTATTGGTGTCGGGGCGGCGATCGTCTCGAGCGCGGTTGGGGGAATGTCAGCCGCGGTCACGCGATACGTCATCGGCGCCACCGATCCGATTACGCTTGCCGCATTCCGCTTCGGCTTGGGCTTCGTCTTCCTGTTACCGTTGGCGTTTGCGCTGAACAGCCGGTGGCCGCAACGCAAGGACTGGCTTGGCGTTGCCTCGCTGGGCGTGCTGTTCTATGCCGTCTTCTTCTCGGTCTTCAATTTGTCGCTCAAATACACGACCGCGGCGCGCGGCTCGCTTGCCCTATCGATTCTGCCCTTGCTGACCATGGTCGTCGGCGCGGCGATCGGGGTCGAGCCGCTCACCGCGCGCAAGACGATGGGCGTGCTCGTCGCGATCGGCGGGGTCGCCATCGCGCTTTTGGCCGGCCTTGCCGATGCACCCTCCGGAGCCTGGCGCGGAGACCTCATCATGGTGGCCGGTACCCTGTGCATGGCGCTCTACAATGTATGGTCCCGCCCGTTCATCGCCCGATCGAGTCCACTTGCGTTCGTGACTGCGGGTATGGGCTCAGGCGCCGTGTGCGTCGCTTTGATCGCATATTCGACTGGCGGTTTTGCGGCGGCGGGCGACTTCGCCACAGCCCACTGGATCGCGGTCGTCTATCTTGGCATGTTCGGCGGCGCGCTGACGTTCTTCCTATGGGTCTTCGCGCTTGAGCGAACGACGCCCACCCGAGTGGCGAGCACAATCACGATCAACCCGATAACCGCCTCCGTTGTCGCCGCGATGCTGATCGGCGAGCCGATCGGACTCAATCTCGTGATCGGCATCGCTGCGGTCTTGGTCGGAATCTGGGTCGCCTCGAGCGATCGTCGGGTCGATCGTTAACGCTTCGATCACCGGCGCGGTGCGATCGAGTCATGCGAGCCACGCTATATCTGAAGATACCCTGTCGGGACCTGAGACCGACCTGCTACCTCCCCGACTCGCGCATGAGAAAGGCGATGATATCGGCGCGATCCTCGGCCTGGCTCACCCGGAAATTCATCCGCTGGCCGGGGATCAGGTCTTGCGGATTGGTGAGCCATTGGTCGAGGGTCGTCTCGTCCCAGGTGATGGCGGCGTTGCGGACCGCCGGCGAATAATTGTAGCCGGCGACCGAGCCCGCCTTGCGGCCATAGACCCCGCGGTGCATCGGGCCGACCCGATTGGCGTCGAGCGAATGGCAGGCGAAGCAGCGCTGCTCATAGAGTTGCTGTCCGCGCGCAAAATCACCCTCCGCCCGGGCC
>CAZLYV010000296.1:0-2862 GCA_964563665.1 uncultured Acetobacteraceae bacterium
GCAATCCTTCGTCATCTGGGCCTTGAGGGCATCCAGCGTGTCGAAGACCGCTTCCGGCCGCAGGTAATCGACCAGCGACACGCGCAGGTGACGGCCATAAAGATCGCCCGAGAAATCGAACAGATACGCCTCGAGGAGCGGCTCGGCGGCGCCGAACATCGGCCGCAATCCGAGATTGGCGACGCCGTCGTGCCAGATCGTCCGCTCACCCTCGGCCAATCCGGCGCGGATCGCATAGACGCCGAATTTCGGCCGCAGATAGTCATCGAGCCGCAGATTGGCGGTCGGGTAGCCGAGAGCCCGCCCGCGCCGGTCGCCCACCGTGACGCGCCCTTCGATTTCGAACCCACGGCCGAGCAACCGCGCCGCTCCGCGCGGGTCGCCGCCGACGAGGCAGTCGCGCACCCCGGTCGAGGAGATGATGGGCCCTTCGGCGTCGGCTTCGGCCGCGCTCACCCCGCTCGCGCCCTGCCCGGTGACCGGCGGCATGATCGTCGCATCGCGCCCATGTGCGCGGAGACGTTCACGCAAGAGTTCGGGGCTGCCGCGCCGCTGATGACCGAAGACGAAGTCGTAGCCGATGACGACATGGGCCGCGTCGAGCCCCCCCAGCAACACATCGTCGATGAAGGTCTCGGCGTTGAGGCGCGCCAATGCTGCATTGAAACGCAGCAAGAACATCAGCTCGACGCCGAGTTCGGCGATGACCTGCACCTTGGTGCGAAATCGCGTCAACAGGAACGGCGGCGCGTCGGGACGAAAGAAACGCCGCGGATGCGGCTCGAAGGTCAACACGGCGGAATTCGCGCCGGCAGCACGCGCCAGGCGTACCGCCTCGCCGATCACCGCCTGGTGGCCGCGATGAACGCCGTCGAAATTGCCGATCGCCACGACGGCGCGGCGCGCCGTCGACGCCAACCCGGTGCAATGTCTGAAGATCCGCATGGACCCCGCTAAGACGGGTTCGCGTCCCGTCGTCAGTTCACGGCTGCTCGGTTATGCGCGGGGAGGATATCGGCCTTGTGCGCGAAGGTGTAGAGGGTCCGCGCTATATCGCGGCGAATGCGCCCTCTCGTCGGTTTCCACACGCGGCAGGTTCAGTCCTCGCCGGCGACCGGCTGCGGCACGATGGTCGCCTGGTGTCCATTACCTTTGACGTGGAGGACGGCGTGGGTTGCCGCGCGCAAGGGCACGAGCACGATCGCTTCGCCTTCGAGCACCACCTTGTCGCCCACGCTCACCACCGTCGACAGGGTCGCGCGCCGCTTCTCCGTGACCAGCTCGGTGATGGTCGCGCGCGCTTCGAGCGTGTCGCCGACGCGGACCGGCGCTTTGAAGCGCAGCGACTGACTGACATAGATCGCGCCCGGCCCCGGCAGTTTCGTGCCGATGACCGTCGAGATGAAGCTTGCGGTCAGCAAGCCATGCGCGATACGGCCCGAGAACATGGTGTTCGCGGCGAACACCTCGTTGATGTGCAACGGGTTTGTATCGCCGGAGATGCCGGCAAAGAGGACAATGTCGGCATCGGTCAGCGTCCGGGCGTAGAGCGCTGTCTGTCCGACCTTGAGGTCCTCGAAATAGAAGCCATGCAATTCGTCAAGACTGGTCATTTCGTGGGTTTGCTCCGGCCGAAGGCGGCGGTTATTGCGCTGCAATAACGAAATGGCCGGAAAATATAATGGTCTTGCGGCAGTGCGGCAATACGTCTTCGGCACCGCATGATAAAGATCGCTGGTCGCATGATGTGGACTAAATCGATGAATCAATGGGATTGTTTTATTTCTGTGTGTAATTCTTGCGCCTCTACGGTCTTAACTCGACGAAATCCATGGAGAACGGCAACAATCGTCCCAATGAGCCGGTAACGGGGACGCCGGCGGTCCGGAGTCGCCGGCTCGAAATTCCGCTGCCGGCCGTTTCGAGGGTTTTTCGATGGCCGATCAAACTTTGGCCAGGATCGATCTGCTGGGCGGGCTGACGCCCGCCGAACGCCAGGCCGTCGAGCGCCGGTGCCGCTGGCGCCGCCATGGCGCAGGCGAACAGATCATCGATCGCGAAACCGACACGCACGATGTGTACTTCGTCGTTTCAGGCAACGCGCGGGTGGTGAACTTCGCGCTGAGCGGCCGCGAGGTAAGTTTCGATGACATCGCGACCGGCGGCTATTTCGGCGAGCTCGCGGCGATCGATGGCCAAAGACGCTCGGCGACGGTGGTCGCCGCGCTCGACACCCTTACCGCCTCGCTGCCGGGCCCGGTATTCCTCGAGGTGCTCGCCCAGCATCCGGCGGTGGCTCTCGCACTCATGCGCCGCCTGGCCACGGTCATCCGCCAATCGACCGGACGGATCATGGATCTCAGCACCCAGGGCGCCCACAACCGCATCTATGCCGAGCTGTTGCGCGAAGCGAAAGCGAACGCCGTGGAAGACAATCGCTCGGTGATCCGGCCGCTGCCGACCCACACCGAAATCGCCGCTCGCGTCAGCACCACCCGCGAAACGGTCGCGCGCACCCTGGCCGTTCTTGCGCGCAAGCATCTGGTCGAACGCGAGGGCCGCGCGCTCGTCCTGCTCGACGTCAAGCGCCTCAGGGAGATGGTCGAGGAATTTCGCGCCGAATGACCGTGAAAAATCGCGCCCGGTTCGGGGGTCTTGGCGCAATATCTCGGGATATCAGATCATTAGGCCTGTGATGCCGATCACTGCAAATAGCGGCGAGGCGACCTATCGTTATTCCATCGTTGGCGTCCGGAGCTGATTGTCCCTCCCGATCCGGGCGACCAACGACAGCAACAGCGCCGATTCCACAAAATCGGTGCTCTTCGCTGGTATCTAAGCTCCGAAGCCTCGCGGGACCGG
>CAZLYV010000297.1:0-2840 GCA_964563665.1 uncultured Acetobacteraceae bacterium
GCCAGCGCCAAAATCACCGCCGGCGCCCGAGCAGATCGCCGCCTTGCCGCCGCCGGGTCCGGCCGGCGAGATTCCGCTGGCGCGCATCGAGTTTGTCGCCGGCTCGACCGAGCTTAGCGAGGCCGCCCGCCAGGCGCTCACCCGCCGCGTCGCCGACCTCAAGCGCGATGCTGATGCGCGCGTCCAGGTGCTGGGTTATGCAACGGGGAACGCGCAAAGCGATGCGCGACGTCTGAGCCTGAGCCGGGCGCTTTCGGTGCGCGCATTTTTCGTCGATCAGGGCATTGCCAGCACCCGGATCGACGTCCGCGCGCTTGGCGATCAGGCCGGCTCGGGCCCCGGGGAGCGGGCCGACGTGATGATGGTTCGGCGCTGACCCTGGCGACGTCTTGTGAACGGCGTCATGGCGCGAACCGGCCGTGACGTGAAAGATGGGAACGACGACGACATGACCCGGCCCTATCGATTTCTGGTCCGCATGATTGTTTTTCTGGCCGCCGTGATCGCGGTCTCGGCGGTCTTGCGCGGCGGACTCATCGGCGCGTTTTTGGCCAACCCGCCGCTCAACATGCTCATCCTCGGCGTGCTGGCGCTCGGTATCGCCTACAATTTCCGCCAGGTGCTGGTGCTCTATCCCGAGCTGACCTGGATCGAGAATTTCCGCCGCGACCAGCCCGCGCTGTCGCGCCAGCGTGCTCCGCGCCTGTTGGCGCCGATGGCGACGATGCTGGGCGAGCGCAAAGGGCGGGTCAGCCTGTCGGCCACCGCCATGCGCTCGCTGCTCGACAGCATCGGCTCGCGGCTCGATGAATCGCGCGACATCTCGCGCTATCTGATCGGGCTGGAGATTTTTCTCGGACTCCTCGGCACGTTCTGGGGCCTGCTCGAGACGGTGGGCGGCATCAGCCGCGTCATCGCCGAGTTGTCGAGCTCGAGCGACACCGCGCAGTTGTTCAACGACCTTCAAAACGGGCTCAAGGTGCCGTTGTCGGGAATGGGCACCGCCTTCGGCACCTCGCTGTTCGGGCTCGCCGGTTCGCTCGTTCTCGGCTTCCTCGACCTGCAGGCGAGCCAGGCGCAGAATCGCTTCTACAACGACCTCGAGGAATGGCTGTCGAGCCTGACGCGGTTATCCTCGGGCGGCCCGCTCGCCGAAGGCGAACAGCCGGTGCCGGCGTATATCCAGGCGTTGCTCGAGCAGACGGCCGACAATCTTGAAAACCTGCAGCGCACCATGGCGCGGGCCGAGGAGGGCCGCGGCGCGGCCAATACCACGCTGGCACAACTCGCCGAGCGTCTCGGTGAACTCACCAATCAGATGCGGAGCGAGCAGACATTGATGGCGCGGGCCGCCGAAGCGCAGCTCGAGCTCAAGCCGGTGCTATTGCGGCTCGCCGACGCCCATGGCCGCGGCGGGATCGGCGGCGACGAGGCGCTGCGCGGACACTTGCGAAATCTCGAGATGTACCTTGCGCGGCTGATCGAGGAAGCCGCCGCCGGCCGGACTCAGATGACCCAGGATATCCGCAACGAAATCCGCCTTCTTGCCCGCACGATTGCGGCGCTCGCCGAGGAGGAGCGGTGATACAGCAGCGGCGGCCGCAGGTGATTTTGGGCGTTACTCCCCACCTCGGCGGCCCGTCGGCGTCGCCGATGCGAGGGTGCGTGGCTCGTTTGCCGAGCGAGACGTAGGCCGCACCCATGCCGCATGTTTCCGGCCGCCGCCAGGCCCGTACGATCGACATTTGGCCGGGGTTCGTCGACGCGCTCGCGACCCTGCTCATGGTGATCATCTTCGTGTTGATGGTCTTCACGCTGTTCCAGTTCTATCTCAAGGACGTGATCGCCGGCCGCGACCAGGCGTTGGCGCGGCTTTCGGCGCAAATCGACGAGCTGGCGACCCAGCTATCCTTCGAGCGTGGCGAGTCGGCCCGTCTCGGCGGGCAAATCGACGTGCTGGCCTCCGAGCTGCAGCGCGTCACCACGGTGCGCGACCGCCTCCTCGACGAGCTCGCGGCGGCGAACGCCAAGGCGGTGGCGGCGCAGCTTCAGGCGGCCAAGGTCGGCGCCGACCTCGAGGACGCCTTCAAGACCATCGTCGCCGACCGCGAAAAGATCGAGGTGCAGCTGCGCGAACTCGATGCGCTTCGCCGCAACGTCGAAACGCTCACCATTCTGCGCCGCGAGCTCGAGGCGAAGCTTGCCGAACAGGCGGGCGAGATGAAGACCGACCGCGAGCAGCTCGGCGCCCAGGTCAAGCTCACCGAGGATGCGCAGGCACGCGCCGATCTTCTCACCCGCCAGATCAACGCGCTCAGCGAGGAGCTTCGGCGCCTCAACGAACTGCTTGGCGCGAGCGAGGCGAGTTCGCGCGAACAGCAGGTGCAGATCGCCGATCTCGGCCGGCGGCTCAACCTGGCGCTCGCCAGCAAGGTCGAGGAACTGGCGCGCTACCGATCGGAGTTCTTCGGTCGTCTGCGCGAGGCGCTCGGCAATCGCGCCGATATCCGCATCGTCGGCGACCGCTTCGTGTTCCAGTCGGAGGTTCTGTTTGCGACCGGCTCGGCCGATCTCGAACCCGAAGGCAAGCGCCAGTTGGCGCAGCTCGCCGAGACCTTGCAGGATATCGGCAAGCGAATCCCCGGCGACATCGACTGGGTGTTGCAGGTCGATGGTCATACCGATCGGCGTCCCATCGCGACGCCGCAATTCCCGTCGAACTGGGAATTGTCGTCGGCCCGCGCGATTTCGGTGATCAAGTACCTCGTCTCGCGCGGCGTCTCGCCCGAGCGATTGTCGGCGGCCGGCTTTGGCGAGTTTCACCCGCTCGATGCGCGCGA
>CAZLYV010000298.1:0-2837 GCA_964563665.1 uncultured Acetobacteraceae bacterium
GCATGAAGACGTTCTTCTTGTAGGTGTCGGCGTTCTTGTCCACATCGAGCTGCGCCAGCACCTGGTTGGTGAACGAGGCCGACATCACGAAGCTCGGATGGCCCGTGGCGCAGCCGAGATTGAGCAATCGGCCCTCGGCCAGCACGAGGATGCTGTGGCCATCAGGGAATCGCCATTCGTCGTACTGCGGCTTGATGTTGATCCGCTCGATGCCCGAAAACCTCTTCAGCCCGGCCATGTCGATTTCGTTGTCGAAGTGGCCGATATTGCCGACGATGGCCTTGTCCTTCATCTTCTTCATGTGATCAACGGTGATGATGTTGTGATTGCCCGTCGCGGTAATGAAGATGTCGGCCGTCTGCACCATCTCGTCAAGCGTGCTCACCTGGTAGCCTTCCATCGCCGCCTGCAGCGCGCAGATCGGATCGATTTCCGTCACCATGACGCGTGCGCCGGCGTTGCGCAGGCTGGCGGCCGAGCCTTTGCCGACATCGCCAAAGCCGCACACCAGCGCGACTTTTCCCGCCAGCATGACGTCGGTCGCGCGGCGAATCCCGTCGACCAGGCTCTCGCGGCAGCCGTACAGATTGTCGAATTTCGACTTGGTCACCGAGTCGTTGACGTTGATCGCCGGCACCAGAAGCTTGCCCGCCTTTTGCATTTCGTAGAGGCGGCGTACCCCGGTGGTCGTCTCTTCCGAGAGGCCGCGCGCATCCTTGAGCAGGTCCGGATATTTGTCGTGCATGACCCTGGTAAGATCGCCGCCGTCGTCGAGCAACATGTTGGGCCGCCAGCCGTTGGGCCCGAAGATGGTCTGCTCGATGCACCAGTCGTACTCTTCCTCCGTCTCGCCCTTCCAGGCAAAGACCGGGATGCCGCGCTTGGCGATCGCCGCCGCCGCATGATCCTGGGTCGAGAAGATGTTGCACGAGCTCCAGCGGATCTCGGCGCCAAGGTGAATGAGCGTCTCGATCAGCACGGCGGTCTGGATCGTCATGTGAAGACAGCCGACGATGCGCGCACCCTTGAGCGGCTTCTTGCCGCCATACTCGGCCCGGATCGCCATCAGTCCCGGCATCTCGGTCTCGGCGATGGCGATTTCGCGCGATCCCCAATCGGCGAGCTTGATGTCGGCGACCTTGTAATCGGGAGCAACGGACGCGGTGCTGGGGCTCATATCTGGCCTCCTGGCCGGGATCCCAAAAGCATGGAACAAAAGGGGAAATTCGGCCGCGGGGTATACCAGCCCGCCAGCCCCGGTTCAATCGATATTTGCCGCTGGCAACTTGCCGGCGCCCCCGACGCCGAAAACGGCGGTTGTGGTCCGCCAATCGTGCACCTATGTTATCTGGTCATAATAAATGACCAGTGGACATCTTGAAATGACCGAAATCACCATCCCGGCCACCGAGTTCAAGGCGAAATGCTTGAAGCTCATGGACGACGTCAAAAGACGCCGGATCACCGTCGTGATCACCAAGCACGGCAAGCCGGTCGCCCGAATCATTCCACCGGACACCAAACGACGCTCGACGCTGTTCGGCGCGCTGAAGGGCTCGGTAATCATCAAGGGCGACATCATCTCGCCGCTCGACGTCGAGTGGGAAGCGCTCAAGTAATGCTCCTCCTCGACACGCATGTCGCGGTCTGGCTTGTCGACGGACTGCCGAGGCTGCGGCCTGCCGCGCGACGCGCGATCGATCATGCCGCGGCGCGAGGACAATTGGTCATTTCGGCGATCAGTTTTTGGGAGGTCGCTCTCCTCGCCCGGCGCGACCGTCTCGCTCTGACAATGCCGGCGTTCGAATGGCGGCGTGCCGTATTGGCGCTCCCCGGATTGAGCGAAGCGCCGGTTTCCTCCGAAATCGCGATCGAGGCGGCTTCGCTGCCGGAGCCGTTCCACGCCGATCCGGCGGATCGATTCATTGTCGCCACGGCGCGGTTGCAAGACGCGCGTATTGTTACCTATGACCAGCGGATTCTCGATTATGGCCGCGCCGGCCATGTTCAGGTTGCGGGTTCGTAGATTCAGCTCAGCGCGTTGAAGTCGTCGAGCAGCGCCGCGATCCGGCCCGAATCCGACTGATCCATGATGAGGCGCGCGCGCGCCGCCGCACCGGCGAATTCGAGCGAGCGAACGCGCTGTTTCACCCGCGGCAGCTTGCTCGGCGCCATCGAGAGTTCGCGGATGCCGAGCCCCAGAAGGAGCGCGGTGTAGCGCGGGTCGCCCGCCATTTCGCCGCACAGGCTCACCGGAATGCGGTGACGCAGCGCCGCCTCGGTCGTGAACTGGATCAACCGCAAGACCGCCGGGTGCAGCGGATTATAGAGATGCGCCACCTGCTCGTCGCCGCGGTCGATGGCGAGCGTGTACATCGTCAAATCGTTCGTCCCGAGCGCGAAGAAGTCGCATACGCGCGCGAGCGCATCGGCGGACAGCGCCGCCCCCGGCACCTCGATCATCGCGCCCACCGGCGGCAACGGCTCGGCGATCGGCACGTTCTTGCGCACGAGCCGGCGGGCGACGCGCGCCAGAACCTCGCGCGCCTCGCGCACTTCCAGCGACGTGGCGATCATCGGCAAAAGGATTCGCACCGGCCCGTGCGCGCCGGCACGAAGGATGGCGGCGAGCTGGGCCTCCAGAAGCGCCGGCTCCTTGAGCGAGAGCCGGATGGCGCGCAAGCCGAGCGCCGGATTGGGCCCGGGCGCGAAGCGATCACCGAGCGCCGAGGCGAGCTTTTCGCCCCCGACGTCGAGCGTACGGATGGTCGCCGGCCGCCCGTCGAGCGCGCGGACGATTGCGGCGAATGCCTCGTACTGCTCGTCCTCGCCAGGTA
>CAZLYV010000299.1:0-2835 GCA_964563665.1 uncultured Acetobacteraceae bacterium
CGCCGCGACGCTTCCACCACGCCTGCCAAGCGGCGACATCGTGGCCGAAGCGCTCGCCGGTGAGCGCGCTGAGGGCGCCGACGATATCGCCCACGAGCCAGTCGGGATCGCCGGGGCGATCGAGCCGCGCGATCAACGCCGCGAGCGTCGCCGCATCCTTTTGGCCGAGCTCGGCGACCGCCCATGCGGCCCCTGCGGCCGTCTCGAAATATTTCTCGGCGCGATTGGCCGGCGCCTGCCATGGCAACCCCAGCAGCTCCGGCGGCACGCGGCCGTGGCCGGTGCGGGCGATCGCCCACAGGAGATCCCAGCGCGCCACCTTGACCGCGGGGATGTTGCGGTTGCCGCCGAACAGGTTCGCCCGCACATCGGGCACCGCCGCATCGAGCCGGCGCGAAAGCGCGCTACCCGCCGCGGGCGTGCGATAGCCGGCAAGCGCCGCCACGAGCTCCGCCAGTCGCCCGCGTGAGCCTGCGTAGGTCGCGGGATCGATGAGCGCGCGGTCGAGGGCGGCGGCGCCTGCCTCGAACGCCGCCGGATCGGGCGGCTCCCGCCAAGCCGGCAGCGGCGCACGCGCCACCGACGGCTCGACGGAAGCCGGCGCCGCCGGTCCCCATAAGGCGCCGCGCCCGCCGGGACCCTCGGTGCCGACATAGACGTCGTCTGCATATACGGCCAGCGCCACCGGCGCCGCGTCGCTGAACCGCTGGATCTCGTTGAACGCGATGCCGTCGGCGCTCCGCCAAAGCGCGCCGCCGGCGCCCGTGGCACTCACCGCCCATAGCGCATCGGGACCGCCGGCGAACGCGCGCACCGCGATCCCATCGAACCCGTGGATGCGCTCGACCGCCCGACCATCGGTCCGCCACACGCTGCGGCCGTTGCCCGTGTCGCCGAGGGCATAGAGCCAGCCGCGATAGACGGCGAGTGCCGGCGTCGACCGGCCCTTGGGCCACCCCGGGACCGGTACGACATTCGTTCCCTCGCGCCGCAGCAGGGTCACATCGTCGTCGCGCTCGGTGGTGAGGCCGGCGTAAAGCGTGTCGCCCAGAAACTCGAGCGCGGTGATCCGCGTGACCTCGCCGGGCGGGGTCGGATGATCGTAGAGCACCTGCCACGTCGTGCCGCCGTCGCTCGAGCGCTGAAGTCCGGCGCGCCACGCCGACGTCGCGGCGTAGATCGCCCCGTCATGCTGCACCATCGCGTGAACGTGAAACATGTCGCCGCCGGGCAAGATGCGCCATTGCCAGCGCTCTCCGTCGGTGACCATGAATTCGCCGTGGCGCATCGAAAAGCGCGCGTCCTCGAACGGCCAGTAGAGCAGGCCGCCGGCAACCACCGGATCGCCCGCATCCTGGCTAAAGAGGGCGCGCTCGAAGCGCACGCCGCCGGTCAGGGGGTCGTAGCTGTAGACATCGGCCGTATTGTGATTGACGAATTTGCGGCTGTTGACGAACCACAACCGGCCGCCATAGCCGATCAGCGTAGCAACGTGCGGCCACGGCCCGGGTTGGGCCAGCAGCACCAACTCGCCGGCCGGCGCCGGCGCGCTCGCCAGTCCGAGCCACAGCGCGGCCGTCGCCAGCGCCGCGCAAATCCGCTTTATCGGCCCACGTCGCGCGCACCAGTTCGACAAACTTATCTGCCTTCCCCGCCCGACTACCGCGTTCATTCCAAGTCTGGACGAACCCAACGATGAACGGCGATCAACTCCTCGCGAACAGCGGGACCATGCCCGCGACAAAATGATCAGCGCGCACCGCCGTGCCGGCTTACATGCCAACGCCAGGCGGTTTCGACGATGGCGTCCAGATCCGCAATCACCGGCGTCCAGCCGAGTTCGCGCTTTGCCGCCGCCGGATTGGCGACCAGGACCGGCGCATCGCCCTCCCGCCTGGGTCGAGCGCGCCTGGGCACCTTCCGGCCGGCCGCCTTCTCCACCGCGCCGATCACCTCGGCGACCGTCTGGCCGCGTCCGGTGCCGAGATTGAGCGGGCCACTGGCGCCCCCCGCCATGAGCCGAGCGAGTGCTTGAACGTGCGCCACGGCGAGATCGCTCACGTGGACGTAGTCGCGTATCGCCGTTCCGTCGCGGGTCGGGTAATCGGCGCCGAAGACATCGAGCATCGGCCCCTTTCCCAGCGCCGCGAGGCAGGCGCGCGGAACCAGATGGGTTTCGGGCGAATGATCCTCGCCGATCTCGCCCGAGGGATCGGCCCCGGCGGCGTTGAAGTAGCGGAGCGCCCGCCACTTGAGGCCGTGCGCGACGGCGGTCCAGGCGAGAATGCGCTCGACCATCAGCTTGGTCTCGCCATAAGGGCTCACCGGGACGGTCGGATGCCGTTCGTCGATCGAATCGCTTTGCGGCGCGCCATAGACCGCGGCGGTCGAGGAGAAGACGATCGTGTCGAGTCCGGCCGCACGCATCGCTTCCAGAAGACCGATCATATTGGCGACGTTGTTGCGAAAGAAGCGCAAGGGGTCGCGCATCGACCAGCCGACCTCGATCACGCCCGCGAGGTGGATCACCGCGGTGACGGAGTGGGTCTTGAACGCAGCCGCGAGCGCGTTGGGATCGGCCAGGTCGGCCTCGATCAGCGGCCCCCAGCGCACCGCGTCGCGATGCCCGTTCGCCAGATTGTCGATGGTCACGGGGGTATAGCCCGCGCTCACGAGCGCCTTGCAGACATGCGCGCCGATATAGCCGGCGCCGCCGGTCACCAGGATATTTCGGGTCATGACGGGACGAACGCTTCCATCGACGATTTATCCCACCCTCGGAGGGAGAGGGCAGCGCTGTCAAGCCGTTCAGCCGAGTATGCCAAAGGCGCGCGC
>CAZLYV010000300.1:0-2825 GCA_964563665.1 uncultured Acetobacteraceae bacterium
GCGCGCGATATGCTCGATCTTGCCGCCTCGCGGCATGCCGAAAGTCAGCACGCCGAGGCAATCCACACGGGAAACGTGGTGCTCGGACGCATCGCACTCCAGCGCGGCGATGTCATTCTCGCCAAGGAGCATCTTAAAGCCGCCGCGGAAACGCCAGGCGGCGGGACGCTGGAGGTGAACGGGCCGCGCATGGATCTCGCCCGCGACCTTTTGCTGGCAGGTGAACGCTCGACGGTCGTTGCTTATCTCGATTCATGCCGCGGATTTTGGGCCGCGGGACGGGACCGCAGAATCGTCGATGATTGGCTTGTCATCGTCCGCAGCGGCAAGATGCCTCGCTTCGAGGGTTATCTCGATCCTTGATCGACGCCGCTGCCGCGATTATCCCGCAGCCGGCTTGGCGACCCTGCGGAACTGGCCGCCGTCGTTGAGAACGGTGCAGGAGAACGTTCGCTGGTTGGTCGGACTATCCACCCGCCGCAAGCGCGCATGCCGCACGTTGCTGGGATCGATGTACACCAGTTCCACTACCCACGTCGCGGCGCTCCGCCCCGTCGTGACGAAATGATCGCCAACATTCACCGCGTCGTCGTGCTTGCGAAACATCTAATGCCAAATCCGTGGTTAATACACCGGGCCGACGCTTTCCCGTCCTGCCCCGTCCATTGACGCCGCAGACGATCTCCGCCCAGGGCGGCCCCTGTGGTAGCACGCGGCGCGCCATCATCATACAGACGCTGGAGGCAGGGCCGCACTTTATCATCCCTTAACTATTCTTCCGCATAGTGTCCAAGAGTTTTCTGGCCCTCGCTTCCGCTCCGCCCGCCCGACATTGTCGTGACGTGTCCATTCCGGTGAGCGCCCGGCGCGGTCGACCAACGGTGTATTGGCATGATGCAGTTCGATGCACAGCGACCGATTAGCGAGCTGTCGCGCGCGGCATTCCCTTACCTCGCGGTAGCCACCGCGGGGATCGTCGCCTATTACCTTGCCGTCGAGACGCCGCTGCTCGGATTCCTTTTGAGCTTGGGCGGAGTCTGGGCTCCAGCCTCGGTTTTGCCGAACGGCGCCTTCACGCTGCCGCAGGTCGTTTTGATCGCCATCCTGGTGTTGGGCGCCGGGTTCCTTGGACTGGCATTCGAGGCGCTCGCCTTCGGACCGGTGGTGGCCGGATTTGCAATTTGGAGCGCGGCGGCGATCGGCGGCAGCCACATCGCGCGCGATGCCTATGGTCTTCAGGTGGATGCGACGCCGGCAATCATCGTCCCGACCGCGGTCTATTTCGCCGCGCTGGTCCGCCAGCATGCGATAATTCTTCGCGAGCGGTTCGTGCGCGACATGGCCATACGCCACCGCGACACTCTTATTCAAAGCGTCATCGAAAATTCGGCCCAGGGGGTCTTCATCTGCGATGACACCGGCCGAATCGTCTTTTGCAACCGCACCGGGCTCGAGATGTTCGGTCATGACGACGCAGCGGTGCTTGGCGCCGCGATCGACTTGCTGACCCCGTCGATCGGACAGGGCCGGATCGGTCGTACCCTCTCAGATTATGTCGCGGAGGCGCGCGACGGCGGCGTCCAGGTGGGGCCTGTCCAGGCGACTGGACTGCGCGCCGATGGCAGCACGTTTCCGATGCAGCTTGTCGTTGCGGTGACGCGCCAGATCGCGGTCGATCATCCCCTGGAGATGCGCAAGGCCGATCGCCTGCTGTTCGTCTGCTATATGGCCGACGTCGGCGCCCGCCGTCGGATGCATGAGGCACAGACCGACGCCGCCAACAAGCTGGCGCTCGCCAACCGATCGCGCGACGAGTTTCTGGCCAATATGAGCCATGAGCTTCGAACGCCGCTCAATGCCGTGATCGGTTTCTCGGAACTTCTCGAGGCAGGGATTTATGGCGCCTTGAGCGAAAAGCAGACGGACTCGGTCCACTCGATTCATAGCTCGGCCCAACATCTACTTCGAATCATCAACGACATTCTCGACATCTCCAAGCTCGAAGCGGGCAAGACCGAACTTCATGAAGAGGAGATCGATGTCCGCGATGTGATCGCCTCGTGCATAACGCTGATGCATCCGCGCGCGGATGAATCGCACCTCACGCTCAAGGTCCGTGAACAGTCGACGATCCACCGCATCTACGCCGACGAGCGGCGGACCAAGCAAGTCTTGCTCAATCTCCTGTCGAATGCGGTCAAGTTCACGCCTTTTGGCGGAAGGATCGAGGTACTCATCCGGTTTCTGCCGACATCCGCCTGCGCGATTTCAGTGGTCGATACGGGCGTCGGAATTCCCGAAAACAAGATTGCAATCTGTCTCACGCCGTTCGGCCAGGTCGACAGCGGCCTCGATCGCCAGTTCGAGGGAACCGGGCTCGGCCTGCCGCTGGCCAGATCCCTGATGGAGGCGCACGGCGGCACGCTCGATCTCACCAGCATCGTTGGCGTTGGAACGACCGCGGTCATCGAGTTTCCGCCCGAGCGCACCCGGGATGCGATCCCCGGAACGCCCAAAACCGATGACGCGGTGGAACCGCAGCTCAGCCGCCTTCGCGCAAAAAGCGGAGGCGTTTTCGCCAAGGGCATTGGCTGACGGCCTGCGGCTTAGCGGCGCTCGATCAACTGGCGCAGATCAACGATCAGCTCGCGAATCTCGCTCCTCAACTCGCGCATCTCGTTCGCGAGCGCGGTTAGATCGGCGTCGAGGCGCGTCTCGGCATCGAGCTGCTGTTCGCCCCGGGAATTGATTCGCCAGAGTTCCCAAGCGACGCGAACCAGGATCAAAGCCACGACGCCCAGAGCCCAGATGACTCCACGCGGGCC
>CAZLYV010000301.1:0-2824 GCA_964563665.1 uncultured Acetobacteraceae bacterium
GGCGAAGGGCATAGCGATCGACGCGCACGGGGTGCGGCGCGAGATGGACCGCCTCGTCGCCATCGCCATGGATCAGATCAGCAAGGAAGTGAAGTAGGGCGGCTCAGCGCATACGGCGGCGGGATCGCGCACGCGCGCGGCCGAATACGCGGGCGAAGATCGTGCCGACGTGCTTGGTGTGGTAGCCGAGATCGAATAGCGCTTCGAGCACCTTGGGCCTTATGAGCTTTACGACCGCCTGGTCGGACTTGAGCAGTTCGAGGAAGCCCTCGCCCTTCTCCCAGCTTCGCATGGCGTTGCGTTGCACCACGCGGTACGCCTCCTCGCGGCTCATGCCGGCCTGGGTGAGCGCCAGCAAGACGCGTTGCGAATGGACGAGGCCGCCCAGGCGATCGAGGTTGGCCCTCATATTTTCGGGATAAACGACCAACTTTTCGATCAACCCGGCCAGCCGATCGAGGGCGAAGTCGAGCGCGATCGTCGCGTCGGGCGCGAACACGCGTTCGACCGAGGAGTGCGAGATATCGCGCTCGTGCCATAACGCGACGTTTTCCAGCGCCGGCACCACCGCCGCGCGCACGACACGGGCGAGCCCGGTAAGATTCTCCGAAAGTACCGGGTTTCGCTTGTGCGGCATCGCCGAAGAGCCCTTCTGGCCGGGGCTGAAATACTCCTCGGCCTCGCGCAGCTCGGTTCGCTGCAGGTGGCGGATCTCGATCGCCAGCCGCTCGATCGACGCGGCGATGACGCCCAGCGTCGCAAAGAACATCGCGTGCCGGTCGCGCGGGATCACTTGCGTCGATGCTGGTTCGACCGTAAGCCCAAGCTTTTTCGCCACGTGGTGTTCGACGCGCGGGTCGATATTGGCGAAGGTCCCGACCGCGCCGGAAATGGCGCAGGTCGCGATCTCGGCCCTCGCGGCTACAAGGCGCGCGCGGTCGCGGAGAAATTCGGCGTAGAACCCGGCGAGTTTCAGGCCGAAGGTCGTCGGCTCGGCATGGATGCCGTGGCTCCGCCCCACGCACGCCGTCAACTTGTGCTCGATCGCGCGGCGCTTGAGCGCAGAGAGTACGCGATCGAGGTCGGCGATCAGGATATCGGCCGCCTGGGCGAGCTGGACCGCGAGGCAGGTGTCGAGCACATCGGACGATGTCATGCCCTGATGGATGAACCGTGCGGCGGGCCCGACATGTTCGGCAAGATTGGTCAGGAAGGCGATGACGTCGTGCCTGGTTTCGCGCTCGATCGCGTCGATCCGCGCGATCTCCCACCTGCCGCGCTTCCACACCGTGCGCGCGGCTGATTTGGGAATCACGCCAAGCGCCGCCTGCGCATCGCAGGCATGGGCTTCGATCTCGAACCAGATCCGGAATCGATTTTCCGCCGCCCAAATGGCGGTCATCTCGGGCCGGCTGTAACGCGGGATCACGGGCGGTGTTCGCCTTCTGCGGTTGGCGTCATTCGGCCGCGGCGGCGGCACGGCCCGGCGGCAGCGCCGCCGAGACGCCGATCATCGAATCACGGGTGACCAGCCGGACAAGATCGGCTTCGCTCATATGCTCGGTGCCCGCGGGCCGCATCGGCATGACGAGATAGCGGAGATCCGCAGTTGAATCCATCACTCTCACCTCGACGTCCGCGGGGAGCTCGGTGCCGAACTCCTTGAGCACGCCGCGCGGATCCTTCACCCCGCGCGCCCGATAGGCCGTGCTTTTGTACCAGGCCGGCGGGATGCCGAGAATGCTCTTGGGGTAGCATGAGCACAGCGTGCAGACGACGAGATGATGAAGCCGAGGCGTGTTCTCCAGCACCATCACCTCGGGCATGCCGGCGGTGTCGATGCCCATTTCTTTGCTCGCCGCCCGACAATCGCTGCGCAGCAACGCCTTGAATTTCGGATCGACCCAGGCGCGCGCGACGAGCAGCGCGCCGAGCGCCGGTCCTCGCGCATCCATGAGCTCGATCTGCCGGCGCAGCTCGTCGGCGGCAATGACGCCCTTGGCGATCAGCAACTCGCGGATTGCTTGTTCGAGATGGAGGTATTCCGGCGCCGGCTCATGGACCACGATCGGAGCATGTGGATTCGGTCTGGCGTGGTCGTGGTCATGATGGGTGCGCGATTTGCCGCGCGATCGCGTCTTTTCAGCCATGCGTCCTCTCCCCGGTCGCCGGCTCGAGCCAATGCTCGAAGATGTCGGCGACGATCGTGTCGCGGTCGCGCGGTCCACCCGGCCACACGTCGCGGTGTGCGAAGCGCACCTGGTAGAGCGCGCGATGCGGGTAGCCCGGCTTGCCGAAAGCGAGCTTTTCGGGATCGCCGTAGGTTCCCAGAACCTGTGCAACGACGCCCGTATGTCCACGAAGATAATACGGCGTGCGAATATGCACGCGCCGTCCGCCCGCCCTGGGAAATTCGCGGCGCACGCGGACCCGATCGCCCTCCCGGAAGCGTGGGGTCATGCCGCCTCGCCGCGCCCGGCGCGCGCGCGAATTTCGGCCACCTTCAGCATGACCTCTTCCTCGCCAAGCACATCCTTTTCGATCAGCAGGTCATGCATCGCCTGCAGCCATTTCTCGTAGTAGCCGAGGGTCTCATACTGCCGGGGCGTGAGCGACTCTATCGCGCGGCGAAGCTCATCGACGCGAATGATCCGGCGCGAGGCGCCGGAGAGCAGGTACATCAGCGCATCGACGGATTTGTCGAAATGGGTGAGCTGATGCTCGGCACGGTCGATCGCTTGCGAGGCCGCCGGTTCGACGCCGCCAAGGTCGTGCATCGCAGGCATTCAAGTTTCTCCCGAATCTCGCGGACGGGCCAAATTAC
>CAZLYV010000302.1:0-2808 GCA_964563665.1 uncultured Acetobacteraceae bacterium
CGCGGCAAATTCGAAAAAGGAACGCCGACCCATGCAGAAATTCACCACGCTGACCGGCATCGCGGCGCCCCTGCCGATGATCAACGTCGACACCGATATGATCATTCCCAAACAGTTCCTGAAGACGATCGAGCGCACGGGGCTCGGGCGTGCGCTGTTCGACGAGATGCGCCATACGCCCGACGGCAACGAGAAGCCGGACTTCGTGCTCAACCAGCCGGCCTATCGCAAGGCGAAGATTCTCCTCGCCGGGGCCAATTTCGGCTGCGGGTCCTCGCGCGAGCACGCCCCATGGGCGCTGCTGGATTTCGGCATCAGCTGCGTCATCGCGCCGTCCTTCGCCGACATCTTTCACAACAACTGCTTCAAGAACGGCATTCTGCCGATCGCGCTTCCGCAGGAAATCTGCAGCCAGCTCATGGAAGACGCGCGCAAGGGGGCTAACGCCACCTTGACCGTCGATCTCGCCAAGCAGGAAATCACCCGGCCCGACGGCGGCAAGGTTCGCTTCGAGATCGAACCCTTCCGCAAGCACTGCCTGTTGAACGGCCTCGACGACATCGGGCTCACCATGCAGAAGGGCCGCGATATCGATGCTTTCGAGGCGAAGCAGAAGACGCAGCAGCCTTGGCTGTATGTGTGAATTTCGCTTGATGCATTGATTTCGCCCTCGCCTTGAGCCTGTCGAAGGGCGAGGGGACATCTTCGAATTGCCTCATGCTTCGACAAGCTCAGCATGAGGATTCATCTCAGGATCACAGAATGCCCGCCAATCGAAAGCTGCTGGTGCTGCCCGGCGACGGAATCGGCCCCGAGACCATGCGCCAGGTGCGTCGCGTCGTCGACTGGTTCGACAAGCATCGCGCCGTGCGCTTCGACATTAAGGAAGGGTTGGTCGGCGGGGCGGCGCTCGACGCGCACGGCGTGCCCTTGAGCGACAACGCGATGGCCGAGGCGATGGCGGCGGACGCGGTGCTGTTCGGCGCGGTCGGCGGCCCGAAATGGGACGGCCTGCCGTTCGACAAGAAGCCCGAGCGCGGGCTTTTGCGACTGCGCAAGGAGATGGACCTGTTCGCCAATCTGCGCCCGGCGCTCGTCTTCGCTCCGCTCGCCGAGGCCTCGTCCTTGAAGCGCGAACTGGTCGACGGGCTCGACATCCTGATCTTGCGCGAGCTTACCGGTGGGGTCTATTACGGCGAACCGCGCGGCGTCGAGACGCGGAGCGACGGCACCAAGCGCGCGCTCGACACCCAGGTCTACACCACGCCGGAGATCGAACGCGTCGCGCGCGTCGCCTTCGAGCTCGCCCGCAAACGGCGCAACAAGGTGCATTCGGTCGACAAGGCGAACGTCATGCACACCGGGGTGCTGTGGCGCGAAACGGTCACCCGGCTGCACGCCACCGAGTACAAGGACGTCGAGCTCAACCACATGTACGCCGACAACTGCGCCATGCAGCTCGTCCGCCAGCCGAAGCAGTTCGACGTCATCGTCACCGACAACCTGTTCGGCGACATTCTTTCGGATTGCGCGGCGATGCTGACCGGCTCGCTCGGCATGCTGCCGTCGGCCTCGCTGGGAGCGCCCGACGCCACCGGGCGGCGGCGCGCCCTCTACGAGCCGGTGCACGGTTCGGCGCCCGATATCGCCGGGAAGGACATCGCCAATCCGTTGGCGATGCTGCTTTCCTACGCGATGATGCTCCGCTACTCGTTCGATCTCGCCGACGACGCCGATCTGGTCGAGCAGGCGATCAACCACGTGCTGGCGGCGGGATACCGCACCGCCGACATCATGCAAGCGGGCATGAAGAAGGTGTCGACCAGCGAGATGGGCAACGCGCTCTTGACGGAGCTGGACAAGCTGGCGGCGTGAACTGAACCGTGGCGCGGGGGCTTTGCAGATCGACGCTTGGCCCGCCCTTGGGCCCTATGCTTGGCGAGGTGCGGTGCGGGCCTCGATCGTTATAAATCAGCGTCGCCTGCCGTGAAAATGGAGGGGCCTATGAGCGAAATTCTCGGCGTCCATCATGTCCCGGGCGACCTCTCGGATCGCATCGCGCAGCTCGTCGTCAAGGCCATGCGAATCCCCGCCGACTGGTTCTTCGCCAAGCGCTACGGCCACCGGGCCATCGTCCTCGAGACCGTGGCCGCGGTTCCGGGAATGGTCGGCGGCGCGCTGCAGCACCTGCGCTCGCTCAGGCGCATGAAGGACGATCAAGGGTGGATCCATACCCTTCTCGCCGAAGCCGAGAACGAACGCATGCACCTGATGACGTTCATCGAGATTGCTCGGCCTAGCGCGTTTGAGCGGCTCGTCGTTCTCCTCGCGCAGGGCGTGTTCTACAACCTGTTCTTTCTGCTCTATCTCTGCGCCGCGAAAACCGCGCACCGTGTCGTGGGCTATCTCGAAGAGGAGGCGGTCGTCAGCTACACGCAGTACCTGGGAGAGATCGATGCCGGGATGATCCCGAACGTTCCGGCGCCTAAGGTCGCCATCGCGTACTGGAAATTGCCGGCCGATGCGCGGCTGCGCGACGTAGTGGTGGCGGTGCGCGCCGACGAGGCGCACCACCGCGACGTCAATCACGACTTTGCCAACCAACTCGCCGCCCAAGCTCAGCCGTCTTGACGATCTGGTGGCCGTTCGCGGCGACCTCCAGCGTCACGGTTACGGGGCGAGACAAGCTGGCGACGTGATCGAATCCGGCTTGCAGATCACGCGGCATTGCGCCATATTTGATTCTGACTAGACTAGTCAGAATGAGGTCGAAATGCGAGCAAAACCTTCTCCGCGACATGCGCCGCG
>CAZLYV010000303.1:0-2786 GCA_964563665.1 uncultured Acetobacteraceae bacterium
GATCGCCGCGCTCCTGCTGCCGCCGAGCCTGTTCGCCGGGATGCTGGGCATGAATATCGGCGGCATCCCGGGCTCGGAGAATCCGGTGGCTTTCGTCGTGTTCTGCATCCTGGTGGCCGTCGTTTTTCCTTTTGAGCTGTGGCTGCTCCGCCGGCTCGGCTGGTTGTGAGCATGCTCTAGCATGCGGCGGATGCAAGCCTGACGCCTCACCCGGCGGCCTCGCGACGGTCGCGAAAGTTGCTATCATCCGCCGCCGCTTCTCGTCCCAACCCAGCCTGGTCGAGGTTCCGCTGTCGTATTCGATCCACCGACCCGCTATGCCGACGCGCGCCGATGCGCGGCTGGCTTACGCGCTCATGTTCATCGCACCGGCGATGTTCGCCGGCAACATACTTGTCGCGCGGGCGACGTCGGCTGATATGCCGCCAGTCGCGCTTGCATTTTGGCGTTGGGCGGGCGCATTGCTCCTTCTTCTTCCATTCACCGCGCGCGCGCTTCTGTGTGGCCGCGTCGCGCTCGCCCGCGAGTGGCGCGATCTTATGGTGCTGGGCGCGCTCGGCATGGGCGTGTGCGGGGCGTTCGTCTACATCGGCGCCGCGACGACGACGGCGACCAATATCGGGCTTATTTACGCCATCGCGCCGGTGGTGATCATCGTGCTTGCCCGGATTCTCTACGGCGAGACGATGACCGGCCGGCAGGTACTCGGCGTCGCGCTGGCGCTCGCCGGCGTGGTGGCGATCGTCGCCCGCGGCGATATCGCCGTGCTGCTCGGCCTTGCGTTCACCAGCGGCGATTTATGGATCGTCGCCGCGGCGAGCGGTTGGGCGCTCTACGCCGTGTTGCTGCGCCATCGCCCCTCGGGCCTTGCGCCAACGCCGCGGCTCGCCGCGATCATGGCGAGCGGCCTTATCGTGCTGGCGCCCTTTACCCTGGCCGAGGCGTGGCTGGACCGTCCGCCGGCACTCGCCTGGTCGACTCTGGGCTGGGTCGCTTTCCTCGCGCTGGTCCCGGGTTTGGGCGCCTATCAGGCCTATGGCCGGATCCAAGAAACCCTCGGGGCCAATCGCACTGGACTGATGCTTTATCTCACGCCGGTGTACAACGCCGGACTTGCCTACCTGATGCTCGGCGAGACGCTGCGGCTCTATCACCTCCTCGGCGCGGCGCTCGTGCTCCCGGGGATATATCTGGCGACCTGGCGGCCCGGCCGCTAGATTGGACGGCGATCCAGCAACACGCCCGGCGCGGCCCATGCCCTATTCCTCGTTGCGCGATTTCATGGCGCGGCTCGAGCGCGACGGGCGGCTCGTGCGCGTACGCGAGCCGGTTTCGCCCGTGCTCGAAATGACCGAGATCCAGACCCGGCTGCTGGCCGAAAAGGGGCCGGCGGTGCTGTTCGAGAACGTCGTCGGCACCACCGGCCAACGCTACGCCATGCCGGTGCTGGTCAATCTCTTCGGCACGGTCGAGCGCGTCGCCTGGGGCATGGACCGCGAGCCCCACCAGCTCCGCGAGGTGGGCGAGACGCTCGCCTTCCTCCGCCAGCCCGAGCCGCCGGGCGGTTGGCGCGAAGCCCTCGAACTTCTGCCGCTCGCGCGGACCATCATGGCGATGAAGCCGAAGACGGTGTCCTCGGCGCCCGCGCAGGAAATCGTGCTGACCGGGACCGACATCGATCTCGCCCGGCTGCCGATCCAGGTCTGCTGGCCGGGCGAGCCGGCGCCGCTCATCACCTGGCCGCTCGTGGTGACCAAGGGGCCGAGCGAGCGACGCGAGGACAACTATAATCTCGGCATCTACCGTATGCAGGTCACCGGCCGCGACACCACGCTGATGCGTTGGCTCAAGCACCGCGGGGGCGCGCAGCATCACGCGCGCTGGGGAAAGCAGAAACACGAGCCGTTCCCCGCCGCGGCCGTGATCGGCGCCGATCCCGGCACGATCCTCGCCGCCGTGACGCCGGTGCCCGACACGCTCTCCGAGTACCAGTTCGCCGGCCTCCTGCGCGGCAAGCGGGTCGAGCTGGTCGATTGCAAGACCATCCCGCTCAAGGTGCCGGCCGAGGCCGAGATCGTGCTCGAAGGTCACGTCGCGCTCGAGACTTACGGCGATGAAGGACCCTATGGCGATCACACCGGCTACTACAACGCGGTCGAAAAATTCCCGGTGTTCAAGATCAGCGCGATCACCATGCGCCGCGACCCGATCTATCTTTCGACCTTCACCGGGCGGCCGCCCGACGAGCCCTCGGTGCTGGGCGAGGCGCTGAACGAAGTGTTCGTGCCGCTCCTCCGGCAGCAGTTCCCCGAGATCGTCGATTTCTGGCTGCCGCCCGAGGGCTGCTCGTACCGGATCGCGGTGGTGTCGATCCGCAAGGAGTATCCCGGCCATGCCAAGCGGGTGATGATGGCGGTGTGGTCGTATCTTCGGCAGTTCATCTATACGAAGTGGGTGATCGTGGTCGACGACGACATCGACGCGCGCGACTGGAAGGACGTGATGTGGGCGGTCTCGACCCGCATGGACCCGGCCCGCGACATCACGCTCGTCGAGAACACGCCGATCGATTACCTCGACTTCGCGAGCCCGCAATCCGGGCTCGGCTCCAAGATCGGCCTCGACGCCACCAACAAGTGGCCGCCGGAGACGGCGCGCGAGTGGGGGCGCAAGATCCGCATGGACGACGCAATCGTCAAGGCGGTGAGCGAAAAATGGCCGCGTCTCGGCCTCCCCGGGTCGGGCAAGCCGATCTGGAAGTAGGTTGGGCGCCCGGTTCGGCGCGA
>CAZLYV010000304.1:0-2779 GCA_964563665.1 uncultured Acetobacteraceae bacterium
TCGCGTCCGTCGCGTATCGCCCACACGACGAGCGAGGCGCCGCGCACGATGTCGCCGGCCGCGAACACGCCCTCGAGGTTGGTCATCATCGTTTTCCAGTTGATCTTGAGCGTGCCCCAGCTGGTGACGGCAAGCTCGGGCGTGCCCATCATCGCCGGCACGTCCTCGGGGTCGAAGCCGAGCGCCATGATCGCCATGTCGGCCGGCAGATTGAACGACGAGCCGGGCACCGTTTCGGGCGTCTGACGGCCCGAAGAGTCGGCGATCCCAAGCCGCATGCGCGTTGCGCGCACGGCGGAGATGACCTCCCGGCTGGCGTGCTTCTTCTTGGCCCTGGGCACGGCGGACCTGCCGATGAAGGCTTCCGGCGCCGCCAACCACATGAAGGTCACGCCCTCCTCCTCGGCGTGATAGACCTCGCGCTCCGAGCCCGGCATGTTGGCGCGGTCGCGCCGGTAGAGGCAGGTGACCGAACGCGCGTCCTGGCGCACCGCCGTGCGCACGCAATCCATCGCCGTGTCGCCGCCGCCGATGACCACGACGTGCCTGTCCTTGGCGTCGAGCGTGCCGTCATCGAATTCCGGCACCTTGTCGCCCAGGCCCTTGCGGTTGCTGGCCGTGAGATAGGTCATCGCCGGAAAAATGTGGCCGAGGCCAACGCCGGGCGCCTGCAGACCGCGCGGCAGGTAAACGCCGGTCGCGATCAGCACCGCATCGTGGCGTTGGCGTAACTCCGCGAGGCTTGCCTCGCGTCCGACCGCGAAGTCGAGGTGAAACTGGATTCCACCCTCGGCAAGCAACTTCGCGCGACGCTCGACGACCTGCTTTTCGAGCTTGAAGTTCGGGATGCCATAGGTGAGGAGTCCGCCGACGCGGTCATAACGGTCGTAGACGTGGATCGTGTAGCCTTTGCGCCGCAACTGCTCGGCGGCCGCGAGGCCGGCCGGACCAGCGCCGATGATGCCAACCGATGCATCGAGCTCGCGCGGCGGCCGGATCGGCTTGATCCAGCCGTTCGCCCACGCGCTGTCGGTGATGTACCTCTCGACCGAGCCGATGGTGACCGCGTCATAGCCTTTCTCGATGACGCAATTGCCCTCGCACAGACGATCTTGCGGGCAGATGCGGCCGCAGATTTCAGGAAAATTGTTGGTCGATTGCGCGACCTCGTAGGCTTCTTCGAGCCGGTCCTCGGCGGTGAGCTTGAGCCAGTCGGGAATGTTGTTGTGGAGCGGACAATGAATTTGGCAAAACGGCACGCCGCACTGCGAGCACCGCCCGGCCTGTTCACCCGCGCGCGCGCGATCGAACTCGGCATAAATCTCGCGAAAATCCTGCCGCCGCTCCTCGGGCGACCGCTTGTCAGGCATTTGCTGCCCGAGATCGACGAAGCGGAGCATTTTGCGGGTTGTCGCCATCGCCTGCCGGTCGCCTTTTGCCGGGGTGCCCGCCACGCGTCGGCGGTTACTGTTTCATCGCGCCTTTCCCCATTCTAATTACGCGAATTTTTCCGCCTTGCCGAGTCAAAAATCAGCATTTAGGACAGTATACGATACCCAATTTTGAGATTACGGCAGTCACGACTCGTTTTTTCGCGGTATTCCGTTCCGCCTCAAAACTTGATAGTTCCAATTTGGTACTAAACGTCGCAATGGGGACGAAATTCTGCCGCTGTCGACTGCCGTCGTGCCCCATCGAATGGTCAAAAAGCCGAGGAGATAGAGCGGCCTAGCGCGAACGGCGGAGCCGGCTGCCCTTGCGATACATGTCAAGATAGGCTGGAAGGATTGCTTCAACCGGCGTCGGCTGGATGCCGAGATCACCAAGGCCCTTGGCGCCGGAGCTTACGACGTTGTCGCGCTCAAGAAGCCGCACCTGGTCGCGGGTGAGCGGCGGCACCGGGATCCATTCGAGGAAGGCGGCCTGCAGCCGTGCAATTCCCCACGGCACGGTGACGAGGCAGCGGCGGCGGCCGATCTGGGCCAGCATCAGCTGGAGCAGTTCCTTGAAGGTATAGACTTTGGGGCCGCCCAGTTCATAGGTGGCGCCAGGCGCCGCCTGATCGGCGAGTGCGCGCACGATCGCCTCGGCGACGTCGCCCACGTAGACCGGCTGAAATCGGGTATGGCCGCCGCCAATCAGCGGCAACGCCGGAGAAACGCAAGCCATGGCCGCAAACCGATTGAAAAATCCGTCCTCCGGCCCGAAAACGATCGACGGCCGGACGATGGTGGCGTTTGCAAAGTGCTTGCGCACCGCCGCCTCCCCGGCCGCCTTGGTCCGCGCGTAGGAAGCTGGCGAGGCGGGATCCGCGCCGATCGCCGAAACATGGACCAACCGTCGTACGTCAGCGGCGGCGGCGGCGGCGGCGATTCGGCCGGCGCCCTCGCCATGCACGGCTGAAAACCGCTGCCGGCCCCACTCATAAAGAATGCCGACGAGATTGATCACCGCATCCACGCTTGCGACGGCGGCGGCAACGGCGGATGCATCGCTGACGTCGGCCTTCATCAGGACGATCTGCCCGACCTCACCCATCGGCTTCAGGAATGACGCCGCCACCGGATCGCGCACCGCCACGCGCACGATCCAGCCTTGGTCCGCCAGCCGCTTGACGACATAGCGGCCGATGAAGCCCGACCCGCCAAACACGGTGATGCGGCGATCCGTCGACATGATGTGGCATCTCCTGCCGGCGCGGCGTAACGCCGCGGAAATTCGTCGCGCCAGCGGGTTACAGCGTGCGGTGACGGCGGTCAAGCGTCTCTAAACCGCCGGC
>CAZLYV010000305.1:0-2779 GCA_964563665.1 uncultured Acetobacteraceae bacterium
CGGCTGGCGCGTATCTCCAGCTCAAACGCAAAATGCCGGCCGGAGGTTCACGGCCGGCGTTCGCGTTGACGCACGCAACTTCTATGGATTCTCGTCGCCCTTGTCCTGCTTGGAGCGCATGGCGGCGCCCAGGATGTCGCCGAGACTGGCGCCCGAATCGGACGACCCGAACTGCGCCATCGCCTGCTTGTCCTCGTCGATCTCGCGCGCCTTGATCGACAGCCCGATCTTGCGCGAGCCGCGCTCGAGCTGGGTGATCTTGGCATCGACCTTCTCGCCGACGGCGAAGCGGTCGGGACGTTGCTCGCTGCGCTCGCGCGAAAGGTCCGCTTTGCGGATGAAGCCGGTGACGCCTTCGACGATCTGCACCTCGAGCCCATTCTCCTGGACCGCCGTCACGGTGCAGGTGACGACCTCGCCTTTCTTGAGGTTGTTGAAGGCCGATTCGAAGGGATCGCTCGACAGCTGCTTGACGCCGAGCGAGACGCGTTCCTTCTCGAGATCGACGTCGAGCACCTTGACCTTGATGCGGTCGCCCTTCTTGTAGCTCTTGATCGCCTCCTCGCCCGGCTTGTTCCAGTCGAGGTCGGAGAGGTGAGCCATGCCGTCGATTTCGCCGGGGAGTCCGACGAACAGACCAAACTCGGTGATGTTCTTGATCTCGCCTTCGAGTTCGTTGCCGGGCGAATATTTCTCCTTGAAGCTCTCCCACGGATTGGCGAAGCATTGCTTGAGGCCGAGGCTGATTCGCCGCTTCTGCGGATCGACATCGAGGATCATCACCTCGACTTCCTGGCTGGTCGAGACGATCTTGCCCGGATGGACGTTCTTTTTGGTCCAGCTCATCTCCGAAACGTGGACCAGGCCCTCGATCCCGGGCTCGAGCTCGACGAAGGCGCCGTAATCGGTGATGTTGGTGACGCGGCCCTTGAACTTGGTGCCGACCGGGTACTTGGCGGCCACGCCGTCCCACGGATCGGCCTCGAGCTGCTTCATGCCGAGCGAAATGCGCTGCGTCTCGGGGTTGAAGCGGATCACCTGCACGTTGACCTGCTGTCCGATCTGAAGCGCCTCGGAGGGGTGATTGATCCGCCGCCAGGCGATGTCGGTCACATGCAGAAGACCGTCGACGCCGCCCAGATCGACGAACGCGCCGTAATCGGTGATATTCTTGACCACGCCCTGAAGGACCTGGCCCTCCTTGAGCGAGGCGACAAGCTCGGAGCGGGCCTCGGCGCGGGTCTCCTCGAGCACCGCGCGGCGCGAAACGACGATATTGCCGCGCGAGCGGTCCATCTTGAGAATCTGGAAGGGCTGCGGCGTGCCGATCAAGGGCGTGATGTCGCGCACCGGACGAATATCGACCTGGCTTCCGGGCAGGAACGCGACCGCGCCGGAAAGATCGACCGTGAAGCCGCCCTTGACGCGGCCGAAGATGACGCCGGTCACGCGCTGGTTGCCCTGGAACGCCTGCTCGAGCTGCGTCCACGATTCCTCGCGCTTGGCCTTGTCGCGCGACAGCATGGCCTCGCCGTTGCGATCCTCCATGCGCTCGACGAAGACATCGACCGTGTCGCCGACCTTGAGCTCGGCCGGCTTGCCCGCCTCGCCGAATTCCCTGAGCGACACGCGCCCTTCCGATTTGAGGCCGACATCGATGATCGCGTAGTCGTTCTCGATCGCGATGATGCGACCCTTGACCACGCGGCCGTCGAACCGGTGGGCGGTGCCCAGCGACTCTTCGAGCAGCGCGGCAAAACTTTCCTCGCCCCCGATTGCGGAGGTGGCGGTTGCAGGCATAGTTGCCATGAAGACCCTTTCTTCGATCTTCCGGTCGTCCGTCCCGACCATGCCTGGGGGACCGCCGACGCCGGGGCTGGGCCCGGCCTTGGGGATGCCAAGGGCGCGAGCGGTTTCAAGGGGCCGCGGGCGGGATCATCCCGGCCTCGCGGGTTCTCCGCTCGATTGCTTCGAGCGCGATGGCGAACACCTGATCGGCGTCGAGATCGGAGGTGTCGATCTCAATCGCGCCGTCGGCCGGCTTCAGGGCGGCGATGGGGCGATTGGCGTCGCGCCTGTCCCGTGCCTCGAGGCCTGCGAGAACGCGGGCATATATAGCGGGCTCGCCCCGCGCCCGCAACTCCTCGAATCGCCGCCGTGCGCGCAACTCGGGCCGGGCGGTCAGGTAAAACTTGGTGTCGGCCTCGGGGCAGATGATCGTGCCGATGTCGCGGCCGTCGAGCACCGCTCCTTTTGCATTGCCGGGCGGGAACTTAGCGAAGTTTTTCTGGAAGGCGAGGAGGGCCGCCCGCACCAGCGGATTGGCCGAGACGAGCGACGCCGCCTCGCCCACCTCCTCCGAGCGCAGCCGTGGGTCGGCGAGGTCGTTGACAGAGAGGCTGTTCGCCGCCGCTGCCGCCGCCGCGCGATCGCCGGGATCCTGGCCGGCGCGCAACACGCGGACCGCCACGGCGCGATAGAGCGAGCCGGTATCGAGGTGCTCGAGGTCGAAACGCGCCGCAAGGCGTCGCGCCAATGTTCCCTTGCCCACGCCCGCCGGCCCATCGATGGCGATGATCATGGTCTTAGTGTTAGCGCAAGCCGTCGGCCGCGCGCTACGGTCTCGAGCTAAAACAGCCGCTCAAGCCGGGGGAAGTATCCCGGCCAAGGCCGTTCCGTTCGCCGGGTCGAAGGGATTTAAGAATGTCACCCCGCCAAGCGTGCGGCCGTTCTGAAAGTCCTCGCTTAACAGATAGCGGCAGCCGGCGCGCTTCGCCGT
>CAZLYV010000306.1:0-1421 GCA_964563665.1 uncultured Acetobacteraceae bacterium
TCTCGCGTGGCGATCACGCCCTCGAGCGCCGAACGCTGGAGGCTGTATTGCACCAGCGTTTCGAATTTCGGCAGCATATGGCTGCGCGAGGTCACGATCGGGGTCAGCGACAGCAACATGTTGCCGAACTGACGGCGGCGATGCACGGGCCGGCCATCGGGGCCGGTTGCGCTTGCGTCCATGTCGAGACCGGGGCCGTAGACCCAGTGATAGGCGGAAAGGCGCCGGGCGAGCTCGGCCGGCTGATCGGCCATGCCGGATCGCGACCAGAACCGCTCGACCTCCTGCAGCGCGATCACGTCCGCGCCATCGATCGCCCGGGCGATGCGGCCGAGGTCGTAGCGCCCGTCCTTCCCCTTGCCGTATTGGATGTTGTAGCTGACGAACTTCATGTCTCCTCCTAGGGCGCCTGTCGGGCCAATTTCGACGCTCGACATTGGCCGGCCCGATTATAGCGACGGCGCTGGCGGGAAGCGCGCGGCCGCTCTAACGTCGAAGCCTGATGGCCAATTCGATTCCGCCTGCGCCGACGCCAAGTCCACCGCATCGCTCGGCATTGGGGATTCCGCTGCTCCTGCTGGCCGTGCTCGGCACCAACTGGGGATTCGCTTTTTCGCTCGCCAAGATCGGCGCGCTTGGCGGCTTTCCGCCGCTCTCCTACTCGATGTGGCAGTCGATCGGCGCCGGCACGATTCTCTTCGCCATTTCGTGGGCACGCGGCCACTCGGCGCCGCTCACGCCCACCCATCTGCGATTTTACGCCGTGTCGGGCGTGATCGGCATCGCGGTGCCAAACGTCAACATCATCACCGTCGTCGGCCATCTGCCGGTGGGCGTGGTGACGATCCTGGTGACGCTGGCCCCGCTGGCGACGTGGGGCTTCGCCCGGATTGCCGGACTTGAAAGGTCGAGTACGCGACGCGGGCTCGGCACGGCGATTGGGTTTGCCGGAGCGCTGCTGATCCTGTTGCCGCGCGAGAGCCTGCCGTCGCCCGAAATGACCAGCTGGGTGCTCGCGGGATTGCTGACGCCGCTCTCCTATGCCATCGCCAACGTCTATGTCGCCGCCCAGCGTCCGGCGAACATGCACTCGCTCACGCTCGCCGCGATGATGCATTTCGCGAGCGCGCTCATCTTGTTGCCGATTGCGGTCATCAGCGGCAATTTCTACCTGCCGTGGCCGCCGTTTGCCGCCGCCGATTACGCGGTGATGGCCCATATGGTGTCGGCAAGCCTCGGCTCGCTGCTGTTCTTCGAAATCATCCGCATGGCCGGACCGGTGTTCCTGTCGCAGGTCGGCTATATCGTGACGCTCACCGGCCTCATGTGGGGCGTCGCGCTGTTCGGCGAGCGCCACAGCGAATGGATCTGGGCGGCGATGGGGGTGATTTTTATCGGCCTGGCGTTGGTCACCAAGCCGG
>CAZLYV010000306.1:1521-2774 GCA_964563665.1 uncultured Acetobacteraceae bacterium
CCGTTTTGGCGGATGAAGCCGCGCACGCGCGGCAGGATATCGGCGCGCCAGCGCCGCCCGTTGAAGATCCCGAAATGGCCCACGCCAAGCTGCAGATGGTGCTGTCGCTTGCGCTCGGGGATCGCCGGGCAGAGCCGATGCGCGGCCTGCGTCTGGCCGGGACCGGAGATATCGTCGAGCTCGCCCTCGACCGTCATCAAGGCGGTCTTGCGGATCGTTCGCGGGTCGACCTTGCGGCCGCGCGATTTCATGACGCCGCGCGGCAGGGCGTGCTCCTGGAACACCGTCCGCACGGTCTCGAGAAAGAACTCGGCCGGAAGGTCCATCACCGACAGGTACTCGTCATAGAACGTGCGGTGACCGGCGGCGCTTTCGCCGTCGCCGCGGACCAGATGCTGGAAGTGCTTGAGCGCCGATCCGACGTGGCGATCGAGATTCATGCTCATGAAACCCGAAAGCTGGACGAATCCCGGATAGACCTGGCGCATGAAACCCGGGTAGGCGGCCGGTACGGTCGAAATCACCGCCTGCTCGAACCAGCCGATCGGGCGTGTCTTGGCAAGCGCATTCACCTTGTTCGAATTGACCCGTGTGTCGATCGGACCCCCCATCAGGGTCATCGAGCGTGGCGCGCTGTGCGGGTCTTCCTTGGAGAGGAGGGCGATTGCGGCCAGCACCGGGACCGAAGGCTGGCAGACGGCGATCACGTGCACGTCAGGTCCGAGGCGCCGGATGAACGCGATCACGTAATCGATGTAGTCATCGAGCCCGAAGCGGCCCTCGCTCAGCGGAACATTGGCGGCGTTGATCCAGTCGGTGAGGTAGACATCGTGATCGGGCAACAACCCGGCGACCGTATCGCGCAGCAGCGAGGCGTAATGGCCCGACAGCGGGGCGACGACCAGCACCTTGGGGTCGGCGCGCTCGCTCTCGCGCCGGAAACGCAGGAGATCGCAGAATGGCTGGCTCGCCACGGTGACCAACTGCACCGGAACGGTCCGGCTGCCGATCGTCGTCGTGCGCAGATTGAACGCCGGCTTGCCGTAACGGCGGGTCGCCCGCTCGATCAGCTCCGAGCCGGCCGCAACCGCCCGGCCGAAGCGCGTATACGCGATCGGCATCCAGGGGTGGCTGAAGATCTGCTGCAGGGCTTCGGCGGTCAGCCGCACCGGCGACATTGCCGCGCGGTGCAGGTCGTACAATTGATAGAGAAACAAAGCGCCCGGACCCCAGATGTTGTTGGGGCACCAAGA
>CAZLYV010000307.1:0-2772 GCA_964563665.1 uncultured Acetobacteraceae bacterium
GAAATGATGTGGGACCACTGGGTCCTGGGCAAGGAATTCTTCTTCGATCAGGCGTTCCAAATCCCGCTGATCGTACGCATGCCCGGCTCCGCGATGGACGTCGCGCGCGGGCGCGTCATCGAGGAATTCACCGGCAGCATCGACGTGATGCCGACGATCCTCGACCTGCTGGGCGCGGAACCGCCACTGCAATGCGACGGCGAGTCGCTGCGCCCGTTTTTGTGTGGCGAAGGGCCTCCATCGTGGCGCCAGGAGATATTTTGGGAGTTAGACTTTCGCAACGTCGTGCATGGCCGCGCCGAGCGTGAGCTGGGTATCGCATTGGATCAATGCACGCTCGCGGTCGTCCGCGATCGGCGCAACAAGTACGTCCACTTCGCCGCCCTGCCGCCACTGTTCTTTGATCTGATCGACGACCCCGACGAGTTGCATGATCGCGCCGCCGATCCGTCCTATGCGGCGCGGGTGCTCGCCATGAGCCAGAGGATGCTGTCTTGGCGCCTGACCAAAGCGGACCGAACATTGACTGGAATCGCGCTGACGAAGGACGGACTGGTCGAATGCCCGCGTGCCAAACGCTTCCGGGCAACGACCTAGCGGCGCATGAAACTGCGGTATCGATGGAGCCAGTCATGAAGCATACAGCTCTACGACGCGAAATCGTCGCTGCCTGTCTGGACATGAATCGGCGCGGCCTCAACCAAGGCATGACCGGAAATATCAGCGTCCGCGTGCCGGAGGGATTCCTGATCACGCCCTCGGGCATCGCGTATGACCAGATGAAGCCGGCGGATATCGTTCAGATGCATCTGGACGCCAACTACGAGGGCCGGTGCCGGCCATCGAGCGAGTGGCGCTTCCACCGCGACATCATGGTGCGCAGGCCGGGGGTCGGCGCCGTCGCGCACATGCATTCGATGTTCGCGGCTACGTTATCATGTCTTGGCCTCGATATCCCCGCGGTGCACTACATGATCGTCGTGGCTGGCGGGAACTCGATTCGCTGCGCTCCCTACGCCACCTACGGCACGCAGGAACTGGCGGACAAAGCGCTCAAGGCACTCGAGGGACGCGATGCCTGCCTGCTCGCCAATCACGGCATGATCGTGGTCGGATCAACCCTGAAAAGAGCGATGTGGCTGGCGGTCGAGGTCGAAAACCTGGCCGCGCAGTATTGGCGCGCATTGCAGATCGGCAAACCGAATATACTCTCCGACGCGGCGGTCGCTGCCGTGATCGATCAGTTCAAGAACTATGGGCAGGCCAAGGCCGACGCTCGGCTAGGCTGTTGTTGACCATCGTCGGATGATCATCGGCGTCGATATCGGCACGCAAAGTCTCAAGGCTGTCGTGACCGATCGCGGCTTATCACCGCGTGGCGAAGCCTCGAGCCCATATCAACCCCACTTTCCACGTCCGGGCTGGGCCGAGCAGGACCCAGCGTTATGGGAACGGGCGCTCGCGCCGACAATCGCCGCCGCCCTGGCGCAAGCTGGCGCATCGGCCGACGATGTGCTGGGGCTAGGAATCTGCGGCCAGCTAGACGGCTGCGTGCCGGTTGGCGTCGATGGCCGGGCGCTGGCGCCCTGCATCATCTGGATGGACCGTCGTGCGACCGGCGAGACATCGGATATCCCCGGCAAGCTCGTGCGCCAGCGGACCGGCATTGTGCTTGACGCGGGGCACATGGCGGCGAAAGTGCGCTGGCTCAAGCGCAACCGGGCGGAGTGCGGGCGATCGGCGCGGTTTCATCAGCCCGTCAGCTATCTGGTCGAACGGTTGACCGGCGTGTTCGTGATGGACCACGCACTGGCGTCGACGACCATGGTGTATGCACTCGGGAAGGGTGAGTACGATCGCGAGATCCTGGACCTGTTCGAGATCGACGCGGCCGAATTGCCCGCGATTCGGGACGCCGCCGCTTGTGCCGGACGCCTGCATGGCGCAGGCGCGGCCCTGACGGGGCTGCGGCCCGGAACGCCGGTTGCCGTCGGCACGGGCGACGATTTTTCGACGCCGCTTGGCGCTGGTCTGTCTGATCCCGGGCAGGTGGCCGTGATTCTGGGCACGGGCGAGGTCGTCGGAGCCATCCATCCCACGCCCGTGATCGACGATCACGATCTGGTCGAGACGCATGCCTATCCCGGCGGCGCGTACTTCATCGAGAACCCGGGCTGGCTGTCGGGGGGCGCGCTGGTTTGGCTCGCATCGCTGCTCGGGGTCGCGCATTCGGTGGACCTGGACGCGCTCGCGGCCGAAACTTCGCCTGGTGCCGACGGGGTCACATTCCTGCCGGCACTGAACGGCGCAATGGCGCCACGCTGGAATCCGTCCGGTCGCGGCTGCTATTACGGTCTGACGGCGGCGCATGGGCGCGGGCATCTCGCGCGAGCGATGCTGGAGGGTTGCGCCTTCGCCATGCGCGACGTAATCGACCGGCTGAGTGCGATGGGAGTCGCCACGGATACGATCCTCTTGCTTGGCGGCGGCGCTCGTAGCCACCTCTGGGCGCAAATCCGGGCCGACGTGTCCGGCCGGCCGGCGTTGCTGCCGCGATGCACTGACACATCGCCGATCGGCGCCGCGGTGCTCGCCGCGGTGGCCGCCGGAATCGTTGGCGATCTTCGCCAGGCGATGCGGCTGGTGGCTGGCGAGACTGTCGCCCTGACCCCGGAGCGCAAGAATAGAACAGCCTATGATCGTGCTTACGCGGCCTATCGGCGCCTGTTCGATTCCGTGGAAACGATGTTCGATGCGAACGAGCGGAATTGA
>CAZLYV010000308.1:0-2769 GCA_964563665.1 uncultured Acetobacteraceae bacterium
GCGGGAAGAAACAACAACGGATCGCGGGAGGACCGACAATGCTGCGACGACTGATCCCCGACGTCGTCCACGATCAGGACCTGCTCAAACTCCCGGCGAGCGCGACGGTGCGCGAGGCGGCCGTGCAGATGCGGGTGCGTCACTTCGGCGCCGTGCTGATCACGGCGGCGGACGGCCGGCTCGAGGGTATCTTCACCGAGCGCGACATGGTGACCCGCGTGGTCGCCGACGACAAAAACCCGACGAGCA
Source organism: uncultured Acetobacteraceae bacterium (assembly GCA_964563665.1). Classification (GTDB taxonomy): domain Bacteria; phylum Pseudomonadota; class Alphaproteobacteria; order CACIAM-22H2; family CACIAM-22H2; genus CAZLYV01. Next base: position 250 of record CAZLYV010000308.1, read on the forward strand.
CGACGCTCGGCGAGGTGATGACGCCAAATCCCAACACCATCGAGCCGCACCGGACGGCGATCGAAGCGCTTCGCCGGATGCACGATGGCGGCTATCGCCACCTGCCGATCGTGCACTTGGGGCAACTCGTCGGCATTGTTTCGCGCCGCGATTTCTGGGGCATCGAAAAAGCCCGCGTCGACGACGAAACCAAGCTTTGGGAGCGGATCTGAGCTAGGAGCCGGTCAAAGCAACAGACGCGGTCTCGGCGGCGAGATGACGCTCGGCCCAGCTCGCGACGGCGAGCAAGCGATCGTCGTCTTCCATCGCGCCGACGAGTTGAACGCCAAGCGGCAAGCCGCTTGGGCCCTCTCCGGCCGGCAGATTGACGCACGGGAAACCGAGCAGCGTCCACATGCGGTTGAACACCGGATCGCCCGTCGCGGCGGTTCCGGCGGGCGCCTCGCCGGGGGCGCTCGGCACCAACAGCGTATCGACCTCGCGGAAGAGATCGACGAAGGAGCGCCGGCAGTTGACGGCTGCCGCCCGCGCCGCCGCCTCGACGGCGGGCGGAATCGCCGCGCCGCGGGCGATGAATTCGCGCAAGGGCCCGCTCATCAGTGCGGCGTGATCGCGCAGTTCGGGCACGAAGGCGCGCGCCGCCTCGGCCGCCATGATCGTCTTTTGCGCCTCGGTCAGATCGGCGCAAGGGTGCCCAAGATCGATCTCGCGCACGGCGGCTCCGGCCGCCGCGAGCGCCGCCGCCACGCGATCGAGGCAGGCCTGGACGGATGGCGTCGCCGCTTGCCACATCGGCGTGCGGACGAAGCCGATCCGGGGCGCAGCGTCGGGCCGCACGGTTCCGGTCGTGCCGGTCATCGCCGCGCGCCAGATAGCGGCATCGCCGGCGCTTCGCGTGAGGCAGCCGAGCGTATCGAGCGACGGGGCGAGGGGCTTGATGCCGCTCATATCGAAGGCCCCGTAGGTCGCCTTGTAGCCGACAACGCCGCAAAACGCCGCCGGCCGGATCACCGAGCCCGCCGTCTGCGTGCCGAGCGCGACCGGCGCCATGAAATCGGCGACGGCGGCGGCCGATCCGCTCGACGAGCCGCCCGGCGTGTGCGCCAGATTGCGCGGATTACGCGTCTTGCCGGGCGCATAAAATGCAAACTCGGTGGTCACGGTCTTGCCGAGGATCACGGCGCCCGCGCGCTTCAGCCGCGCCACGCACTCGGCATCGATGCGTGGCCGATAATGCCGGTAGATCGGCGATCCGTAGGCGGTCGGCATGTCGGCGGTGTCCATGATGTCCTTGACGCCGACCGGAATGCCGTGAAGGGGCCCTCGCCGCGGCTCGCGATCGCGCGCCCGCGCCTGCGCGCGCGCCAATGCCGGGTTCTGGTATTCCCATGCCCCGACCTCCGCCTCGCGCGCGGAAATGCGGGCAAGGCAGCTTTCGGTGAGCGCCAGGCTGGTCAAGCGGCCCGCGGCGAGTTCGGTCATCGCCTCGCGCAACGTGAGCTGATTGGGATCCTTGGGCATGTTCTGTTTCGTGTCGTGCCCCCGCGAGGGCCTAGCCTGGACGTTCGCAATGATGTTCTAAACCGGCCGGTCGTGCGAGTCTTTGAGCCCGCGGCAACCTCATGACTCAAGCAGCGCGAACCTTGACCTCCATCTCGCCGATCCCCTGCATCGAGACCTGCATGACGTCGCCCGGCTGCACCGGGCCGACGCCGGCGGGCGTCCCGGTCATGATGATGTCGCCCGGATAAAGCGTGTAGTAAGCCGAGGCGTACTCGATCAACCGGCGCACGTCGTAGTCGAGGTGCCGCGTGTTGGATTTCTGTTTGGTCGCCCCGTTCAGCTTGAGCTCGAAGTCGAGCGCATCGGGATCGGCGATCTCATCGGCCGTCACCAGCCACGGGCCCAGCACGGCGTAGGTGTCGATCGATTTGCGAAAGCTCGGCAGCTCGGGTCCGCGCACCGTCATGTCGAGACCGATCGCATAGCCGGCGACGTGGTCGAGCGCCGATGCGCGCGAAATGTTCGAGCCCTTGCGGCCGATGATCACGGCGAGTTCGGCCTCGTGGTCGTTGCGGCGGTCGACAAAGCGCAACGCCACGCCCTCGCTCGCACCGACGAGCGCGCTGTTTGCCTTGAGGAAGAGGCCCCAGTCGCCGATCGTCTTGATCACCCGGCCGTGGGCGATTCCCTGGTCCTTCTTCGACTCCTCGATGTGATCCTTGTAATTGATCGGCGCGCCGATGATCTTGGTCGGGTTGGCGACCGGCGAGAGCAGCTTGACCGCGGCGAGCGGACGGGTCGGCGCCTTGGGCGCGAGCTTGACGATCTCGGGCGTGAGGCGGGCGAGATTCGCCACCAGAAGATCGCCCGGCGGCAGCGGCCAGCGCAGCGGCGGCAGGAGATCGAGCGCCGGCGTCACGTCGCGAACCTCTGTGCCGTCCACCAAGCCTAAGCGGTTGTCGTCGAATCGGCACAAGCGCATGTTCGTCGTCTCCTGGTGATTCCGCGATCCCGGCG
>CAZLYV010000309.1:0-2739 GCA_964563665.1 uncultured Acetobacteraceae bacterium
CGCCCATGTCCTCGTAGGTCTCGATGGTGCGCGTCACGTTCTTGACGTCGCCATAGCCGTGATCGGCGTCGATCAGCACCGGAAGGCTGGTCGCCGCCATGATGTCGCGGATCGCGCTCGCCATTTCGCCAAGGCCGACGAGGCCAAGATCGGGCAGCGCATACCGCGCGCCGACGACCGGATATCCGCCGATGACATAACCTGAGAACCCGGCCATCTCGATCAGCCGCGCCGAGAGCGCATCGTGCGCGCCGGGCAGCACCAACGGCTTTTCGCGCGCCAGCAATTCGCGCCACGTCGGTTTTCCGCTCATCGTCTCGAATCCTCCCGGATGGTCGTTCGGGTATCAGAACGACGCGGTGGTGCCGCCGTCGACCACCAGCACGTGGCCGGTGACGAACGAGGCCGCGTCCGAGGCCAGGAACAGCGCGGCGCCGGCGATTTCATCGGGCCTAGCCCAGCGCCCAAGCATGGTGCGCCGGGCGTATTCGGGACCGATCTTGGGATCGGCGACCATGCTCACGTTGGTCTCGGTGGCGAAGAATCCCGGCGCGATCGCGTTCACCGTGATCCCATGCGGGCCCAGCTCGGCGGCGAGCGCCTTGGTGAGCGCGGTAAGGCCGCCTTTCGCCGCGGTGTAGGCGGCGTCATTGGCGCGCGCGATGATTCCGGCGATCGAGGTGACGTTGATGATCCGCCCCGTTCTCCGCGGCAGCATCAGGCGCGCCGCCTCGCGCGCGAGCACGAGCCCGGCGACGAGATCGACCTCGATCAGCCGGCGGATCTCGTCGAGGGTGAAATCGAAGATGGCCTTGCGGTTGCGCGTGCCGACGTTGTTGACCAGCACGTCGAGACGCTGGTGACGGCGGCCGATTTCGGCAACGGCGGCGGCGAGCGCGCCCGAATCCGAAATGTCGAAGGCCGCGCTCGATGCGGCGCCGCCCTCGCGTTCGATCGATTCGACCGCTTGGCCGAGACGCGCCTCGTCGCGGCCGTTCACAACGACATGCGCGCCGGCCGAAGCCAGCGCGCGGGCGATCTCGAAGCCGAGCCCGCGACCGGCGCCGGTCACCAGGGCGACGCGACCGGCGAGCGAGAACATCTGGGCGGGGGACATGACCATGGACGGTCGTGACGGAAAAAATGTCGGCGAATACGAGCGCCACCTTAATCGAATTGAACCCACTGTCCAGCCTGATACCAACTTTCGGAGTCTCGTGAGTCGCGCGCTGCGGAAACGCGAAACCCGAAAGTTGGTACCAGATCAAGATTCTGGTACTCGACATCGCTGGCCCGCGCGCATGGCGAGAATCAGCGATGTCGAGTACGAGGACCGGCCATGCTTGACGCAGCGGGAGCGAACGGGAACTATGGCCGCAACGTTCGCGTTTCGAAGGAGGATGCCGATGCGCACACTAATCGTCGCCGCCGCCGCTGCGATGGCGCTTGCGACGAGCCCGGCGGCCGCACAGGGCCAGAAGGCCACCATGCGGATCAGCCACCAGGTGCCACCGGCCCACCATCTCGGCAAGATGCTCGACGTCTTCATCGCCGAGGTCGACAAACAGTCGAACGGCACGGTCGAGGTACAAATCCTCGGCGCCTCGTCCGCCTTCAAGCCGACCGAGAACTACCCCGCGGTCGCGCGCGGCGCGATCGAGGCCGCGCTGTCGGTGAATTTCCAGTGGGGCAACACGATCCCCGAGATGAACGTGGTCGTGATTCCCTACATGTTCAGCGAACTCGACCGGATCAAGAAATTCCCCGGCTCCGAGGCGGCCAAGGTGCTCGACGGCAAGCTCGAGGAAAAGGGCGTCAAGAACATCGCCTGGTTCTACATCACCCGACAGGCGATCTATACCTCGGGCAAGAAGCCGATCATTTCGCTCGAAGACTTCAAGGGCCTCAAGATCCGCGGCTTCAACCCGCTTGCCGACAACGCGCTCATCGCGGTGGGGGCGGCGCCTTCGGCGATGGCGGGCGACGAGGTCTACCAGGCGCTGCAGACGGGCGTGCTCGACGCCGGGGTGACCGACGTCTCGGCCGCCTACAGCCGCAAGTACTACGAAGTGCAGAAATACGGCACCGTCACGCCCGCGCTCACGGTCTATTTCCATATGTATGTGAATCCGGCGTGGTGGGGCAAACTTACCGGGCCACAGCGCGCGGCGATCGAGGCGGCGGCGAAAAAGGCCGAAGCCGAATCGATTCCGATCACCGAGAAAACCGCCGAGGACGCAATCAAGGATCTACAAGGAAAAGGCATGGCCCTGCACATCCAGAACGCGGGCGAGATCGCCGCCTGGAAGGCGGCGATGCAAAAACCGGTGATGGATGCCTTCCTCAAGGCGGCGCCGCAGGATGGCGCGAAGCTGATCGAGCTTTTGAACAAGCTCTGAGCCGGGTCATGAGCCGGGCAGCGCGTGTTAAATCCTTGGCTTCCTCACCCTGAGCTTGTCCGGGGGCGAGGCCGCGGACGTTTCCGTCCTCCACCTACGGCCGGCTTCATTCAGAACTCGTCGAACGAGAGGCAGGTCGCAAAGGATGCGGCTCAAACTCGAGGAACTAGAGCGGATTCCAATCAAGCAGAACCGCGCGTGAGGCAGGGGTCCCCCCACCCGAGGGCGCGGGGCCGCGCCCTCGACCTCCCCCGCAAGCCAGGGGGAGGTACGGAAAAAAGAGCAACACGCGAACGAGAGTGAGAAAGAAAATCCCCTCCCCCCTCGCGGGGGAGGGCTA
>CAZLYV010000310.1:0-2738 GCA_964563665.1 uncultured Acetobacteraceae bacterium
GGAAAATACCGAGAGCTTCGCTAAAGTCTCCTCAGGGCCTGAACAATTTGTCCCGGCCCCCGAGGATCGAGCGGATCGTCGGCCGTGACTGAGGCGTCGGCATACGCAGCGCCGCGACCGGGTCCAGCCGTCTGCTCCGGCGCATGAGATCGATCGCGAGCAACGCCATCGCGATGATAAACGCGACGCGGAACGCCATGCACCAGATGCACACCGAAAGCGAGCCGATGAACCAGTCGCCGAGTTGGCGGATGAGATAAGTGATCGCGTCGGCGAGCACGTCGGCCACCACCGCGACGGCAAGCTGGTAGACCCCGGTCACGAAGACATCGCCGGGGAAGAAGAACGCCGTTCCCAGAACCGTATGCCGCGGGCCGATATCCTGGTGCCGCCAGGAGATGTGCGCGTTGCGCTCCGCCTCGACCGTTCGCGGGGCCACGCAATCCTGACGCGCCTGCGCCTCGACCATGCGCAGATTCTCGAGATCGAGCCCGCTCGAAAGCCGGTGCTGCCAGTTCCGCGCGGCGTTGGCGAAATTGGCGTCGCTGGCACCCTGGGTCGCGCACATGAACCATTTGAGCGCGATCCGACGGTCCTCGGCGATACCGCGACCCTCGGCGAACAGGACGCCGAGCTGGAATCGCGCGCCGAGATGACCTTCGCGCGCCAGCGGTTCGAGATAGCGCAACGCCGTCGCCGCGTCGTTGCGCCGCATCGCCGCAACGCCTTCCTCGTAGCTTGCCATGGCCGGCGCCGCCACAATGAGCGCGAGCGCAAATCCAAGCGCAACGCACAGAGCGCGCCAACGCCGCCTGCCGTCACCAATCAATTCGCGCAAAATCGTTTGCATGGCCTCAGCACCAGTCCCCACAGCTTGGGTCCAGCCGGGGCGAACCGGTCCATTCCAACGCGCGCGACGAAGACCCTCGATTTTCGGCATCGTTGGCGCCGCCCCCGCTCCCGCGCCGTTCGATCCCTCGCGCCGGTATTTGGACGGATTAGCCCTTGGTTATACCCTTACTCTCCTCACAAATGAGGCAGATTGCCAATCATCGGCGCTGGTATATTAAAAAATGATTAAACAAGAAGCTGCGCAGCGAAATATCGCCTTCGTCGCGCTCGAAACGCGACCAATCCTGGGCGCGGCCCGCCAAGCGACGCGCGCTGCCTTTCGAGCGCTCGAACACGCCCGCGGCGCCGTCGCAAGGGTCGGCCAAAAATCAGCCCTTCGATTCGCGCTTGAGCAGTGAATGCAGCGACGATTTCACCGCCCCGGTCGAAGTGTCGGCCGCGGCGGGGCCGGTTGGAGCGGCGGGAGCGGCAGGCGGCGCCGCGGCCGCCTCGGGCAACTTGGCATTCTCGACGAGGACGGAATCCTGCGTCCAGAACGTCACCTCGATCCGCCCATCATCGAAGAACTGCGCGTCGTTGCGGCAGGCGCCAAGCAACCGTTCGGGCTGCAATCGCCGGGCGATTTCTTCGGCGACGATTTTGCGAATTTCCTGACGTGACAGGTAGCACTTGATTCCATTCATCTTGCATCCCCAAAAGGCGGCCAGCCGGCTTCACGGCTCAGGGGATACGCCGATTTCGTTAATGTTTCGTTATCCAGCATTAACCATGCGGTCTAGATCGGCCGCCATTCGGGCGAGGTTCCGACGCTTGCCCAATCGGACGCCTTATCCTCCCGGAGCGGCGGCTTGACCACGACCACGATCAGCCCTTTTGGCGGGCGATCTCGATCGCGCGGCCAAGCCGGATGGTCTCGACCGCCAATCGTTCCATCGTTTCGGAGTCAAGCGTGCGGAGCTTGGGCCCCCTTGCCGTGGCGACAATCTGTGCGGCGGCCAGCATGCAGATATCGTCGACCCGCTCCTTGGTTTCCTTGCTCATTATATTTTCCTCCTTGCGGTTGGCCCGGCCGGATGTCGAGGGCCCGCTCGGGCCGCCGCTCACCGGCCGAAGGGGAATGGCGGAATCGGTTCGCGCTCGTTCAGCTTGCGATATTCCTTGGGCGTCATGAACGTGCCGGCCCACATCCCGCGACGTGCCTGGCGGGCCGAATTCTCCTGATCCACATAATCGAGCGAATCTTGCCAGCGGGCCACCGCCCAGCCGCCCTCGACCATCGCCGCCGCGATGTCAACGTCGCCCGCCTGGCATACGGCGAGAAGGCGCAGACGGGTGGGCGAGCCGCGCGGGCTGCAGGAGATTTCGCGGGTCCCGACGATACGGTCGAGCATTTGGCGTGCCGCTTGGCCGCAGGCGTAACGGCGACCGTCGGACGTGAAGCAAGTTTGCGCAAGCAGAGGCGCCTCGATGCCAAACAGACCGATGCTGCGATGGTTGATTTCAATCGTGTCGCCGTCGACGACCCTGGCGCGGCCGCGTATGTCGGCGCCGCGCGCCTCCGAGCCGAGAAGAGCGAGCACGGCGGCGATGACGATTCCACGAATCGGGCGCTTTTTCCTCGGCTGCATCACGTTTTCTGCGTGCCGACTCGCACGAAATTCGTACCGGTGGGATCGGATCATAACCCGATGTCGGCCGCCAAGCGAACCGGTCGATCGCGCGACGCCCGGCATTCACGCCGCAGGAATTCGACCCGCGTTCGCTTTGCCGTGATCTTGCGCTGATCTGCGATGGCGCGGCCTGTCCGCCCTCACCCAAAGGAGGGTGCGCCGGCGGGGAATCGGCAGCGGTCGCGAAAATATGACGACTGCCGCTGGCAAGTGCCC
>CAZLYV010000311.1:0-2712 GCA_964563665.1 uncultured Acetobacteraceae bacterium
CCGTCGGGCGAGCGCGTATCGACGAATTCGACGATCAGCAGATCGTCGCGGTCGTAGCCCAATTTGAGCAGGCGATCGACCATCCTTTCCAACAATTCTGGCGAATCGATCAGCGCGCTGAAACTGCCGGTGTGTTCGCTGAGCCGGCGAACGAAGACGGGAAAGCGCGCCGGCATTCGGGCTTCGGTGTAGCGGTAGACGTTGAACGGGTTGATCCCCCGTTCATAAAGCCGGCGCAGGAGTTCGTAGCGCATGCAGCCCGAATTCGGCCAGTTGATCACGCGACAGCCGTGCCCTGCGTTGGTGATCGCGTGGGCGATCCGCACCGCCTTTTCGATCTCGGCGCGCGATGCCCGATCGATGTCGGTGAACAGGTAATTCCCCACCGGGCCCTTCTCGGTGGACAGCAGGTACTCGTACGAAACCGGCACGATGCGGTCGCGAAGATCGGGCGCGGCTTTGTCGAGATACCGCGCGATCGTGTAATCGCTCGCTTTTTTCGTGATATAGAAGAGCTGGTCCATTTGACTGGGGAAATGCGGAATACGCGTCTGACTATAGCAGATTAAACGACATTTTCGCGCTACCGGCGGCGTTTCATCATGTCACAGCAAGACACGCGAAAATTGCCTCTGCCCCAGGCGCTCCAGGAAGCGATCGGATTGCATCGCCAAGGCAAGCTCGCCGAGGCGGAGGCGATTTACCGCGCGATCATCGATGCGCAACCCGATCAATTCGACGCCCTGCGTTTGCTCGGGCTTATGCGCGCGCAGCAAAAAAAGTTCGCCGAGGCGGCGAGCCTCATCGCCGCGGCGCTCAAGACGAACCCGCGCGCGGCGGAAGCGCATTTTCATCTCGGCGCAGCGCTGGCGGCGCTGGATCGCCACGGCGAGGCGGCGACGAGTTTTCAAAATGCGCTGGCGATCAGGCCCGACGATGCCGATGTACACAACAATTTGGGCGTCTCGTTGGAGGCGCTGAACCGTTACGACGAGGCGATGGCGAGTTATCGGCGGGCGCTGGCGGTCAAGCCCGACCACGCCGACGCGCACAGCAACCTCGGCAATATGCTGCAGGCGTTGCACCGTTACGACGAGGCGATCGCGAGCTACCAGCAGGCTTTGGCGGTCAAGCCCGACCATGCCGATGCGCACAATAACCTCGGCAACGCGCTGCAGGCGCTGGGCCGTCACGACGAGGCGATCGCAAGCTACCGCCGCGCGCTGGCGATCAGGCCGGATTACGCCAACGCGCACAACAATCTGGGCAATGCGCTGAGCGTGCTCCGCCGCTACCCGGAGGCGATTCTAAGCTATCGCCAGGTCCTGCGGCTGGATCCGCTCCACGTCAACGCCATAAACATACTTCCGGGCCTATTGCGGCGAATCTGCGATTGGCGCGAGATCAAGAAGATCGAACGCGAGGTCGTCGCTCACGTGAGCGCGGACCGCGCGCCGATATCGCCCTTCGTCTTCCTCAATATCGAAGACGACCCCGCGACCCAGCTCAAATGCGCCCGGCAGTTTGCGCGCCGGCAGGCATCGAGGCTTCCGCCTCCCTCCTCGGGCGGCGGAAAAACCGCCTACGCGAAGATCCGACTGGCTTACGTGTCCGCCGACTTCCGGTCGCACGCGACGGCGTCATTGATGGCGGGATTGTTCGAGCGCCACGACCGCAATGCTTTCGAGATTTACGGGGTTTCGTTTGGCCCCGATGACTCGAGCGCCATGCGCAAACGGCTGGCCCAAGGATTCGACCGGTTCATGGATGTACGCGGGTGCGCGACGCCCGAGATCGTGCGCCAGATGCGATCTTGCGAGATCGATATCGCCGTGGATCTCAAGGGATTTACCTACGACAACCGGGTCGAGATATTTTTGCATCGCCCGGCGCCAATCCAGGTGAACTATCTCGGATTCCCTGGAACCGTGGGGAGCGATCGCATCGACTACATCATCGTCGACCGGTTCGTGGCGCCGCTCGAGCACCAGCCGTTCTATTCGGAAAAGCTCGTCCACCTGCCCGAGTGCTATCAAGTGAATGACCGCAATCGACGGGTCGCCGAGCGCACGCCCTCGCGCGCGCAATGCGGCCTGCCGCCGGAGGGCTTCGTCTTTTGCTGTTTCAACAACAGCTACAAGATCACCCCGGAATTCTTCGCCATCTGGATGAGGCTGTTGAAGGCCGTGCCCGGCAGCGTATTGTGGCTGCTCGGCGACAACGACTGGGCCGCGGAAAACTTGCGACGGGAGGCGACGGCGCGCGAGGTGGAGGCGAACCGGCTGGTATTCGCGCCACGCATGAAACTGGCGGAACATCTGGCCCGGCACCTTCTGGCCGATTTGTTCCTGGACACCCTGCCGGTCAACGCCCATACGACCGCGAGCGATGCGTTGTGGGCGGGATTGCCGATCGTGACCTGCGCCGGGAAGGCCTTTGCGGCGCGAGTCGCCGGCAGCCTGCTTTGCGCCGTGGGGCTGCCGGAGCTGGTCACGCATAGCCTCGAACAATACGAAGCGCTAGCGTTGCGGTTGGCCAGCGATGCGCAGCGCCTTCGGGGTCTGCGCGGCCGGCTGGCGCAAAATCGGTTGTCGGCGCCGCTATTCGATACCGATCGATTCCGCCGCCACATCGAGGCCGCCTACACGACGATGTGGGAAATCCGGCAGCGCGGCGAGGGTCCGCGGGCATTCGCGGTTGCGCCGATCGAGG
>CAZLYV010000312.1:0-2677 GCA_964563665.1 uncultured Acetobacteraceae bacterium
GAGAAAGCCGCCCGCGATGAGATCGCGAAGCCGGCGCCGGTCGAGCGCCGCGTCGAGCGCGACGCCGGTTCGCTTTTGGAAGCGCGCCGGATCGATTCCCTCGGAGAGGCGCAGGCCCATCATCAGCGCTTCCTCGGCGGCATGGGCGGGCGCGATCGCTTGGCCCTCCGCGGTGCCGTGGCCGCGCGCCTCGACCGCCGCCAGCCAGGTTTCCGGCGCGCGCTCCTGGCGGGTCGCGATCCGCGCGCCATTGCGCGTGAGCCGGCCATGCGCGCCGGGGCCGATTCCGGCGTAGTCGCCGTAGCGCCAGTAGACCAGATTGTGGCGACATTCGGCGCCGGGGCGGGCGTGGTTCGAGATTTCGTACGCCGGCAGGCCGGCATCCGTCAGCACCTCTTGCGTTACCTCGTAAAATGCCGCCGCTTCGTCCTCCGGCGGAAGCACGATGTCGCCGCGCTGGTGCAGGGCGTGGAATGCCGTGCCTTGCTCGATGGTGAGCTGATAGAGCGACAGATGCTCGCCGGCGAGCGCAAGCGCCGCAGCGAGCTCGTCGCGCCAGGCCGCCACGCTCTGCCCCGGCCGGGCGTAGATGAGATCGAACGAGAAGCGCTCGAATGTGTCGGCCGCCGCCGCGATCGCCGCCCGCGCCTCGCCTGAATCGTGGGCGCGCCCGAGGAATCGCAACGCCTTGTCATCGAGCGACTGCACGCCGAGCGAAAGCCGATTGACGCCGGCGCCACGGAGCGCCGTGAATTTCGCCCGCTCGGCCGAGTTCGGATTCGCCTCGAGCGTGATCTCGACGTCGGCGGCAAGACGCCAGCGCCCGGCGATCCGCGCGATGATCGAAGCGACCGTCGCCGGCGCCATCAGCGAGGGCGTGCCACCGCCAAAAAAGATCGAGCTAACCGTCCGCCCGCGCGTCTGGGCGGCGTAATGATCGAGTTCGCTTAGAATGGCGGCGCGCCAACGCGCCTCGTCGATCGCTTCGCGCACATGGCTGTTGAAGTCGCAATACGGACATTTCGAGCGACAGAACGGCCAGTGGACGTAGATCGCGAATTCGTCCGCCCCGACAAGGCCGTCACCCGTCGCCCGATCGTGGTCGCGCGCGCCCTCTGCGGTCGCCAGAGGGTCGGCGTGAGGAGTCATGTCGGCGAATCCACGCATCGCGCTTTTACCCGTTCAATCTTACCGCAAACACGCCGCGACGAGCTTGCCAAACGCGACGGCGCGGTGGCTGATCGCATGCTTGGCGGCAGGGCCCATCTCGCCGAAGGTTTGCCGCCCGCCCGCCGGCAGGAACATCGGATCGTAGCCGAAACCGTGACTCCCACGCGGCGGCCAGACCACAGTCCCGTGGACCTCGCCACGGAACGATTCGACGTGCCCGTCGGGCCAGGCGAGCGCCAGCGCCGCGACGAAATATGCCCGCCGGTCGCGCTTGCCCTGAAGCTCATCCTCGACTCGACCCATCGCGACCGCAAAGTCCTTGGCCGGTCCGGCCCAGCGCGCCGAATGGAGTCCAGGAGCGCCATCGAGCGCCGGCACGACCAATCCTGAATCGTCGGCGAGCGCCGGCAGTCCCGCTTGCCGTGCCGCCGCAAGCGCCTTCAACGTCGCATTCGCCTCGAAGCTGTCGCCGGTCTCCTCCGGCTCGGCCAGCGCCAGGCTTGCGGCCGCAATCACCTCGATTCCAAACGGCGCCATCAGCAGGGCGATCTCGCGCACCTTGCCCGGGTTATGGCTGGCGATGACGAGTTTCTTTTCGGCAAGGCGGCGAGGCATCGGTGAGCCGGGTGAAGGTCAATCGGTGAACGCGTTCGAACGAAGCGGGATGGCAACCCTAGCCCTTGTCGCCATGCTCGATGCGATCAGATCCCGAGCGCCGTCCGCTGGTGGACAATGAGCTCGCCCACGCCCTTGCGCGCGAGCCCGAGCAACGCCAGGAGATCGCTTTCGGCGAATGGCGCGCGCTCCGCGGTGCCCTGCACCTCGATAATCCGCCCGGCGCCGGTCAGCACGAAATTGGCGTCGGCTTCGGCGCTCGAATCTTCGGCATAGTCGAGATCGAGCACCGGGACGCCCTTGCAAATGCCGCACGAAACGGCGGCGACGAAGTCGTGGAGGGGTACGCGCGGCAACGTCCCCGCCTTGACCAGGCCACCCAACGCAAGATGGAGCGCGACATACGCTCCGGTAATGGCCGCGGTGCGCGTACCGCCGTCGGCCTGCAGCACGTCGCAGTCGATCTTGATTTGCCGTTCGCCGAGCGTCGCGAGATCGGCGACCGCGCGCAGCGAGCGGCCGATCAGCCGCTGGATCTCGTGCGTGCGTCCGCTCTGGCGGCCCCGGCTCGCCTCGCGCTCGGTGCGCGTGTGGGTCGAGCGCGGCAGCATGCCGTATTCGGCGGTGATCCAGCCGGCGCCGGTGTTGCGCAGGAACGGCGGCACCCTGTCCTCGACCGTCGCGGTGCAAAGCACGTGCGTATCGCCGAAGCACGCAAGGCAAGCGCCCTCGGCGTGCTTGGTGACGCCGGTGTCGAGGCGAACGGGGCGAAGAATATCCGACGCGCGGCCCGATGGGCGCATGGAGTGCAGACCTCGGTAAGGGAAATGGAGAAGGGCTGGACCCTACCCCGCCGCAAGCCCGCGCGTCCAGTCGCGCACCGGCACGGTGT
>CAZLYV010000313.1:0-2674 GCA_964563665.1 uncultured Acetobacteraceae bacterium
AGTGCGTGTGTACGTCAAAAGCGTATCGCGGGTTCGAATCCCGCCCCCTCCGCCACCCTACGCCTTCGGCTTCGGGTGGCAGGCCATGAAGCGGACGGACAATCGAAGGCGATTAGGCGTAGGAGTGTCTCCCGAAGCTCCGTCAATTGCGACTCGGCTTTAATGGCGCTTGTCGGAGCTTCAACATGAGGATTCCACCCGTTGCCGAAAAAGGTTCGCCGCAAGGCTCCGAATGAGTCCATCGACGTCCCGCGCTTCGACGTGGACGCCCTGCGCCAAGCCGCAGGCGAAAAGGTGTTCACGCGCGGCGAGGCGTATCACCGCGACAGACACGTTGAAGTCCTCGTCATCGAGCCGCGCCGCGTGGTCGCCGATGTCCTCGGCTCGGAGATCTATCGTTCCGAGGTGAGCTTGGTCCGCGGCCGCCTGTCGGGGCATTGCTCCTGCCCGGCCTATTCCGAATGGGGGTTCTGCAAGCACCTCGTCGCGACCGCGCTCGCGGCCACTGCTGCGAAACCCGACGAGATCGGGAAAGCGTTGAATCGGCTGGGCGCCATCCGCGACCACCTGCGCGCGCAGGGCGTCGATGCGCTGGTCGAGACGATCATGGGACTGGCGGAGCGCGATCCGACATTGCTGAGAAGCCTGGAGCTCGGGGCGGCGGCCGGCGATACGGATGAAGAGAGGATATTCGCGCGCTTCGAGAAGGTCCTTACCGAAGCAACCCGCACGCCCGGCTACGTCGAGTATCGCGAAGCACCCGGCTGGGCGCAGGAGATAGGCGATGTTCTCGACCGGATCGAAACGCTCGTCGACCGGGGCCACGCCGGCATCGTCTTGCGGCTCCTGGATCGCTTCTTCACGCGGATGGACGCAGCGCTCGGCAACGTCGACGATTCGGACGGCTATGTCGGCGGCACGATCGCCAAGGCCTGCGACATCCATCTCAAGGCTTGCCGCGCGGCGAAGCCTGACCCGGTCGAGCTCGCCCGCGACCTCTTCGCGCGCGAGACGGACTCGGCGTGGGATTGGTTCGCCGGGGAGTGCGAAACCTACAGCGACGTCCTCGGGAAGCCCGGACGCGCTGAATATCGCCGCCTCGCCGAGGAGGCGTGGCACAAGATCAAGCCGCGCCTGGCCGGGAAACGGACCGCCCCAGACGAGGAATTCGGCGCGCGGCGTCGACTTGCGGCCATCCTTGAACACTTCGCCGAGCAGGAAGGCGACCTCGATGCGCGAATCGCCATTCGGGCGAAAGACCTTTCCTCGCCCTATTCCTATCTCCAGATCGCCGAACTATGGCTCGCCAACGGTCGCGAGGCAGATGCGCTGAAGTGGACAGAAGAGGGCCTGTGGCTATTCGAGGGCATGCCGGATGATCGCCTGGTCGCCTTTGCGGCCGATCTCTACCGACGCGTCGGTCGCAATGGCGATGCGGAAAAATTGCTCTGGCAGGCCTTCGAGAGCCGGCCGTCCCTCGACTTCTACGACAGGCTAAAGGCATCGTTGCGCGACGACCCGGCGGCGGCGAAATCCGTCGCCGACAAGGCTGTCCAGGTGCTGCAAGGAGGCCTCGCTGCGGCCGAACGGGACGCACCGGCGCGTTGGCCGTCCCGTGCCGATCTTCTGGTCGAGGTCTTGATGTCGGAAAGGCGATTGGCGGAGGCGTGGGAGGCCGTTCACGTGCATCGCTGCCGCGACCGCGTTCTGGAATCGCTGGCCAAGGCGAGCGAAAGCACCCAACCCGCCGAGGCAATCAACGCCTATGCCAATCTGGTCGAGCGCCAAGTCGGCTTGACGAACCGACAAGCCTACGAAGAAGCGAGTCGGTTGATCGACCGCATTCGGATCGTTCGCCAGCGTCTCGGCCAAGGCGCCGCACATGCGGCCTATCTCGCCGACCTATTGACCCGCCACAAGGCCAAGCGGAATTTCATCAAGCTCCTGCGCAAATAATCCGGCGGCAGACTGTCAACGTCATGACAATGAGAATGCAGCGGGACAAAGGCGCAAAGCCAGAATGGAGCGGGCCGGAGGGACATCATGCGCAGGAAACGGTGGGTCTATGTCGGGCGTCGGGTCGGCGCGATCCCTCCGGATGGCGAGAAGGCCGCAATAACGACGGCCTGCGACAAATTCATAGCGGAAATTTTCAAACCGCGTTTTCTCCCTGAAATTCGCCCTACGGAGTTCAATTATCCAATCGCGATCTACGGGAAGTGGCACGGCAATAAGTTTCGCTTCATCGAACGTTTCCGCTCGGATGATCGTGCCGACATGATCGCACCGGAATTCGAAGCGCCTTTCGCTCGCTTGGAATATGGCGGCCGCGATCACTTCGACCTTTCCTATCACCGGCACACCGGGGAGTGGTTTTGCCTGTACCGAAGCGTTTCTCTCCCGGAGGCACTCCAATTGATCGAAGACGACGGGCACTTTCATCCGGTGTGACTGATCGGTGCTCGCGGGGCTCTGGAGAAGGTTGGATTCCAGTTCCCCTCCCTCCGCCAGCCTCGCCGGCGCCGATCCTGGCCGACGAGCCGACCGGCAACCTCGACCGCAGGAACGGCGCCGTGGTCTTCGACATCTTCGCCCGGCTCGCGGAATGGGCCGTATGGGCGAGCCGGACGCAACCGACGGTCGAAGTTCCGGCGCCGATTAACTAAAACTTATT
>CAZLYV010000314.1:0-2667 GCA_964563665.1 uncultured Acetobacteraceae bacterium
CTTCGCCAAAGCGAGGCGGTCAGGATCGTCGCCATCGGCTCGTCGTCGACCGAAGGCGTCGGGGCAAGCTCTCCCTCCGCCACGTATCCTGCACGGCTGCAGACCGAGCTCGCCGCGCTCTTTCCGCACGTACCAATCACCGTCGTCAACAAGGGCATCGGCGGCCAGACGTCGCATCAGGTGGTCGAGCGCTTGGCGCGCGACGTACTGGGCGAAGGCCCGGACTTGGTGATCTGGCAGACCGGCACCAACAGCGCGCTCACGCGCGGCTCGCCCGAGGCGTTGGTCGAGGACCTGTTGCAGGGCATATCGATCGTTCAGGACGCCGGCATCGACGTCATGCTGATGGGACCGCAGAAGGCGCCCAAGTTCGACGCGACGCCCGACGGCCGTAAGCTCCTCGAGCAGATCGCGGCAGCGGCCGATGTCAGGCAGGTGCCGCTATTCCATCGCTACGAGGTGATGAGCTACTGGCTCAGTCACGGGCAGCTCACCGAGGTGAGCGCGATCGCGTCCGATGGCCTCCACATGACCGACCAGAGCTATTACTGCCTCGGCCACGTCATGGCGCGCATGATCTCTAACCTCGCCAGTTCGACGATGGCGAGCCGGCGCTGATCGTCGCCCAGGGCACCCGGGAGCGTCGCGCTTTTTGTCGCCGCCCTGGTCGGCCGGCTGGACTCGCATGAGCGAGGGATCTTGAGTCCGGCCGAGGAATCTCGGGGACTCGCGTCACAATTGGTCGAGAAGTCGCCGGGCCTGCCGAAGATCGACGGTATCCAGCCCCTCCGCGCTCGCTACCTTGCCATCGAGCGCACGATCACCTCGGCGAGGAACGTGGCGATGCAGCCATAGATGCGATCGGCGCCGCGCATCGCCTCGGCGGGGGTCTGGTCGTCGAAGCTCACGGATTGATCCTCGACCCAGCCGCGCATCACCGCGAAGCGTTGAAACACGTAAATGTTCCGAATCGTGCCGACCTGGCTCATCGCCTCGACATAGCGGTCGAAATTGATCACCCGCGCGGTCGATCGGGCGTATTGCATGTCCATCAGGATGACGTCGATGCCGCGTTGGGTCAGCCGATCGACGCCCTCGAACAGCCGGTGGGTAAGCTGATCGACCTCGATCCCGCGCACCGCCTCGGCCGTGCCGGCCTCCCAGATCACGAGGTCGGGCCGCTCGCTCTCCACCTCGCTCGCCATCCGCCCGACCATTTCTTGCGCCGATTGGCGCATCTTCCCCTTGTTGACCACGCTCACTTGCGCATTCGGCAGCCGGCGGGCGAGCTCGTCTTGGAGGCGCGCCGGCCACGCGGCGGCGGTCCCGCTGCCGCCCGATCCAAGCGTGCTCGACGAACCCAGCGCGACGACCTTGATCTGTCCGCTTTTGCGGTATCGCTGCGCCACCTGGCGGAGATCGGCCACGTCGTCGGTTAGCCATTCCGGTTCGTGACAGCCATCGGCGAGCGACTCGCGGGCGAGGGCCGGGTCCGGCCATGATGCGAAGAGCGCGGCGGTCAGCAGCGCCGCCCAAACCAGGGTCAATCTTGTCGCGTTCATTCTCCCCCCTGCGGCGCCTTCTCTGAGGCACTCGTTGCGGCGACGGCTTGAATCCGTGGCCGAGCCTTGGACCAATTCAGAAATTGTGCGGCGGCGAACATGACCGAGATCCCGACCACGTTGACGCTAAACTGCGCCGCGAGCGAGTGCTCGGTTTCGACCAGCGCCAGATGCGCGAAATATGAGAGGAAGATGCCGAGGCAGAAGATATCGAGCGAATTCTGCCCGCAACAGACGACCGGCGCGGCCCAGCGGCTGCGGAATGCGGCATGGTCGCGCTTCAACACGGCGACCGTGACATGGGCAAGTGCCAGGAAATTGAGCAACCGCAGCGGTCCGAGATTGGTCTTGTCGGCGAACATCCAGATCCAGCCAGCCAGAGGTCCGGGCGAAATCTCGAGCAGGTCGAAAACGGTGAGCGGCGCCTTGACCGCCACCGCAAGCCCAAGAAAGGCCGCCGATACCAGCACGAATTGCCGCCGCCCGAGGAACCTAGGGACTCCATCGAGCGAGGCGAATCCGAGCACGGCGCCGATCAGGAACAGCGCCTGCCAGGCAAACGGGTTGAAGAACCACACGCCGTCGGGATACGTCGAGAGGTTGAAATGGAAAAGCTGCACCGCGAGATAGATGGCGCCCGCGATGCCGATCGCCGCCGCCCGGTTGTCGCGCAATACCGGCAACAGGACGGCAAGCCCGACCAGCAGCACGATATAGAGCGGCAGGATATTCATGAACGCCGGCTGGAAACGCAGGATCAGCGCCTCGAACACGGCGATGTGCGGCTCCTGCAGGAAGCTCGCCACGTTCATCTCGTCGATGAACATCGGATTGGCGAAGCGCTGCGCGGTCCATGAGACTTGGGCGGTGAAGATGACGAAGACGAAGATGTGCGCGATGTAGAGCGTCCAGCCACGGCGCAGGATCTGCACGCCGGCGAATACGACGCCCTCGCGGCGCATCAGCGCTCCGAAGACGGCCGCGGCCGTGTAGCCCGAGATGAAAACGAATATCTCGGCCGCGTCGGAGAAGACGATGTTGGCGAGCGTCAGGTAGGAGAACGCGTTCCCCGGGATGTGGTCCATGAAGATGAACAGCAGCGCCA
>CAZLYV010000315.1:0-2612 GCA_964563665.1 uncultured Acetobacteraceae bacterium
CGCTGCTCTCCGGGCGGCGGACGGAAGCGCGCGTGCTTGCCGAACGGGCGGAGCGGCAACTTGCCGCCGGGTCTTCAGGATGGTTACGCGCCCAAGACATCCGTCAGGCAACACAAAAGCCTGGCACTACGAATTAGGGACGATCCGGCAAACCAACGGCGTAAACCCGCGATGCCAGACCAGAGGCCTTGCTCTTGGCGGCGCAAAGCCGCCCAATCCGCCGCGATTGCGGCGCTGATCGCGCTTGCGGGTTGCAACGCCACGCCCGCCGACACCGCGGCGCCCGTCGCCCCCCTTCCAAGCGGGGGCGGCGGCACCATCGTTCTCTTCCCGCCGGAAGTTGAAATCGCGCTGGATGCGCCGTCCCCGCCATGGTGGCGTCGCGTCGAGGACGACCGGGCGGCCGCGCTGCGGCTGACCGATATCGGCGGTCGCGCCGTGTTGCAGGTCGACGCCCCGGGTGGCGCCCTGCTCGGCCGCCGCATCGATATCCCGCTTTCCCAGGCAAGCCGGCTGCGCTGGGCGTGGTACCTCGAGCCGGGTCATTTCAGCGGTGGACCGGGTGACGGGCTCGATCGCGGCCTGCGGCTGGTGGTTGGTTTCGGTTCGGTAACCTCGAGCGGCATTGGCGTCTCGGGCGGCCTTCCTCCGCACGATCGATCGGTCGAGATTGTGTTGGGCGGGGTTGGTGCGCCGCGCTCGGGACTCGCCAGTACCTCGCTCTATGTCGTGAGCGACAAGGGCATCCGGCGTACGCTTAAACCAGCGTCGGGCGACCGGCTTGGACGCTGGCAGATCGAGGAGCTCGACCTCGTCCGGCTTTATACAAGCTACTGGCCCAATCAGCCGGCCGATCGCGCCGCCATCCGGTTTATCGCCATGGGCGGTCTCAAGGGGCCGATTCCGGCCGATACGGCGCAAACCGCCGGTTACATCTCGGAGATTTTACTGCAACGCTGACCGGCCTCGCTTGTTTCAGTCCAGTCGTTAGCCGACAATTAACCCTGCCGGTGGAAACTTGCGCGCGATTGGCGGTTTCGCCACGGAACCATGGCGCGCGCTCAGTTTATTCGGGAGTCGATCGGTAATGCACAGATATCGCCTATTACGCAACGTCGTGTTCGGGATCGCTGTCTTGTTCGGCGGAATTGGATCCACGGTATTTGCCCAGAGTCCGGTCGGGCCGCAGTCGACGCCCCCGGTGTCGAGCGCGCCTGCGGCCGCCCCGCTCACACCCGGCCAGGTCGATCAGTTCGAACAGGTGATCCGCGATTACCTGATTCGCAATCCCGAGGTGATTATCGAGGCGGTCCAGGGCCTCGAGCGTCGTCAGCGGGACGAACAGGCAAAAGCCGCCCAAGGGGAGCTTTCGGCGCGGCGCGGCGAGATCCTCAACGATCCCGGTTCGCCGGTCGGCGGCAATCTCAAGGGCGACGTCACCATCGTCGAATTCTTCGATTATCGCTGCCCCTACTGCAAGCGCGTGGCGCCGTCGATCGCGCAACTGCTCAAGGAGGATGCGAAACTCCGCGTGGTCTACAAGGAGTTTCCAATCCTGGGGCCCGAATCGATGATCGCGGCGCGTGCAGCACTTGCCGCGCACGCGCAAGGCAAATACGCGCGCATGCACGAGGCGCTGATGGAACAACGCGGCAATCTCGACGAGGCGACGATCATGCGCGCGGCGAGCGAAGCCGGGCTCGACGTCAACCGCCTCAAGGCCGATATGAAGAAGCCCGAAATCGAGGAGCAAATCCAGAAGGTCCATCAGCTCGCTCGCGCGCTCAATATCAATGGCACGCCGGCGTTCATCATCGGCGACCGTATTGTTCCCGGCGCGGTCGATCTGGAGACGCTGAAGACGCTCGTCCGCCAGGCGCGACAAGGCTGATCGACCGAGTCGCCGGAGCGGAGCCCGCTACTCCGCGTCGGGCTGCTTCTCGGGCCGCGCGCGCTCGAACGCCGGCAGCTTCATGCATTCGCCGAAGATTCGCATCACGGTCGGGTAGCCGTCGAGCGGGCAATCCAGCCGCTTGGCGTTGAAAATCTGCGGCACCAGGCAGATGTCGGCGAGACCCGGGCGATCGCCGTGGCAGAATTTTCCGCTGCCGCCAGTTTGCAAGAGACCCTCGAGCGGCCGCAGGCCCTCGGCGATCCAGTGGCGATACCAGGTGTCGTGCTGATCGTTCGAGACCTTGAGCACGTTCTTCAGGTATTGCAGCACCCGCAGATTGTTGAGCGGGTGGATTTCGCAGGCGATGGCCAGCGCCAGCGCCCGCACGCGTGCGCGCTCGGCCGGGGTCTCGGGCAGGAATCGCGGCGCGGGATGCGTTTCGTCGAGATATTCGATGATGGCGAGCGACTGGCTGAGCACGGTTTGCCCATCCTCGAGCGCCGGCACCAACCCTTGCGGATTGAGCTTCAAATACGCCGGCGCCAGTTGTTCGCCTTTGCGCAGATGATGCGGCACCTGGGTGTAATCGAGCCCCTTGAGGTTCAAGGCGATGCGTACCCGAAACGCCGCCGACGAGCGAAAATAACCGTGCAGTTTCATTGCAAGAATCGCCCCAAACCAGCCGCAAGCGACAACGGCGACAGTACCAAGCGCCATG
>CAZLYV010000316.1:0-2554 GCA_964563665.1 uncultured Acetobacteraceae bacterium
ACGGCGGTCGCGCGACGCGCCGAGTGGCACTGGATGTTGACCGCGACCGGATTCAGGGTGATGTGGGTCGCGGCAAGCTCGACATGGACGGCAAACGCCGTCGAATCGCCGCCAAGCCCCTGTGGCCCGATGCCGAGCGCATTCACCGCTTCGCTCAGCATCCGCTCGAGCTTGGCGCCTTCGGGGTCGGCGCAAGGCGCGCCCAGCGCTCGCGTCGCGGCGATCTTCGCCAGATGCATGCAGAGATCCGACGTACCGCCGATACCCACGCCGACGATGGTCGGTGGGCACACCTTGCCGCCCGCTTCCATCACCTTGTCGATGACGAACGTCTTGATGCCGTCGGTGCCGTCCGCCGGTATCAGCATCTTGAGGAACGATCCACTCTCGCATCCCGAGCCCTTCGGGATCATCTCGAGGCTGAGCTCGCGCGGCCGGTCTGAAAAATCGATGTTGATCACCGGCACGCCCGCTCCGCACGAGGTGTGCTCGTTTACCCGCGTCAGCGGATGGACGACCGACGAGCGCAACGGGTGCTCGCGCGTCGCGCGCGCGACGCCGCGCCGGATCGCCTCCTTGAGCGCCACGCCGTCGATTTCGACGTCGCTGCCGATGGTCACGTTGTAGATCGGAATGCCGGTGTCCTGGCACAGCAGGTTGTTGGTCGTCTCGGCGACGGCGATGTTGCGGATCATGGTCGCGAGGATGGTTTTCGCGGTGGCGTCGCTCTCGCTGGCGTCGAGCCGCGCGAAGCCCTGCTTGATGTCGTCGGGCAGCACCTTGAGGGCGCGGATGTAGAGAAGCTTCGCCGCCTCCTCGATCGCCTGCGTATCGACGTGAAGCTTGCCGTCGGTCATCGCTGCATGCCCCATTTGCGCACCGTGTGCGCCTCGATTGTCCGGAAGACGACGCTCTCGACCACCAGACCGATGATGATCACGGTGGTGAGCCCGGCAAAGACGTAGGCCGTCTCGAGCTGGTTGCGGTTTTCGAAGATGAACCAGCCGAGGCCGCCCGAGCGCGAGGATACGCCAAACACCAGCTCGGCCGCGATCAGCGTTCGCCAGGCAAACGCCCAGCCGATCTTGAGGCCGGCCAGGATCGAGGGAAACGCCGCCGGAATCAGGATTTGCGCGACGTAGCGCACGCCGCTCAGGCCATAGTTCTGTCCGGCCATGCGCTGCGCCTCGGCGACCGACTGGAACCCGGTGTGGGTGTTGAGCGCCACCGCCCACAGAACCGAATGAATGATGACGAAGATGAGGCTCGGTATGCCAAGCCCGAACCACAGCAGCGCCAGCGGCAAGAGGGCGATCGCGGGAAGCGGATTGAACATCGAGGTGAGCGTCGTCAGGAGATCGGTGCCGATGCGGCTCGAAACCGCGAGGGCGGTGAACACGGCGGCAAGCGCGATACCCGACGCGTAGCCCAACGTCAGGACCCGAATCGACGTCCAGATCCGCTCGAGCAGCGGCCCGCGCACGCTCGCATCCCACAGTGACCAAAGGGTCTCGCCGAACGACGGGAACATCAGCGGGTTGTCGATCGACCGGGCATAGACCTCCCACAGGAGCGCCAGAACGACCAGGATGAACACCCGCCGGACGGCCGTTATGTTGGTCAGGCGCTCCCACGCGGAAAGCGGCCGCACGACTTCGCCGAGCTGCGCTGTCTCGAGCGTGTCGATCACGAATTCGGAGCGGATCGGCGGGGTAAGCGGCGGCGCCGCGGCGTCCGCATGTGCCTCAGCCATGGATCGCCTTCTCCTCCTCAGATTCGCTCGGCGAACAGCATTTCGTGAATGCGGTTCTGGAGCGTCATGAAATCCCCGCCTCCCTGATGACCGTGCCCGAACTGGTGCGCGTTCAGCTCCGCCTTGACCCGGCCGGGGTGCGGACTAAGCACCAGGATCCGCGAGCCGACGACGATCGCCTCCTCGATCGAATGGGTGACGAACAGCACCGTGAATCGGATATCGTCCCAAAGCTGCAACAGCTCTTCCTGCATCTTGCGCCGTGTCAGCGCATCGAGCGCCGCAAACGGCTCATCCATCAGCAGGATGTCGGGCTCCATCGCCATCGCTCGCGCGATCGCCACCCGCTGCTTCATGCCCCCCGACAGCATGTGCGGAAAGGCGTCGGCGAACCCAGTGAGATTTACCTTCTCGATGTAGCCGCGCGCCCGCGCCTCGGCCTCGCGGCGAGAATATTTGCGCGAAACCAGCATCGGAAACATTATGTTCTGCCGCACCGTTTTCCAGGGCAGCAGCTGGTCGAATTCCTGGAACACCATCATGCGGTCGGGCCCCGGTTTCTCGACCGTTCGGCCGCGGAGCCGGATCGAGCCCTCGACCGGCTTCATGAAGCCGGCGACTCCCTTCAGCAAAGTCGACTTGCCGCAACCCGACGGTCCGAGAAGAACGAAACGATCGGCCGGATAGACGGTAAAACTTACCCGCCACGTCGCGGTGACGAGATTGTCGCGCGTCTTGTACTGCAGCGTGACGCCGTCGACCTCAAGCAGCTTCTCGCCGGGCGGATCGACGCCCGCCGCA
>CAZLYV010000317.1:0-2549 GCA_964563665.1 uncultured Acetobacteraceae bacterium
CGGTAACTCTATGGCGATCCCCACCCTTTCATCAAGGTCCGATCGTATCGTTGGCACGGCGGCCGACGGACGCCGCCGCCGTCTCCCAAGATGGAGGGCCAACCAGAGCGCGATTTGCAAAGGTGGAATCGGCGCCCGTGCCCTTCGCCCTTCGACACGCGGGCCTCATCCTGAGGAGGTCGCTTCGCGGAGCGAAGCGACCGTCTCGAAGGAGAGGCCCGCTGCTCAGGGTGAGGAGGCTCAGGATGGGGATGGGCGGGCGGCTCAGGGTGAGGAAGCTCAGGGTGAGGGGCACAAAACAAGCCCTCATGGTGAGCTTGGCGAACCATGAGGGCGCACGCGCCGACCCCGCCCGGCGATAACGCGCTCTCAGGTATCGAGGAAGCTGCGCAGCTTGCGCGAGCGCGAGGGGTGCTTGAGCTTACGCAGCGCCTTCGCCTCGATCTGCCGGATGCGCTCGCGCGTCACCGAGAACTGCTGGCCGACCTCCTCGAGCGTATGATCGGTGTTCATGCCGATGCCAAAGCGCATGCGCAGCACGCGCTCCTCGCGCGGCGTGAGCGTCGCCAGGACCCGGGTCGTCGTCTCGCGCAAATTGGCCTGGATCGCCGCGTCGACCGGCAGCACCGCGTTCTTGTCCTCGATGAAGTCGCCAAGATGGCTGTCCTCTTCGTCGCCGATCGGCGTCTCGAGGCTGATCGGCTCCTTGGCGATCTTCAGCACCTTGCGCACCTTCTCGAGCGGCATGCCGAGCTTCTCGGCCAGCTCCTCGGGCGTCGGCTCGCGGCCGATCTCGTGCAGGATCTGGCGCGACGTGCGAACGAGCTTGTTGATCGTCTCGATCATGTGCACCGGGATGCGGATGGTGCGCGCCTGGTCGGCGATCGAGCGGGTGATCGCCTGGCGGATCCACCACGTCGCGTAGGTCGAGAACTTGTAGCCGCGCCGGTACTCGAACTTGTCGACCGCCTTCATCAGGCCGATGTTTCCTTCCTGGATCAAGTCGAGGAACTGCAGGCCGCGATTGGTGTATTTCT
The DNA here is from genome assembly GCA_964563665.1 of uncultured Acetobacteraceae bacterium. Taxonomy (GTDB): domain Bacteria; phylum Pseudomonadota; class Alphaproteobacteria; order CACIAM-22H2; family CACIAM-22H2; genus CAZLYV01. Next base: position 1,038 of record CAZLYV010000317.1, read on the forward strand.
TGGCGATCGAAATCACCAGGCGCAAATTTGCCTCGACCATTTCCTTCTTGGCCCGGCCCGCCTCGCGTTCGCCCTGCTGCACCATCTGAACGATGCGCTTGAATTCCGAGATCGGCAGCCCGGCGAGCTCGGAGATCTGGGCGATATCCTTGCGCAACCCGATCACGTCGTTTCTGAATCTGGTCGCGAACTTCGCCCAACCCTTGCCGGCGAGGCGCGCGATTCGCGACAGCCAGCGCGGATCCACCTCGCGACCGTGATACTTGGCGAGGAACTCGTCGCGCTTGACGCCGGCGCCCTCGGCGAGCCGTAACAGCTTGCCCTCGGTCATCGTCAGCCGACGGTTGAGATCGTAAAGCTGCCCGACGAGCTGGTCGATTCGCGCGTTGTTAAGGCGAACGCCCTCCATCAGCTCGACCAGCGCGGCCTTGAGTTTCTGGTAATGGCGCTCGGAGGTGGGACTGAAGGAACGTCCGGCATGAAGCGCCCTGATCCGCTTCTCCTGCATGCGGTGCAGGCGCTTGTAAGTGGTGGCGATCTTGTCGAAGGTTTCCAGCACCTGCGGTTTGAGCTGGCTTTCCATGGCGGCCAACGACAAGTTGCTCTCGTCGCCCGCGTCGGCGGCATCCCCGCCGCTGGCCGGGCTCGCGACGACACCCCGATTCTCGCCCTCGGCTTCGCCGTTGGGCGCGACCTTGGTTTCATCCTCTTCGTCGGCCTCGGCATCGGCCGGGTCGACCTCGCCGCCCGGCGCGACGCCAAGCGTCGCATCGAGGTCGATAATGTCGCGTAGCAGCATCTTTCCTTCGACCAGCGCATCGCGCCACTGCACGACCGCGCGCATGGTGAGCGGATTCTCGCAAAGCGCGCCGATCATCTTGTCGCGCCCGGCCTCGATACGCTTGGCGATCGCGATTTCGCCCTCGCGCGACAACAGCTCGATCGAACCCATCTCGCGCAGATACATGCGTACCGGATCGTCGGTGCGGCCGATCGATTCGACGTCGATGTTGCCGCGCTCCGGAGGTTCCTCTGCCGGCTCTTCGGGCGCCGCCGCGGGTTCGGCCGCCGCTGGCGCCGCCGCCGCTTTCTCGCTTTCGTCGCTCTCTTCGTCGCTCTCGACGACGGTGACGCCCTGCTCCGAGAGCATCGCCAGCGTATCCTCGATCTGCTCCGACGAAACCTGGTCCGGCGGCAGCACGGCATTGATCTCGTCGTACGTCACATAGCCGCGCTCGCGCCCCCGAGCGACCATCTTCTTCACCGCCGCGCTCATCGCATCCATGAGCGGGCTGTCGGTCGGCTCGTCGCGCGCCGGAGCGACCGCCGCCGCGATTTTAATCTTTGCTGCCATATCGGTTTCGTTGTCCTGTCTTTTCGGTTCCGTTCAGGGTCGCCGCGGCAGCCGCCTGGATCTACTGCCCCGCAAAACAACCGCCTCTACCCTATGCCCCCTGGTACTCGGCATCGCTGATTGGTGTTACAGGCGCGAGGCAGCGATGCCGAGTACCA
>CAZLYV010000318.1:0-2527 GCA_964563665.1 uncultured Acetobacteraceae bacterium
CCGACCATCAATACCCATGTCTCCGACCTTCGCTTTATTCGGGATACCGCCCAGTGCGATGACTGCCCAGTTTTCAAACTCAAAATGCGGGATGCGCCGCAATTCCGCTTCGCTGCGCGGAAGATCGCGCACGATGAATCCTCGGCCCTTCTTCCAAGCCGCCTCATCTTCTCGCATCGCGCAATCTTTGCGCAGCCGCTTCGCCATAACGCGGCAAGCGGTCGGCGAGATATCGATACCTATCCATTGCCGCTTCAAAGTCTGCGCTGCGACTAAGGCCGTCCCGCAACCACAAAAGGCATCGAGCACGATATCATTTTCGTCGCTGCTCGCCCTGACGATGCGATCCAGCAAAGCTAGTGGCTTTTGTGTCGGATAGCCCAAGCGTTCCTCGCTCCCAGAGATGACCGCGCTGATATCGCCCCAAAACGTTTGGAGCGGCACACCCGGCATTTCATCCATGTAGTGCTTGAGCATCGGCATTCCGGTTGTCCGGTAGTAGATCACGCCCTTCTCTTGAAAAGCCGCCATCTTGTCCTTTGAATATGCCCAATACCGGCCTTTGTACGGCTTGATTTTGCGGCCATCAGGGGCAGTCCATTCATACGAGGTATCGCCACCTGGCTTGTTCGCCGTCATGTCGGACACTCGGAATCGTCGACCATCCTTTTCCTTGTAGCGGTAATTTTGATCTAGATAATTCTCGCCGTACGGTGTGTGTTGCCTATTCCACTTCCACTTCTCAGAAGCCGTATAGAAAAAGATGGTGTCGTGATTCGCGCCGTAACGTTTTGGATCGTTGTGGGCGCCGGTACGCCGCCACACAATTTCGTTCTGAAAATTGTTCTCGCCGAAAATCTGATCGAGCATCACCCGGACATATCCGTTCGCGTGCCAATCGCAATGAAAATAAAAGCTGCCCGCAGGCTTGAGAACGCGAGCCAATTCCACGCATCGCGGACGCATAAATTCGATATAAGCTTGGGTCGAGGCGTGACGATCCTCGAAGGCTCGCTTCTCTTTGGTCTCGCCCCAAAACACCTCGTAATTGCGGTTCGAGTTGAACGGCGGGTCTATGTAGATCAGGTCGATCGAAGCAGCGGGCAGTTTGCGAAGCTGGTCGAGACAATCGCCGCAGTAAATTATGCTCGTATCGACTAGAGCGGATCGGCGCGGCATTCATTCCCCCACTTTCGCAGCTTCCCAATCCTCTAGCACCTTCACAATATCACCAATTTCCCAAAGGCGCTTGGTCACGCCAGCCGCCATCGCGGGCGCGCTCAGCCCGCCCGCTTCGGCAATTCCACAACCTCGCCGCTCCCGCCCGCCATCGCGGCGGCAATGCGGCCGGACACGCGATTCGCAAGATCGCGCATCGGGTCGGCGTCGCGGCTGACGTAGCGGCCCGTCATGGCGAGCGTCTTGTGGCCGAGGGCGTCGCGCACGAGGAAGGCGTTGGCGCCGGCCTGCCCGGCGAAGGTGCCGACGGTATGGCGCAGGTCGTGAAAGCGCGCATCCTGGATCCCGGCGCGTTCCCGGACGCGTTCCCAAGCCCTTTCGAGCGTGCCCGCCGGCAAGGGTTTCGCCGGATCGGTTGACCAGACTGCCCACGGCCCGGAGCGGTCCAGGCTCGACAGCAAGGCGACGGTGGGCGCCCCGATGACATGCACGCGGCCACCGGCCTTGGCCTCGCGGATGGTGAGCGCGCCGCGTTCCAGGTCAACGTCCGTCCAATGCAGGGCGAGGACCTCCCCCATGCGGCAGCCCGTGAGCGCCGCCATTCGAATCGCCGTGGCGCAGCCCGGGAGTATCTTCCCCTCGCGCTCCAACGCGGTCACGGCCTCGCCGATCCTCGCCAACTCCGCCTCGGTGTAGAACCGCTCGCGCGTGCGTTCAGCAAAGCGCTTCACCAGCCGACACGGATTGGAACCGTCCTGGCGCCACCCCCACGCCTCGGCCAGGTGCATCATCTTCGAGAGCACGGCCAAGGTCTGATTGGCCTGGCGCGGGGTCTCGCGCATGGCGTGATGCAGTTTGGACACGTCGGCCCGCGTCACGTCGGCGACGTGTCGCTTGCCGAGCTCGGGCACGATATGGACGTTGACCAGCCGCTTGAACGTGACGGTCGTGCTCGCGCGGTTGTGGGCTTCGACGTGCTCAGCGAGGTATCGAGCAGCCAAGTCGGCGACGGTGGGCGCGCCCTTGGCGCCGTCGCGCGCGTCCGCCGGATCGCGGCCCTTGGCGATCTCGCCCATGAGACGCCGTGCCTCCCGCCGGGCCGTTTCCGGCGTCCAAGGCGCGCCGTGCCGGCCGATGGTGAGCCACCGCTGCCGACCCTTGAACCGATACTTGAGCAGATAGTGCTTGCTGCCGCTGGGCCGGCAGCGCACGCCGAAGCCCGGATGCTCCGCGTCCCACAGCAAGCCGTCGCCGTCGTCGGCCCTGAGGGCTTTGACGGTCCGCAGCGTGATCGTCTTCCCGGCCATGATCCCCGTCCCTTTCCGGTTGCTCGGTAGTCTGGCAACCA
>CAZLYV010000319.1:0-2511 GCA_964563665.1 uncultured Acetobacteraceae bacterium
GGTGGTTGTGCACCATGATGATCGCCGAGGCCGCAAGCTCGAGCGCGCGCTTCACCACCTCGCGCGGATAGACCGGCGCATGGTCGACGGTGCCGGTTTGCTGCAGCTCATCGGCGATAAGCCCGTTCTTGCGGTCGAGGAAGAGCAGACGGAATTGCTCGGTCGGCGCGTGCGCCATGGTCACGCGGCAATAATCCAGCACTTTCTGCCACGAGCCCAGCACCGGACGCTCCATCGCCTCCTCGCGCACCAGGCGCACGCCCACCTCGCGGGCGGCCTTGAGCGCATCGATCGCGATCTCGCCCAGTCCGGCCACCTCGGCGAGCGCCCGGCGCTCGGCCGACAGCACGCCGCCGAACCCGCCGAAGCGGGCGATCAGCGCCTTGGCGAGCGGCTTAACGTCACGCCGCGGGATGGCGAAGAAGAGCAGCAGCTCGAGCAATTCGTAATCGGAAAGCGCGGCGCCGCCGTTCTTGCGAAAGCGGTCGCGCAAGCGCTCGCGGTGTCCGTGGTAGTGCGGCGGCTCGTCCGCTGTGTTACGCGACGCCATAAGGTGGTTGGTGGAGACCTGTCGGAGAAAGAGTGAAGATTTCATGCCCCGTTTCGGTGACGCCGACCGAGTGCTCGAACTGCGCCGAAAGCGAGCGGTCCTTGGTCACCGCCGTCCAGCCGTCGCTCAGCACCTTCACCTCCCAGCGGCCGGCGTTGATCATCGGCTCGATGGTGAAGAACATGCCGGCGCGCAGCGGCAATCCGGTCCCGGCGTCGCCGTAGTGGAGGATCGAGGGCGCGTCGTGAAACACCCGGCCAAGCCCGTGGCCGCAAAAATCACGTACGACCGAAAAGCGATTCGCCTCGGCGAAGGTCTGGATCGCGTGGCCGATGTCGCCCAGCGTGGCGCCGGGCTTCACCACCTCGATGCCGCGCATCATCGCCTCGTAGGTGACGTCGACCAGCCGGCGCGCCTTGACGCCAATCTCGCCGACCAGGAACATCCGGCTGGTATCGCCGTGCCAACCATCGAGGATCACGGTTACGTCGATATTGATGATGTCGCCGTCGGCCAACCGTTTGTCGCCGGGGATGCCGTGGCAGACGACGTGATTGACCGAGGTGCAGATCGACTTGGGAAAGCCGCGGTAGCCGAGCGGCGCCGGGACCGCGCCGCGGCCGACCATGAACTCGTGGCACAGCCGATCGAGCTCGCCGGTCGTCACACCGGCGCATACATGGGGCGTAATTTGGTCGAGCGTTTCGGCCGCAAGGCGGCCGGCGCGCCGCATGCCCGCGAACTCCGCCGGTCCATGCAGGCGGACGCGCCGGCTCTCGAGATCGGCGACGGCTTCACCCGCTTGATCGGGCTTGGTGGCAGGGTAGGCCTGGTTCATGGCGCTATATGTAAGGCGGGGTGGGGCCGCCCGCTAGCCCTTCCGCCGTTCTCCGCCGCCCGGCGGTTTCGGCGGCAGGCGGGCCTCGGCGAACCCCGGCTCGCCATGGATCCAAGCCTCGATCGCGTCCGGACGATCCACCGCAACCCGCACCGCGGCGGCGAGCTCCAGGGTTTCGCTCTCGAGCCCCGCCTCGTGGAGGGCCGTTGCCAAGCCGCGCAGCGCCGCATCGAACAGCCGGGTTGGCTCGCGGGGCAAGACGTCGTTCTGCTGCCAACGGGGATCGTCGACGCCGGTTTGCGGGTGATCGAAGGTGAAGCGGCAAAGCCCGACATCGCGCGAAAAAAAGCCGCGGCAGCGCATTGGCCGCGCCGGATGGACGCCGCAGGCGCCGTCCTCGAGTAAGGGGCAGGGTAGCTGCGTCTCGCGCCGCTTGATCGCCGGCATGCCGCGAGTCTTGTCGTCGGTCCGGCGGACGCGATCGAGAATCCTTGCGCGCGTCTCGGGCGTAAGATTCGTCTCGAGGTAGCGCACGATCGCCAGCGTCTCGCCCGGCGACAGGGCAACCTGTTGGTGGCAGCACCAGCTACAGCCCTTGGCGCAATCGAAGGCCTTGGCGCGCGCCTCGACCGCCGGGCGTTGGGCGCCCCAGGCCGCATCGGCAATCTTTTGGGCGCTCGCGACGGCTTGAGCAACCAGGCCCGCCGTACGCCCGACGGCCATAAGGTCCTTGGTGCGCCAATAGACGGCGGCGTACACCTCGTCCGCCGTGCGGGCGGGCGGGGTCGCATCGAGCGGCAGCGTGGCGCGCGGGGGCTGGGCAGCAGCCACGACGCGCGCGCGGCCGAGTACCGAAAGCGCGTCCTCGGCGCCAAATCCGACGGTTGTGGGGCCGGCCAGATCCGGGGGTTGATTACGGGGCTTGCGAGCCATCAGACCGGCAGTTTGCCATGCCGACGACCCGAATCACCAGATCGACGCTGACCTTCCGCGATTGCCCCGTAAAACGTGGCGGATTCCAGCGCCCCAACACGAGCACGGCGATACCGCCTATTTCGACCATCCGATCACCCCAGCGGCGATCCAATCGGCGGGCTTTAATATGGTCGCGCCATCGCTGGCC
>CAZLYV010000320.1:0-2500 GCA_964563665.1 uncultured Acetobacteraceae bacterium
CTTGCGCGCCGGTCTGACGCGCCAGCAGGTTGGGCGCATCTTCGGGCTCGTAGGGCTCGCGGATGATCAGTTGCACCCGCGCCTCGCGCATGATGCGCGCAAGACGCGCGAGATGAGCCGGGCTCGGGCTCACCCCCTCCTTGGGCTCGATGATTCCCACGACATTGAGCCGGAACCGCCGCGCGAGATACGGCCAGCTATTGTGATAGACCACCACGCTCGCGCCGGCGTAGCGCTCAAGCGCCGCCGTCCACGCCTGGAGGCGCGCGTTGAGCGTGGCGAGGAACCGGTTTCGATTGTCCGTGACCGGCACGCGGAGCTCGGGCGCCACGGCCACTAGGCGCTCGGCGATCACCGCGGTGATCGTTTCGGCGTTCGCCGGATCGAGCCAGTAATGGGGATTGCCGACGCCGTGGGCATGTCCGGCGGCCTGCGGCTCGACCGCGCGGCCACGCACCTCGAGCAGCGGAATGGCGAACGAGGCGTCGACGTAGCCGCTGCCACCGCGCATCAACCCCGGATCGCCATTCTCGGTGAGCAGTTTGTCGAGCCAGTGATCATAGCCGAGCCCGACGCGGACCACGAGCGCCGCCCCGCGCAGCTTCAAGAGATCGCCCGGGCGCGGCTCGAATGCCTCGTGATCGACGCCGGCCGGCACCAGATTGACGACCTCGACGTGCTCGCCCCCCACCGCCATCGCGAGGCTCCGCAAGTCGGTGGTTGTGGTCACGATGCGAAGCTTCGCCTCGGCCGATGCCACATGCGCCAACCCGGCGACCAGCGCAACGATGAGCACGACGGCGAACGTTGCGGTGATCCGCGCCACCCTCGCCGCCGCACGGAAGCGCGCCGGCCGGCGCGGCCGGCGGGCGCCGAAGGCTATTTCGTCGCGACCCACGTGCTCTTGGGAACCAAGCAATGCACCGACTTTTCGGCGCCGAGCGGGACGGCGAGCCGACAATCCATGACCATGCTGGCGAGACCGTAGGCGTCGAGGCGCGTGAGCTTTTTCTGCGTCTCGAGCAGCCCGATCATGTCCCAAGACGCCTTTTCCATCGCCTTGTTGAGGTCGACGTCCTTGGCGACGGTCACCAGATAGGCGTTGGTCTCGCGGTTGGGAACGAAGCCCGGGCGGCGCGTCTCCTTCGGGTCCTTGGCGCTGAAGCAATGGAGACCCTTGTTCACATCGACGATTTGCGACACGCGGCAATTCCACGAGGCGAGCATAAGCTTCTCGGCCTCGACGGCTGAGATTTTGCGCTGTTCGACCAGGAGCTTCGTCGTCTCGGCCTTGAGGAGATCGAGCGCGACGTTCAGATCCTTGTCGATGCCGACCGTGATCCAGGCGCGCGGCGTCTCGATGCGCGGCCAGTCGAGCTTCATGGTTTTGACGACTTCGATCGTCAGGTCGAGTTCCTTGAAGGCCGTCTCGAGCGCAGTCAGGTTGATCTCGCCGTTGCCCTGCGCGGCGTGCGAATCGCCCGACCACAACAGCGCGCCCTTGACCAACACCGGCACGTAGAGCGTCGTGCCCTCGGTCTCGTCGCGGATGTCGAGATTGCCACCATAAGGGCCAGGCGGCACCGTGCTGTACTGGCCGGGCTCGGCCCGCGCCACGCCGAGGATTCCGGGGAAGGGGCGCAGCGGGACGACGATGCCGGGCGCGAACTCCGTCTGCTTCTTGTCCCAGTCGAGATAAAAATATTTTACCTGACCGTCGGGGAACTCCTTGGGGAAGGCGCCGAACAGCCCAGGCACGTTGAAATTGGTGCCGTAGGCGCGCGGTACGATCTTGTTGATATGGACCTTGAGCACGTCGCCCGGCATGGCCTCCTCGACGTAGATCGGGCCGGTGACGGTATGCGGCCCGCGCCCCGGATGATTGGTCCGCAGCTTCTTGATCGCCTCGATCGTCACTCCCGGCACCACTTGGTTATGCGAGTGCATCATCGTTTCGAGGATGACCGTGTCGCCCGAATGGATGCGCAGCACCGGCGGCTGGGCGTTGTTGAACCAGCCCCATTGCGTCGTTTCGAGGGTGGCGGGGAGCAGATGCACCTTGCCCCCAAAGCGCGAGGCAGGAACCACCTGGAGCTTAGCATCGAGCGGCGGGGCCGCAGCGGGTGCGGCGGGCGCGGGCGTCTGGGCCAGCCCCGGCTCGACCGCCGCGATAGCAATCCCCGCGCCGAGCGCCAGCGTCACCACGAGACGGCGGCCGATCTGCACATCGATCAACATTGTTTGGTCCTCTTTGCTTCGACGTGAATCCTGCATTCGAGCCGACCAAGATTGGAACGGGTGCTGGTCGAGCCAGCCTCAAGCTAGCAGAAATCCGCCAACGAAAGAACGGTGACCGGGCTCGGCACCGTGCGGCAGGCTGAAACACCAAAGGCTGATGAAACAACGCGCGATCACCCGCGCGTCGCGTCTTCGCGGCTGTCGGCGCAATCTCGCCGGGCGTGGCAAAACCGGCTAAGCTCGCCAGGTCCAATGAGGGATG
>CAZLYV010000321.1:0-2486 GCA_964563665.1 uncultured Acetobacteraceae bacterium
GGCGGCGGCGGCAAGGTGGACGTCTCGATTCCGCTCGGACTCCGCGTCGACGCCGGCGCCGATGATGGAGCTAACGAAGCGCTCGCAACCGCTTGCCGCGTTTCGCTCGGCGCATCGACCGGGCCCGGCAGAATCAACGACTGACCAATCTGGATCGCGTAAGGCGACGAAATTCCGTTGGCGCGCACCAGCTCGCTCGAACTCACGCCATAGCGCCGGGCGATGTTGTTGACCGTATCGCCCGCCTGCACCGGGTGGGTGCGCACGCGCGGCAGATCGAGGCGCTGTCCCGGCTGCAGCGTGTAGGGGGGCGGCAGGTGATTGGCGTCGATGATGGCGCGTATCGGCAGGCTGTTTTTCCGGGCGATGCCGTAGAGCGTGTCGCCCGTCTGCACCGTCACCGATCCGCCACCGACCACGGTTGCGGTCTGCGGCAACTGCGCGCGCCCCGGCGGACTTGTGCCGCCTTCGCCGTAGACGACGGGGGCCGGCCCGTCAGCGCGTCCGCAGGCGGCAAGCGCCGCGGCAAGCACCAGCGGCGCGACGAGGCGCGCGAATCGGTCGAGGCAGGGCATGCGATTACAGATAACGCGGCTTGGCCGCCGACGCTACAGGCTGTCGCCAATTACCTACGCAAGCGCATCGGCTACCACGACGGCTTGCTTTCGGGCGGCAGCCCCTCGACCAGCGGCACGAAGCGCACCGGACCGATCTCCTCGCGCGCGATCCCGGCCGCAATCCGCCGGAACCGGGTCAGCATCTGGGTGCGTTTCTCGGCGCCGATCGGGACGACGAGGAAACCGTCGGGCGCGAGCTGGTCGAGCAACGCCGCCGGCACCTCAGCCGGCGCCGCCGTGACGATAATCCGCTCGAAGGGCGCCTGCTCGGGCCAACCCAGCCAGCCGTCGCCAAGCCGCGTGGTGACATTGTGCAGGCGAAGCTCTTTGAAGCGGGCCTCGGCCTCGATGATCAGCCTCTTGTGCCGCTCGATCGTGTAGACCCGGCGGCACAGATGCGCCAGCACGGCGGCCTGATATCCCGAGCCGGTGCCGATCTCGAGCACCTTGGCCCGCGGGCCCAGCTCGAGCGCCTGGGTCATCAGCCCGACGACGCTTGGCTGGCTCAGAGTCTGCCCGTGCCCAATGGGGAGCGCGGTATTTTCATAAGCCCGGTCGCGCAACGCAGGCGGCGTGAAGATTTCCCGGGGGACCCGCTCGATCGCCGAAAGGACGCGCGTGTCGGTGACGCCGGCCGCGCGCAGCTCCATGATCAGACGAATGCGGTGATTGGGCGTGCTCACTTGAGCGCGAGGTTGAGCCGTCGCATCGTCGGGCGGTGCGTGAGATCGAGATAGAGCGGCGTCACCGATATTTTCCCCGCATTCACCGCCGCGATGTCGGTCCCGGGCTGGGTCGGGTCTTCGAGCCGCATGGCGCCGATCCAGTAATACGGCTGGCCGCGGGGGTCGATGTTTCGCACCAACTGGTCGCCGATCTTGTGGCGTCCCTGGCGGGCCAACTCGACGCCCTTCACCTTGTCGGGCGGCAGGTCGGGAAAATTGACGTTGAGGAGAACGCTCTTTGGCCAGGTGACGCGGGTGACCTTGCGGATCACCTCGGCGGCGTGGGTCTCGGCGCACGACCAGCGCGGCAGCTCCTGCGGGGTGACCGCTTGCGAAAGCGCGATCGAGGGCACGCCCAGCAAGGTCGCTTCCATCGCCGCGGCGATGGTTCCCGAATATGTCACGTCCTCGCCGAGGTTGGATCCGCGGTTTATCCCCGAGAGACACAGCGTCGGCTTGTGATCCTTGAGGATGTAGTTGATCGCCAGCAGCACGCAGTCGGTCGGCGTGCCGTCGACGGCGTAGCGCTTGGCCCCGGCTTTGCGGATGCGCAAGGGTCGGCGCAGCGTGAGCGAATGGCTCGCGGCGCTCTGCTCCTGTTCGGGCGATACGACCCAAACGTCGGAGGACAGGCTGCGAGCGACCTTCACGAGAATCTTGAGGCCGGTGGCGCGGAGCCCGTCGTCGTTGGTGATCAGGATGCGCGCTTTGGCGAGATCGAGCGGCGCGTCAAACATCAGGGGCCGATGACCTTCAAGCCATCCATGTAGGGCTGCAGGATTTCAGGAATCCTGATCGACCCGTTCGGTTCTTGATAATTTTCCATGACGGCGATGAGCGTGCGGCCGACCGCGAGGCCCGAGCCGTTGAGCGTGTGGACGAAATGCGCCCCCTTCTCGCCGGCCTTGCGAAAGCGCGCGTTCATGCGGCGGGCCTGGAAGTCGCCGCAGTTCGAGCACGAGGAGATTTCGCGATAGGTGTGCTGGCCGGGGAGCCAGACCTCGATGTCGTAGGTCTTGCGCGCGGCGAAGCCCATGTCGCCGGTGCACAGCAGCATGACGCGGTAAGCAATTTCCAGACGCTTCAGGACCTCCTCGGCGCACGATGTCATGCGCTCGAGCTCTTCGTCGGATTTCTCGGGATG
>CAZLYV010000322.1:0-2458 GCA_964563665.1 uncultured Acetobacteraceae bacterium
CCGATATTGCAGTGCGGCTTCGTCCGCTCGAATCTCTTCTTGGCCATCGTGCTTCATTCCCGGTTCTGGATTTCTTCCTTGCCGCAGGTGACGCGCTCCTCGCGCACGAACCCGACGTTCGCTTCTCCGTATCCTCGGTCCCTTCAACGATTCACATCGCCGGAGGCTTTATCGTCTGTCGGGTTGGAGCGGGTGATGGGAATCGAACCCACGTAGCCAGCTTGGAAGGCTGGAGCTCTACCATTGAGCTACACCCGCCCGCGCCACCCGTCGGCCCAAGCCATCCACCAGGATCACCGCTCCCCGATCGCCCCGCCGACCGAAATCCGCCACCTCATCGTCGAAACCGTCGCACCTCCGAGCTCGCCCATCTCCGAGCTCGCCCATCTCCGAGCCCGCCCATCTCCGAGCTCGATTGGCCCGGCTACCGCTACCCCATTCTTGAAGTGGTGGAGGGGGTAGGATTCGAACCTACGTACGCTGACGCGGGCAGATTTACAGTCTGCTGCCTTTAACCACTCGGCCACCCCTCCGCGCTAGCAAACGCATGTCGCGCGACGGACTCGCGAGATATTAGGATTTGCCCTCCGAAGTCAACGCCAAACCCAAGCGAACAAAACGCAGCCACCCCGCCGGCCGCCTCATGTTCAAACGGGGCCGGTGGGGTGACTTGCGTAACCTTGTGAAGAGGCATATTAAAGCGACCGCACATGAAAGGCAAGTCGCACCACGGTCGCGCAAACAGCCAGTCGAACGGACATCCCCGGGCCGCCGGTGGTGGGGAACGTCCGCGCTCGCAGCGGGGTCCGACGCATCCGGTGTCGACCCGGCCCGGAAAAGGGCTCTGGCTCTATGGCATTCACCCGGTCCTCGCCGCCCTCGCCAATCCCAAGCGGCGTTGTTATCGCATTCTCATCACTGAAGAAAACGAAATGGCGCTCGGTCCGCGCGTGGCCGCGCTGGCGCACAGCCATCCGGTCGGTCTTCCCAGCGCCAACGTGGTTGTGCGTGAGGCGATCGAGCGCGCGCTGCCGAAGGGCGCCGTTCACCAGGGTATTGCCGCCGAGGTCGAAGCGCTGGACGAGCCAACGATCGAGGACATCTGCCGGGCAACCGATGTCCAGGACTCGGCGCGCGTGCTTGTTCTCGACCAGATCACCGATCCGCACAACGTCGGCGCAATTCTGCGCTCGGCCGCGGCGTTCGGCGCCGCGGCGGTGATCTTGCCCGAGCGTCATACGCCGGGCGCCAGCGCAACCATGGCCAAGGCCGCCTCGGGCGGGCTCGAGAAGGTGCCGCTGGTACGCGTCGTCAACCTCGCGCGGACGCTCGAGCAGCTGAAGCAGGCGGGTTACTGGTGCGTCGGTTTCGACGCCACGGCAACCGTGAAGCTGAACGAGGCCGATCTTACCGGCAAGATCGCGCTTGTTCTTGGCGCCGAGGGCGAAGGATTGCGCCGCCTCACCCGCGAGCACTGCGACCTGATGGTCCGGATTCCGATCACCCGCGGCATGGATAGCCTCAACGTGTCGAACGCCGCGGCGATCGCGCTTTACGAATTCGCTCGTCGCGCCTGAACCGGCCTCTGGTAAAGCCCGGCATCTTCGAATAATCCGGCGTTCGCGATGGATCCGCTCGTCGTCGCGCTGGTCCTGGCTTCGGCGGCGCTCCACCCCGTCTGGTACGCGCTGGTAAAACGCGACCCCGACCCCGACGCGGCCTATCTCGCGGTCATTGCCGGGATCGTGGCGACATCGTTCATTCATGCGCTCCTCAAGGGCGTCGACATCCTCGGCGCGCTCGAATATTGGCCGCTCCTCGGGCTTTCGCTGCTGGGCCAGATCGGCTACGGACTCGCGGTCGTCGCCGTGCTGAAGCGCGGCGATCTCTCGGCGTATTACCCGATCATTCGTTCCTCGCCCTTGGCCATCGTCGCCATCGGCTTTCTGTTCCTTGGCGAGACATACGCGCCGGTTCTCCTGGTCGGCATCGGGCTCGTGCTGATCGGCGCCTTCGCGCTCCAGTATCGGCGCGAGGCGCGTCTGCTGTCGGAGCCGGTCAATTTCGCGCTCGCCACCGTCGCCCTCATCTCCTCGGCGGTCTATGCGATCGTCGATGGCCGGCTGGTCCAGCATATCCATCCGACGATGGTTCTGTTCTGGAGCCAGATCGGCTTCCTGCCGATCTATGCGGCGATAATCCGCCGCGTCCAGCCGGGTTGGCGGCTTGGGCTCCCCTTGGTCACATGGGCAGCCGCTCCCTGGCGTTACCTGCCGCTCGGCCCGCTTGCCTACGCCTCGTATTACCTGATCCTCACCGCCTATAGCCTTGGGGCAAATATCGCGGCGGTGAACGCGGTTCGCCAGGTGGCGATCCCGCTTTCGGTGTTCATCGGTAGCTTGTGGCTGGCCGAGGGCGCGATGTGGCGCCGGCTCGGCGCTGCCTCGGTGCTCGCCGC
>CAZLYV010000323.1:0-2446 GCA_964563665.1 uncultured Acetobacteraceae bacterium
CGCCCGCTATAATGCGCGCATGATACGTCTTCGTCTCGTGCTGGCCGGCCTTGCGCTCGTCCTGGTGGTAGGCTCCGGAATCGCCGCCTTGTTCGGCGGTCTCGGCTATCGCTGGGGCTGGTGGGGGCTTGGGCAGGGCTTCTGGATCGTTCGGTGGGCCGCCTATACGGCGCTCGGCGGAGTCGGCGTGGGGGCCATCGCGCTGATTCTGCCGCCGCTCCGCGGGCAGCTTTCCGCACGTGCCGCGGCCGTTGCCGCCGTCGTGGTCGGTCTGGTCGTCCTGACGCCGCCCTGGCTTGCCCAGCGGCTCGCCGAGGGCGCGCCGCCGATCAACGACATCACCACCGATACCGAAAATGCGCCGGTCTTCGTCGCGATCGCGCCGCTGCGCGCGGGGTCGAACGCTCCGTCGGACTACCCGGGCGCCGATTTTGCGCAACGCCAGCGGCAATTTTTTCCCGATATCTCGCCAGCCCATCTGAGCGAGCCGCCAGCCCAGGCGTTTGCACGCGCCCGCGCCGCCGCCGATGCGATGGGTTTGACCATCGTTGCCGCCGCGCCCGGCGAGGGCCGGATCGAGGCGATCGCCGAAACGCGCTGGTTCGGCTTGAAGGACGACGTCGTCATTCGCGTGATGGCGGAAGGCAGCGGCGCGCGGGTGGATATTCGCTCCAAGTCGCGCATCGGCCGCAGCGACCGCGGCATGAATGCCTGGCGCGTGCGTGAATTTCTGCGGCGGCTGAACCGCTGACATATGCGCCTGCCGAGACTCAAAGTCCGGGCATAGTTGTGATGGAACCCGGCGAAAACCGATTTCGATATGCCTCGGCCGATGCGTTGAGCCGAAGCATGTCCATGATCCGCGGGGGAATGATCTGATGATACGGAGGGTAAGCCGATGCCAAGCGACAAGTACGATGTGGTGATTCTCGGCGGCGGCAATGCCGCGATGGGCGTGACCGTGCCGACCCGCCAGGCGAATCTGTCGGTCGCGATGATCGAGGCGTGGGATCTCGGGGGGACTTGCCCCAATCGCGGCTGCACGCCGAAAAAAATCCTGGTTGCCGCCGCCCATGCGCTCCACGAGATCGAGCAGTCAAAAGTTCACTGCATTTCGGTAAGCGAACCACGCCTCGACTGGCCGGCGCTCATCGAGCGCGAGAAGCAGATGATCAGCCATATTCCCGGCTCGCTCGGCCAGCTCATGGCCAAGCGTGGCGTCGAGGTCATTCGCGAGCAGGCGACGTTCGTTGCGCCGAACGCCGTTCGCGTCGGCAAGCGGACGCTTGAGGCCGATCACATCGTCATCGCGACCGGGTCGACGCCCCGCACGCTTCCGATCCCGGGGGCCGAACATATGATCACGTCGGACGACGTCTTGAGCGAACGGAACCTTCCTCGCGAAGCGGTATTCATCGGCGGAGGAGTCATTGCGCTCGAATTCAGCCACGTCTATCGCCGGGCGGGCGCGAAAGTGACGATCCTTGAGGTCTTGCCGCGCCTTTTGCCGATGCTTGATGCGGATGCGGTCGAAATGATTCGCGCCGAGAGCCAACGCATCGGGATCGATGTGCGGACCGGCGTCACGGTCCAGCGTGTCGAGAAGGCGAATGGACGGCTTCGCGTCGTCTTCGAGCAAAACGGCCGAGAGCACAGTCTCGAGGCCGACCGGGTGATCAACGGCGCGGGCCGCGTCGCGAACATCGATACGCTCAACCTCGACAAGGCAAACGTCGCCCACGATCGCGGGCGCATCATGGTCGACGAACATCTGCGCTCGACGACGAATCCGGCGGTGTATGTATGCGGCGATGCTTTATGGACCTCGCCCCAGCTGTCGCCGATCGCCACCTACGAAGGGCGGATCGTCGGTCGCAATATCGTCGAGGGGGCGAAGCACAAACCCGATTACGCGAGCATCCCGTCGTGCGTCTACACGATCCCGGCGCTGGCCAGCGTCGGCTTGACCGAAGCCCAGGCGAAGGAGAAGGGCTACAAGGTCAAGGTCCACACCAACGACATGCTCGATTGGTTTTCGTCGCGAACCTACGCCGAAACGGTTGCCTGGGCGAAAGTGCTGGTGGACGAAACCACCGATCGCATCTTGGGCGCGCACATCGTGGGTCATGCGGGCGAGGAACTGATCCACACCTTCGGTTTCGCGATGAAGTTCGCAATCACCGCGAGCCAGATCCGGGACACGGTGTATGGCTTCCCGACGTTCTCGGCCGACATCAAAAGCATGGTTTGAAGGGACCGAGGCGGCTCACCCGCGGGCGGAGGATGCGGGCGACGCTTCCGGCATTTTCAGGCGAAGGGCGAACAGCGCGGCGAGCACCAGCGACGCCGCGATCCCGGCGACGCACGCCGCCCAGCCGAGACGGTCGAAGATTTGGCCCAGCACCGCGCTGCCGACGAGCCCGCCGAAGAAATAGCAGGCGAGATA
>CAZLYV010000324.1:0-2442 GCA_964563665.1 uncultured Acetobacteraceae bacterium
ATCAGTCGTCGCAGCATTGTCGGTCCTCCCGCGATCCGTTGTTGTTTCTTCCCGCTTTGGATCGTTTCCTCGACTCTATATCAAGTCGGTACCTGCGCTCCATCGCAGACGCGCGTTGCCGTGATCGAGGTATCCCGATGCCGCCGCGCTGCACGCGAGCGTGACTGGCTGGCTATCGCCGCCGGCGATGCGCCGCCAACCGCCGCAACGCCTCAAACATCTCGCGGCCACGGTTGACCCGGCGCGCCACTCGCTCGGCCGTTGCCGAATCTCCCTGTGCCAGCGCATCCAGCACGGTCTTGTATGCCTTGACCGTGCCCGGAGGCTGGCGGGCGATCGCCGCCGCGACCTCGCCCACGCGTTTGGCGAACTCACGCACCGGATAAACCGCGTCGACAAGGCCGATGCGGGCGGCGGCGCGCGCGTCGATCACCGAAGCGGTCCATAGAAGAAGCTTCGTCGCCGGCACGCCGATCAACCTCACGAGGTCGGCGAGTGCGGGGCGCGGGTAGACGAGGCCCATGCGTACCGCCGGAATCCCCAGCGCGAGATCGGCGGCGGCGAGACGCAAATCGCAGCCAAGCGCCACCTGCACGCCGCCGCCCATGCAGAAACCCTCGAGCGCGGCGATGGTGGGGATCGGCAGGCGCTTGAGCTTCAGCGTCATGCGGTGAAGCGCGCGCTCGATGCCGGCGAGCGAACGCGCGAAATTTGGCTTAGCCGTGAGCCGATCGAGATCGGCTCCGGCCGAAAACGAAGCACCACCAGCGCCGGCGAGTATCAGCACCCGTGCCGCGTCGTCGTTGGCGATTCGATCGAGGGCGGCGGACATCGCTGCGATCATCGGCAGATCGAGCGCGTTGCGCTTTGCCGGATGGTCGATCGTAAAACGGGCAACATTGCCCGTGCGCGCGAGCGCGATTCGGCCGATGCTGGACATGGCGCACCATCGACGGCGACGCTGGCGGTGTCAACCGTTCCCGGGAGCGCGGCGCTTGGTCGCTACTTACCTTGCCACGCTCGATGATGCCGGCCGAATTGCAAACTTCAGCCGCGACTTTGAACCATCATGAAACGCAATCGTTCGCGCAAGCGATACCCGACGTCGCCTTGCGCCGTCGGCACCATGGCGTGACGTGTCGAACTCCGACCTTGCCTCACGAATGATGGATCGGACCTGACCACGGGCGGTCTGGTACCCAGTTTCGCGGCTCGCGCCGGATGCGAACGGTGGCGCCGTGGTCCATACCAATGGAGCGGATCGGACGCCCGCCGGCAGCCGGTTTCCGGTATCCGATTGACGAAACGAGCGATCTCTATTAAATATCACTCAAGGTGAGGAATATTTATTATGCGCACAGAGGTTCGCTACTCGATCAAGGAAGCCGCCGCGCTGGCTGGCTTGTCCGAGCGTCTGATCCGCAACGAGATCGATCGCGGCGTTATCCGGCTTGAACGGAAATCGCCCGCGCGTGGCGCCGCGCTATCCTTGCCTGAGGGTGCGATATTTTACTTCAGGCTTTTGAAGGACGTGCCGGTCAAGCTTCCGCGAATTGACCGGCGTGATCTTTTCCGGTTGCTGGCAAGCGGGAGCAAGCGCATCGGCGACTGGCGCTACGACCGCGGAACCCTGCGCCGGGGTATCCTTGTCCTGGATGCCAGAGCCGTCCGCGACGAACTGATGCATCGATTGCGGGCATACGCCGCAGGCCGAAAGAGGCTCGTATCCGATCCATCCTCGCTTGGCGGCGAGAAAGTGTTTGCCGGCACGCGCCTGTCGGTCCGTCACATCGGCAGGCTCGCGTTGCGTGGCGTTCCGGTTGAAGAGATCAGGGCCGATTTCCCTGCTCTCGGCGATGATGATGTGGCCTTCGCTGCGCTGTACGCGCGTATGAAGCCTGGGCCAGGGCGGCCATCGAAGCTTCGCTTTCGCCGAGAAGCGGCTTGAGGCTATTGCTCGATGAAAACCTTTCGCCCCGCCTTGTTGAGCGACTGGCGACGATCGGCATTTACGCGGCTCATGTCGCCCATCTGGGTCTGTCTGGGCGATCCGATCCGGCTCCATTTCGCTATGCCTACGAGAATGACTTTATCGTCGTCACGATCAACGCCGCGGATTTTCTGACGCTCGCGGCCGCGATGGACGCGCATCCCGGCGTGATTGTGCTGCGTGTCAGCGGCCTCTCGGTCGACGAGCAATGGGAACATCTTCTTCCGGCGCTCAAAGATTGCCTCGGTCGCAGCAGCCCGCAAGGCGATATGCTCAACCACGTCATCGAGATCATCGGAGTGGGGCGCTTCCATCGACAACCTCTCCCCGGACCCGGCTTAAGGTAAATATCGCGTCTTTACGGTGCTTTTGATCACTTTTTGGATGGCGAGCCATTCTCGGGATCGCGCAGGCCGGATGTGACTCTGGCCAATGATTCATTTCCAAACGCC
>CAZLYV010000325.1:0-2434 GCA_964563665.1 uncultured Acetobacteraceae bacterium
AGCTTGCGCGAATGCAGCCGGTCGATTCCCGATTCGCGCAAGATCCGCATGGTCTCGACGCCGATCGTCAGGTGCTGCGACACGCGCTCGCGATAGAGCGCCGCCGCCATGCCGGGCAGTTTGATCTCGCCGTGGATCGGCTTGTCGGAGACGCAGAGCAGCGTGCCGTAGGGGACCCGAAAGCGCAGGCCGTTCGCGGCGACGGTCGCCGATTCCATGTCGACGGCGATGGCGCGACTTTGATTGAGCTCGGCGTAAAGCTCGTTGTAACGTAGTTCCCAGTTCCGGTCGTCGGTCGTCGCCACCGTTCCGGTGCGCATGCGCGTCTTCAAATCGGCGCCCGAGAGACCGGTTACCTTGGCGACCGCCTCCTGGAGCGCAACCTGCACCTCGGCGATCGGCGGAATCGGCACGGTGAGCGGCAGATCGCGGTCGAGCACGTGATCCCCGCGCACGTAGCCATGGGCGAGCACGTAGTCGCCCAGATACTGGGTGCGGCGCAGCCCGGCGCAATGCCCCAGCATCAGCCAGCAATGCGGCCGCAGCACCGCGAGATGGTCGGTGATCGTCTTGGCGTTCGAGGGTCCGACGCCGATATTGATGAGCGTGATGCCGCGATGGTCCTGGCGCTTGAGGTGATAAGCCGGCATCTGCGGCAAGTGCGCCGGCGCCGTGCCCTCGGGCGCACTGCCGATCGCCGCGTGATGGGTGACGACGTTTCCGGGTTCGACGAAGGCGGTGAATTCCTCGGCCCCCGTCATCTGCTGGCGGGCATACTCGCGGAATTCCTCGACGTAGCGCTGGTAGTTGGTGAGCAGCACGAAGCGCTGGAAATGCCGCGGGGCCGTCGCCGTGTAGTGGGCGAGGCGCTGCAGCGAGAAATCGATCCGTTCGGCCGAGAACAGGGCGAGCGGCTTGGGCTCGCCCGGCCCGGGACGGAAGGTTCCGTTGGCGATGCTGTCGTCCATCACGCTCAAGTCGGGCAGCGTGAAGCGCGCTTGCATCGCGCGGACCTCGACCTCGGTCGTATCGGCCATGCTGGCCTCGAGCACGAAGGGCAGCGGGATACGCCGTTCACTGGCGCCCACCACAACCGGCACGCGGTGATGATCGATGAGCAGGCAAAGTTGGGTCTTGTAAAACTCGCCGAAAATGTCCGGCCGGGTGACCGTGGTCCCATAGGTACCCGGATCGAGCACGGCGCCGTAGGCGAGGCGCGCATCGACATTGAGGTCGCCCGAACCGACGGTGAGCCCGACGTAAGGATACGTCGCTTCGGCGAGCGCGCGATCGAGCGTCGGATCGGCGTTCCCGCTTGTCGAAAACGCCCGACGGATCGCGCCGACGCTTCGCTCGTAGATCTCGGTCAGACGCGCCACCGCGCCATCGCCATCGCTGAAGGCCGCGAGGTCGCGCACCCGGCCATGGCCCAATGGGCTGACCGCGTTCATCGCGCCCTCGCCGCGCGCCATGATGTGCGGATGAAGATCGTCAGCGTCATCGCACGCAGGTTAACATATCGCGCCAAGCGCGGCCAAACCGGCCGGGCGATGCGCTAACACACCAGTGGTGCTGGGCAGCGAACTCGGAGTAAACAGGATGATTGGCACGCACCCGTTTGGCGCGCATTGGATCGCCGGCACGCTGGAACAAGAGGAGCCGCTTTATGCTTGAAGTCGTTCCGTTCGCCGACCTCGGCCGCTTCGACAACGAATGGCTGTCGGCGCGTTACCATTTCAGCTTCGCCGAATACTTCGATCCCAAACGCGTTGGTTTTGGTCCCTTGCGTGTATGGAACGACGACCGCATTCGGCCCGGCAACGGCTTTCCGATGCACGGCCACCACGACATGGAGATCATCACCTACGTTCGCAAGGGCGCGATCACGCATCAAGATCACCTCGGCAACCGCGGCCGCACCGAGGCGGGCGACGTGCAGGTGATGTCCGCCGGGAAAGGCATCATGCATGCCGAGTTCAATCTCGAGCAGCAGGATACCGAGCTGTTCCAGATCTGGATCGAGCCCGCGGTGACGGGCATCAAGCCGCATTGGGCGGCGCGCCAGTTTCCGCGCGGTGATCGCGCCGGTCGGCTGGTGGCGCTTGCCTCGGGGCGCGCGGCCGACAAGAAACTGGACGCGCTCGAGATCCACCAGGACGCGGCGATACTTGGCGCGACGCTTGGCCCCGGCGCTTCGGTGACGCACGTGCTTGAACGCGGCCGGCGCGCTTATCTCGTGCCGGCCACCGGGCGGCTCAAGGTGAACGGCAGCGAGGTGGGCCCCCGCGACGGGCTCAAGATCGTCGATACGGCAAGCATCCAAATCGACGCGCTCGAAGCAAGCGAATTGCTGCTCGCCGACCTGCCGTAGGCCGGTTCGCTCGGAGACGCCCTCGGCGCCCTCTGGACGGGTTCGCTACCGTTCAGGCAGTGA
>CAZLYV010000326.1:0-2420 GCA_964563665.1 uncultured Acetobacteraceae bacterium
TCACCCGGCCGTCGGGGAGAACGACGACGAGCGACAGGATGTTGTCCCGCATCGTTCCATAGCGGACCGCGTTGGTGCCCGAAGCGCGCGTCGCCGTCATCCCGCCGAGGCTTGCATCGGCCCCGGGATCGATCGGGAAGAAGAGACCGGTGTCGCGCAAATGCTCGTTGAGCTGTTTGCGCGTGACCCCGGCTTCGACCGTGCAATCGAGGTCCTCGATATTCACCTGCACGACCCGATTCATTTGCGAGAGATCGAGGGACACGCCGCCGTAGAGCGCCGCGACGTGCCCTTCGAGCGAGGTCCCGGCGCCGAACGGAATCACCGGCACCCGGTGCCTTGCGCAAAGCTTGACGATCGCGCTCGCCTCCTCGGTCGATCGCACGAAGGCGACCATGTCCGGCGGTTTGTTGGGATGCCACGTCTCGGTCTGACCATGGTGCTGACGCACGGCGGTGGAGGTCGAAAGGCGCTCGCCGAGCAACGCGCGCAATTCGTCCTTGAGGGTATTCAGCGTGACGGCGTCGAGCGGCACGGGTCCTCCGATTGATTGGTGATCGCCATTTTATTCGGCGGCTGCCAAGGCGCGTCCGAGCCAGCCATCGAGATCGGCAAGCGCGCGAGCCGAAAGCAGCTTCTTGCGCTCGGCACCCCGGGCGTTCTTTTCCACCTCCGGCGGCAGCGGCGGGAAGAGGCCAAAATTGCAGTTCATCGGCTGGAAGGTCCTCGCATCCGCGCCGCCGGTCACGTGGGCGAGCAGGGCGCCCAGCGCGGTTGTCGCAGGCGGCGCCACCATCGCCAAATTCAGGCGCTCCGCCGCCGCAAATTTGCCGGCAATGAGCCCGATGGCGCAGCTCTCGACGTAGCCCTCGACGCCGGTGATCTGGCCGGCAAAGCGCAGCCTCGGCTCGGCACGGAGTCGCAGCGTTTTATCGAGCAGGCGCGGCGCGTTGAGGAAGGTGTTGCGGTGCAGGCCGCCCAGCCGTGCGAACTCGGCATTCCCGAGGCCCGGAATCGTCCGGAAGATGCGCTTCTGCTCGCCGTGCTTCAGCTTGGTCTGGAAGCCGACGATGTTGTAGAGCGTGGCGAGCGCGTTGTCCTGGCGGAGCTGGACGACCGCGTAAGGCCGCCGACCGATGCGTGGATCGCTGAGCCCGACCGGCTTCATCGGCCCGAAGCGCAGCGTCTCAGGCCCGCGCGCCGCCATCACTTCGATCGGCAGGCAGCCCTCGAAATAGGGCGTCGATTTTTCCCACTCGTGGAATTCGGTCTTTTCGCCTTCGAGCAGCGCCGCGACGAAGGCGTAATACTGTTCGCGATCGAGCGGGCAATTGATGTAGTCCGCGCCGTCGCCTTCCGGACCAATCTTGTCGTAGCGCGATTGGAACCACGCCTGCGAGAAGTCGATGCTCTCCTTGTGGACGATCGGCGCGATGGCATCGAAGAAGGCGAGCGCGTCTTCGCCGGTCAAGGCGCGGATCGCCTCGGCGAGCGCCGGCGAGGTAAGCGGACCCGTCGCTATGATCGCATTGTCCCAATCGGAGGGCGGCAGTCCGGCGATTTCCTCGCGCACGATCGTCACCCGCGGCTCGGCTTCGAGCGCCGCGGTGACCGCATTGGCAAAGCCCTCGCGATCGACCGCGAGCGCGGTTCCGGCCGGGACCTTGTGCGTGTCGGCCGCTTGCATGACCAGCGATCCGGAGCGGCGCAGCTCGGCGTGAAGCAGGCCAACCGCGTTGTTTTCCCGATCGTCGGAGCGGAACGAGTTCGAGCAGACGAGCTCGGCGAAGCGGTCGGTGACGTGCGCATCGGTGCGCCGGAGCGGCCGCATCTCGTTGAGCACGACCGGCACGCCCATGCGCGCGATCTGCCAGGCGGCCTCCGACCCGGCGAGCCCGCCGCCGATCACATGCACCGGCTCGATCGCGATCCTCATCTTTCAACCAGATAATCCTACCGGCCCCCGCTTGCAACCTTTGCCGCCCCGGACTATGCGTTGGCTTGATCGATCATCGCGAAGGGGGTACCCGCACATGCTGAAGCCGCACAATCCGCCCACCGTGCCAAAGCCCGTGAGCTCCTATGCCCAAGCGGTCGAGGCGCCTGCCGGCGGACGTTGGCTCTATATTTCCGGGCAAGTCGGGCTTCGCTCGGACGGCACAACGGTCAAGGGCGCCGCGGCGCAAGCGGACCAGGCGTGGGCCAACGTGCGGGCACTTTTGAGCGCGGCCGACATGGGCGTCGAGAACCTGGTGCACGTGAACACCTATCTCGTCAACGCCGCCGATATCGCCGCGGTGCGCCAGGCGCGCGACAAGGTGCTCAAGGGACACACGACGGCTTCGACCATGGTCGTCGTCGCGGCGCTCGCCAACCCGGAATGGATGATCGAGATCGAAGCGGTGGCGATGAAGGGGTGA
>CAZLYV010000327.1:0-2411 GCA_964563665.1 uncultured Acetobacteraceae bacterium
GGCCGCGGGCGATCTCGGGCGCACGCCGGCGCGCACGGAGCGCCTGAGCAGGTAATTCCGCTCGACGATACCGAGCTCGAGCGACGGCCTCCCCCAAAACGGGAGGCCGTTTTTTTGCCCGGCCGCTGCTCATGGCGGGAGGCGCAAGAGATGTTCCGAAAGCCGGCTCGGGGATGTCGTAGAAAAGGATTGAACAAGTATTACAGTGTAATAAAATCAACAGACGCAAATAAACTCGATCATGTGGGATGTCATGAAGGCCGCAATCGCAAGTGACAGCGTTGCTTTTATCCTGATTATATTGGCAATTCTCGGGTTGGGACCCGCCTCGGCGGCGCAGGAGCGGAGCCCGTCGGCCAAGCCATCGGCAACCGCGCCCGCGCCCGCGCCCGCAGCCCCGGCGGCCACGGCCCCAACGGCCAAGCCGCCGCCGCGCGGCTATGCCGTCGACGGTTTTCGCTCGGCGAAGTTCGGGATGGACGAAGCGGCCGTACGCAAGGCGATCGTCGCCGACCTCAAGGTCAAGGCCGAGGCGATTCGCAGCGAGGAAAACCAGCTTCAACGAACCAGTGCATTGGTGGTTGAAGTTTCGGCGCTGGAACCTGGACCGGGTAAAGCGCTGGTCAGTTACGTTTTCGGGCATCGTTCCAAGAAGCTCTCTCAAATCAACGTTCTCTGGGGTGTTTCGGCAAAGGGGGTCGACGCCAATCACGGCCGCGACATCGCGCAGACGGCGGCCCAGCTCGCCGATTACTTCCGCGGCTTCGCCTGGCGCGACAACGGATTGGTGCATGACGTCGTCGTGCCGCCAAATACCCTGATCGTGCTCAGAGGCGAGGATCGCGCAACCGGAGCGGTCGAGCTGGTGCTCGGCAACGTCGCCTTTCGCCGCGATGATGCGACTGGCGGCGATTCGGCGACCGTACCGCCGCAGGGCCCGGCTTTCCTGCGGCTTTCCTATATCCAGAACCGCGACGAGCCCGATATCTACAAGATCAAGGACGGCCAGTTCTGAATTTGGCGGTTCGCTGCCCGCCGGATGAGGCTGGGACTAACCGTTTGATCGTCCTGATAGATCGACAGTCATCGTCGGCGATAGCGATGAGCGCTGGATAACCGCCCGCAGACGATTGTTTTACTTGACGCTTACCCCGCCCGGTTCATATATTGCGCGCGCCTTTCAGGGGCCGATTGTCGGGCGCGTAACGCCCGAGACGCGGTTCCGGGGCGAAACGACAGATCTTCGTTGCCGCCGAACGGATCGGCGTTGCGTGAGCCCGCGGGAAGCAGGCCGTCGTGCTTCTCAGGCGGGCTTTTGTCTCGCCGTTTCACGTGGCCGTTGGGAAGGAATGGGTTGGCATGCCGACGATCAATCAGCTGATCCGCATCGGGCGGGAACCGAAGGGCGCGCGCAACAAGGTGCCGGCGCTCAGGGGCTCGCCGCAGAAGCGCGGTGTGTGCACGCGCGTTTACACGACGACCCCCAAGAAGCCCAACTCGGCCTTGCGCAAGGTCGCCAAGGTGCGGCTCACCAACGGCCACGAGGTCGTCAGCTATATTCCAGGCGAGGGGCATAACCTGCAGGAGCACTCGGTCGTCATGATTCGTGGCGGTCGCGTCAAGGACCTGCCGGGCGTGCGCTATCACATCATCCGCGGCACGCTCGACACCCAGGGCGTCAAGGACCGCCGCCAGCGCCGTTCGAAATACGGCGCCAAGCGTCCGAAGTAAGGAGAGCAGACGATGTCCCGACGCCGCTCCGCGCAACGCCGCGAAGTGCTGCCCGACCCCAAGTTCGGCGACACGACGGTTTCGCGCTTCATGAATTGCCTGATGTACCAGGGGAAGAAATCGGTCGCCGAAAACATCGTCTATGGCGCGCTCGAACACATCCTGAAACGCACCGGGCAGGAGCCGATGAAGGTCTTTCACGGCGCGCTCGACAATGTAAAGCCCGCGATCGAAGTCCGCTCGCGCCGCGTCGGCGGCGCCACGTACCAGGTTCCGGTCGAGGTGCGAAGCGATCGCGGCCAGGCGCTGGCGATTCGCTGGCTGATTATTGCGTCGCGTGCGCGCAGCGAGCACACGATGACCGAGCGGCTGTCGGCCGAGCTAATGGATGCCGCCAACAACCGCGGCACCGCGGTCAAGAAACGCGAAGACACCCACCGCATGGCGGAGGCGAACCGCGCCTTCTCGCATTACCGCTGGTAAGGATCGGCCGCGCGTCATGCCTCGCACAACGCCACTCGCGCGCTATCGCAACATCGGCATCATGGCCCACATCGATGCCGGCAAGACGACGACGACCGAGCGCGTCCTTTTTTATACCGGAAAGTCGTACAAAATCGGCGAGGTGCACGAAGGCACCGCGACCATGGACTGGATGGAGCAGGAGCAGGAGCGCGGCA
>CAZLYV010000328.1:0-2406 GCA_964563665.1 uncultured Acetobacteraceae bacterium
ATCTGTCTTGTGCTGGCCACCCCTGCCTCGCTAGAGTCGCCCCACACCAATCCATAAAGGGGGGCAGGCGATGACGAAGCGGAGTTTCTTGGGTCTCCTCGGGCTCGCCGGCGCGCTTGCGCTCGGGCTCGCCGATCCAGCCGACGCGCAGACATTCCGCGTCGGGTCGAAGAACTTCACCGAGCAGTACATTTTGGGCGAGATCTACGCCGCGGCGCTCGAGGGCGCCGGGATCAAGGTCGAGCGCAAGATCAACCTCGGCGGTACGCTGATCGCCCACAAGGCGCTCACCAGCAACGAAGTCGACATGTATCCCGAGTATACGGGGACGGCCTTGCTCACCGTGCTCAAGGGCCAGGTGTCGAGCGACGCCAACGCTGTCTACAACCAGGTGAAGGCGTTCTACGAGAAGGAATTCCAGGTCACCTGGCTGCAGCCCTCGGGGATCAACAACGGCTACGCCATGCTGGTGCGCGTGGAGACCGCGTCCCAGCACAAGCTCAAGACGCTCAGCGATCTCGGACCGGCGTCCAAGCTGCTCGTTCTCGGCGCCGGCCCCGAGTTCGGCGATCGCCAGGACGGACTCCCCGGCCTGAAGCGTCTCTACAATATCGAATTCAAGGAGTTCAAGCAGTTCGCCGTCTTCTCGCTGAAGTACGACGCGCTCGCCAACAAACAGGTCGATGTCATAAACGGCTTTTCGACCGATTGGCCGATTGCCGCCAACAAATACGTCGCCCTCGACGACGACAAGCACCTGTTCCCGCCGTATTACCTCGCGCCGGCGGTGCGGATGGAAGCGCTGAAGGCGCATCCCAAGGCGGCCGAGACGCTCAATCGGGTGAGCGTGCTTCTCAACAATTCGACCATGCAGGCGCTGAATGCCGATGTCGAGGTAAAGAAGGAAGAACCGAAGGACGTCGCAAAGAAGTTCCTGAAGAGCAAGGGCATCATCAAATAGCCGGCGGGCGCTCGCGCCCGACAACCGGTCTTCTCGCGCGCGGGGCCAAACGCCTCGCGCGCGTTTTCGTTTTTGAGGGGGCGCGGCGCCGGATGCGGCGGGCTGGTCCATGATCGCGAAGGAGACGGCGCGGATGATCGGCGCCACGGTGGTGCTTGCGGGGTACGGTCTCGACGTCGCAGCGGTGGCGCGGATCGCGCGCGCGGATGCGCGCGTGACGCTCGATCCGGCCGTGCGGCCGCGGCTCGAGCACGCGCACGCGATCGTCGAGCGCTACGCGCGCGAGGGAACGCCGGCTTACGGCGTCACCACCGGTCTTGGCGCGGCGGTCGATACGCGGCTGTCCGGGATCGACCAGGGAGAGTTCCAGCGCAGCGTCGTGCTCGCCCGCAGCGTCGGCGTTGGTCCGCGCGCGCCGCGCGACGTCGTGCGGGCGATGGCGGCAGCGCGCGCCGCTGGCCTCGCCGTGGGCGGATCGGGCGCCTCGCCCGTGGTGCTGGACGCGTTGGTCGCGCTGTTGAATGCGCGAATCCACCCCGTCGTGCCGATGTCCGGTTCGGTTGGCGCAGCCGATCTGGCGCCGCTTGCGCATTTGAGCCTGCCGCTGATCGGGTTGGGCGAAGCGGAGCACAAGGGCGAGGTCCTTCCCGGCGCGGAAGCGCTGCGGCGGGCCGGGCTCGCGCCGATCGAACTCGCGGCCAAGGACGGCCTCGCGCTCGTGAGCTCGAACGCGGCGTCGATCGGGCCGGGGGCGCTGGTCGTGGTCGACGCCGCCCAAACGCTGGAGGCGATGCTGGTGGCGGCAGCCATGAGCTTCGAAGGATACGCCGCCAATCCGAGCCCGCTCGACCCGCGCGCCCAGGCGGCGCATCGGGCGCCCGGCCAGGGCGAGGCGGCGGCACGGCTTCGCCGGTTCCTCGAGGGAAGTTCATTGTGGTCGGCGGGGACGCCGCGCAACGTCCAGGATCCGCTCAGCTTCCGCTGCGTGGCGCAGGTGATGGGGAGCGCGCTCGCGGCGCTCGACCTTGCGCGCAAGGCGGTCGAGCTCGAGCTCAACAGCGCCGGCGACAATCCGCTCGTGCTCGCCGACGACGGCTTGTTGCTTTCGAACGGAAACTTCCATGTCGCGCATCTGGCGCTCGGCTTCGAGATGCTGGGCCAGGCGCTGGCGGCGAGCGCCGCCATGGCGGTCGAGCGGACGATGAAGCTCATGTCGCCGCGTTTCAGCGAACTGCCGCGGTTTCTGTCGCCCCGCCAGGAGGGACGCAGCGGCTTTGCCACGACGCAGAAGACGCTGGCCGCGCTCGAGGCCGAGATTCGCCATCTCGCCAATCCGATTTCGCTTCTGTTGATTCCGGTCGCCGATCGGGTCGAGGACCACGGCACGTTGGCGCCGCGCGTCGTCGGCAAGACGGCGGAAATCGTCGAGCGGCTCCGCCTGATCG
>CAZLYV010000329.1:0-2403 GCA_964563665.1 uncultured Acetobacteraceae bacterium
GCGGCGCCGAATTTCGTGTCGGCCCCCGAGAACAGCTTCGCCTTCGAGATCACCTGGGCGTGGACCTCGAGCCCGATGACGATCTCCCAACTGCCGGTCTTGCCTTCGATCAGCATGGTCTCAGTCCCGCGCTCCGGCCGGCTTTGCCGTAAAGCGTGCCGCGCGCTCCAGCACGTCGGCCGCCCGGAACACTGTTTCCTCGTCGAAGGCGCGGCCGATGATCTGCAGACCAAGCGGCAGCCCGTCGGCCGACAGCCCGGCCGGGACCGAGATGCCGGGGAGGCCGGCGAGATTGACCGGCACGGTGAACACGTCGTTGAGGTACATGGCGATCGGATCGTCCGCTTTCTCGCCGATGGCGAAGGCCGCCGAAGGCGCGGTCGGCGTCAAGATAACGTCGCACGTTTTGTACGCCTCGGCGAAATCGCGGGCGATCAGCGCGCGCACCCGCTGCGCCTTGAGGTAATAGGCATCGTAGTATCCGGCCGAGAGAACATAGGTGCCGATGAGCACGCGGCGCCGAACCTCGGCCCCGAAACCGGCCGCACGCGTGTTCTCGTACATCTCGTCGAGGCTGCCGCCCGGCACGCGCAAGCCGAAGCGCGCGCCGTCGTAGCGCGCGAGGTTCGCCGACGCCTCGGCAGGCGCGATGATGTAATACGTCGGCAATGCGTACCTGGTGTGCGGCAGGCTGATGTCGATCGGCTCGGCGCCGGCGGCCTTCAGCCACGCGACTCCGTCGTGCCACAGCTTTTCGATTTCCGCCGGCATGCCGTCGACCCGGTACTCCTTGGGGATGCCGAACTTGAGGCCGCGGATGTCGCCGGTGAGCGCCTTCTCGTAATCGGGCACCGGGCGCGGCACTGAGGTCGAATCCTTCGCATCGTGGCCGGCCATTGCGCCAAGCATGATCGCGCTATCGCGCACCGTTCGCCCAAAGGCGCCCGCCTGGTCGAGCGAAGAGGCAAAGGCGACGATGCCCCAGCGCGAGCAGCGCCCATAGGTCGGCTTCATGCCGACGATGCCGCAAAACGAAGCTGGCTGGCGAATCGAGCCGCCGGTATCGGTGCCCGTGGCGCCGAGCGCGATGCGCGCCGCGACCGCCGCCGCCGATCCGCCCGACGAGCCGCCGGGCACCAGATCGCGGTTGTCGCCCGGCCGTCGCCACGGATTGCGCACCGGGCCGTAGTAGCTTGTCGTGTTCGACGAGCCCATGGCGAACTCGTCGAGGTTGGCTTTGCCCAGCATCACGCCACCCGCTTTCCACAAATTGGCGGTGACGGTCGACTCGTAGGGCGGCTTGAAGCCATCGAGAATGTGGCTTCCCGCGGTGGTCGGCACACCCTCGGTGCAGAACAAATCCTTGATCGCCAGCGGAATGCCTTCGAGCGCTCCGCCCTCTCCACGCGCGAGCCGGGCGTCCGACGCCGCCGCCATGGCAAGCGCCTTGTCGGGCGTCTCGGTGATGAAGGCGTTGAGGTCGCGTGCGAGCGCCATCGCCGCGATGTGGGCCTCGGCCAGCTCACGGGCCGAGATCGTCTTGCGGCGAAGCGCGTCGCGCGCCTCGGCGATGGTGAAATCGGTCGCCGCCGCCATCACTCGACCACCTTGGGCACGCTGAAATACCCGCCCTCGCCCGCGCGCACCGGGTCGGTCGCGTTGGCGAGGATCTTGTCGGCGTAGCCGCCGTCGCTCACCACGTCGTCGCGCTGCGGCAAGGTCACCTCGACCGCCGAGGTCATCGGCTCGATCCCGGCCGTATCGAGCTCGCCAAGCTGCTCGACCCACGCCAGAATCTTCTGAAGCTCGCCGGCCATCTTCTCGAGATCGCCGTCGGCCACCTTGATCCGCGCGAGCGTGGCGATTCGCGCCACGGTGGCTTTATCGAGCGACATGCGGTATTTCTCGGCTCCGGTCAAAAATTTCAGCCGCGCGGCAGCTTGCCCGCGCGGCATTTTGCTCGAAAAACGCGCCGGACGGTATCATTCGGACATGCCGATCTGCAACCCCAGCGACTTCGCCGGCGCGCTTGCCAAAAACGCCCGGCTGCTCGGCATCGATGTCGGCGAAAAGACGCTCGGCCTGGCGCTCTCCGATACCACGCGTTTGATCGCCTCGCCGCTGCAAACCCTGCGGCGGGGCAAGTTCTCGATCGATGCCGAGGTATTGCGCAAACTGGTGGCAAAGCACGGTGTCGGCGGATTTATCGTCGGCCTGCCGATCAACATGGACGGCAGCGAGGGGCCGCGTTGCCAGTCGGTGCGCGCGTTCGCCGCCAACCTTCTCGCCAGGATCGACCTGCCGCTTGCCTTCTGGGACGAGCGCCTTTCGACCGTCGCGGTCACTCGAACGATGCTGGAGGCCGATTTGTCGCGTGGCCGGCGCGCCCAGCTCGTCGACAAG
>CAZLYV010000330.1:0-2376 GCA_964563665.1 uncultured Acetobacteraceae bacterium
TGATAGTCATTATTGAAGGACAACGGTTCTTTGCGCGGCGAAGAAACTGTCGTCGGACTTGATCGGAATATTCCGATTTCGGTCGGCAATTACACTCGGTGGCGAGGAGAACGAAATGGGTGGGGCGCGCGATCGAATGCTGGACTACTACCGATTCTGCAAACTTCCGGATGACCTGATGGTTTATCCGGATCGGTCGACCGAACGCGTGATCTTTCGCTGCGAGTCAGGGGGACTGGAAGTCGAACTTTCCCCGGTCGAGGCCCTGATTCTTGCCGCACGGCTCGCGTTCGTTGCCCGACAGAACATGCCGGCGAGCGCCGCCGTACCCGAAGTTCAGCGGCAGTTTAGGCTGGTCAGGGCGGAAACGTAGTTGGGGCTGTCGATTGTTGCGGCCGATCAATGCCGCGCCCGACGCCGCCGGAGCGGTGCCCGTTTAGCGTCCGTATCGCCATACGCTTGCAACGCCGGACTTGCGGCGCGCCCGCCCCGCCATCTCATCGACCCGGAAGAACACGAATTTCTGGCTGAACCGGCAGCGTCGCGCGCGAGAGCAAGATCTGCGGCGTGTCGCTAAAACTGACCGCATAGGCGACGCCGTCCGTCCTGGCCTGAAGCCGGGAGAGGAATCGCTCGAGCCCACCGGTGGTGAAATAGTGCATCGGGATGACGAGCGGCGCGCGAAGCTGGTCGATCACCTCGACCATCTGCTCGAGATTGAGCGTATAGGCGCCGTCGACCGGAACCAACAGTACGTCGATCTCGCCGAGCCGGCCCAAATGTTCGGGCGTAAGACGGTGGTGAAGATGGCCGAGATGCGCGATGCACAGGCCGGAAACTTCGAAGACGAAAATGGAATTTCTGTTGTAACGCGTCCCGCCATACTCGCGCAGGTTCGTCGACACGTTGCGGACGTGAACGTCGAGATAGCTTAGCGAATGATTGGCCGGCGCATCGGGGGCGTCCCAGCCACGGAGCACGTAGCGAACCGCCGCGTCCGGATGGTCGGTATAATGCGACGGATGCGCATTGTTCATGGTCACGATGTCGGGGATCACGCTCGGCCGCGCGTAATCACTGTAATCGGTGGCGATTCGCACACCCGCCGGGGTTTCGATGAGAAAGGTCGAATGGCCGATATAGGTCAGGCTGACGTGCGCCGGGGGCACCGCCGTCGGCGTAAATGCGGCGCGCCACCAGCGTCCCGGCTGGTCGGCGACATTGCGAAGGCAGGCCGCCTCGGCAAGCGCGTTAAAGGAGACGACGATCCAACCGGCGATCGCGACGACATTGGCTGTCCGCGCCAAAAGCCCCATCGCTCCACGAGGACGCATGGATACGACCCCCGATATCTTCGCTGCCACTCGGGCGCAGTCGACTCTCGCTCCAATCAATCATACCACGATCCGGGATTCTCGAGGCCTCGGTCCCTCAATCATCGGCCGAGGCGGTGTGTCGTGGCGGGAGCACACGAAGATCGGCGCCCGAGGGAAGCGGCGAGGCAGGATTTCCCTCTCGGGTCGCGATCCAGTGGGCGACATCGCGCTGCACGAGCGCTGCCTGCAGGTCGCGGAGCAGCATGTGGTAGCCGTTCGCATACTCGGCGACACGCCGGGTCTCGCGTCCCGCCGGGGGCAGCAAGCGTAAGAGCAGATCGTTGGGCTCGCCAGGCACCAGGTCATCTCGCGCGCCGAGCAGGATCAGCGATTGCCGATCGAGCATCGGCGCCGCTGCGAGCGCATCGTCCATCAGGTTGACCAGGCCCCACACCGCATCGATCCGCGTATCCTTGATCACCAGAGGATCGTTGGCGAGCGCGCGCAGCGCCGCGATATTGTCGGTCGGGCGGATTCCCAGATTGCCGGGGCGTCCGGCCAGCCAGGGAATCGTGTGGGCGAAAAACCACAGACCCGCCCGCGCAAAAACATTGAGCGTCGGACGGCCACGCACCGCAGGTGCAACGAGGATCGCCCCCTTTGCCGGAGCCGCGAGTCCTCGTGCGAAGGCAACCATGACCACCGCGCCGCCCATGCTCTCGCCCAGCACGAAGAGCGGCGTATCGGGGTGATGCGCCCCAACCAGTCGGCAGGCGACTTCGAGATCGGAAACGAGTGTGTCGGTTCCCGGCCATAATCCGTGATTCGGCGCCGCCCCGAAGCCGCGCTGATCGTAGGCGTATGTAGCGATTCCGGCCTTCGCCCAAGCCTCGCCCGGAATTGCGAAAGATTTTCCGGTCTCGTTGAATCCATGCAAAGCAAGAATCACCGCCTGCGGCTTGGCCGATGGGCCCCAGCGATAAAGCGGCAGCTCAGCCCCATCGGCCATGACGAGCCTTGTGTCCTCGAAGCTGGGTTCGATCACCGATGGCCCCATCTC
>CAZLYV010000331.1:0-2370 GCA_964563665.1 uncultured Acetobacteraceae bacterium
CCGACGACCGCGGCGGTGATCGCGCCCAGGCCTGAGCCGATCGCCTTGTTCTCGTGGAGCCCGGCGATGTAGGGCGCCCCGGCGAGAATGAACAGGAATGACGGCAGGAACGTCACGTACGTGGTCAGCAGCGCGGCGACGGTCCCTGCCGCTGCCGGCGACAGCGCCGCCGGATTATGCCAGCCGGCGAAGAAACCGACATATTGCAGGACCAGGATCAACGGCCCCGGGGTTGTTTCGGCGAGCGCCAAGCCATTCAACATCTCGTCAGGCGATAGCCAGGCGTAGGTGCGAACGGCTTCCTCGGCGATGTAGGGCAGCACCGCGTAGGCGCCGCCGAATGTAACGAAGGCGGCCTTGGTGAAGAGCTCGGCGATTTCGGCAAACGGCTTGGCGCCGAACAGCCCGACGACCAGCACGACCGGAACCACCCACAGGGCGATAAACACCGCGACGAGACGCAAGAGCCGTCGCGTTTCTCCGCCCATGCCAAGCCGTGGCGTCTCTCCGTTCGTCGCCTCCGC
The DNA here is from genome assembly GCA_964563665.1 of uncultured Acetobacteraceae bacterium. Lineage (GTDB taxonomy): Bacteria > Pseudomonadota > Alphaproteobacteria > CACIAM-22H2 > CACIAM-22H2 > CAZLYV01. The sequence continues at coordinate 525 of CAZLYV010000331.1, forward strand.
GCCGTGGCTTGTCGAGGCGAATACCGACACGCCGCTCCGTCCGGCGAGCCAACCGATCGCGCCGGCGGCGACGACGATCCACGGGAAGTCGATCCCGGCGGCGAAGATGGCGAGAAACGCCGCCACGGCGAGCGCCACCGATTGCCAGCTCTTGAGCGCCCGTCGGCCGATGCGCCACACCGCGTGCGCGATGATCGCGATCACCACCGGCTTGAGGCCGTAAAAGACCGCCGCAACCACCGGCGCCTCGCCATGGGCCGCTGCGATCCACGATAACGCCAGAAGAAGCAATGCGCCCGGCACGATGAACAACGTGCCGGCGATCACGCCGCCCCGCGTGCCGTGGAGCAGCCACCCGATGTAAGTCGCGAGCTGCTGCGCTTCGGGGCCCGGCAGCAGCGTGCAGAAATTGAGGCCGAGAAGGAAGGTCCGCTGGTCGACCCAGCGCCGGCGATCGACGAGCTCGGTTTGCATGATCGCGATCTGGCCAGCCGGGCCGCCCAGATTGATGAAGCCCAGTTTGAGCCAGAAGCGAAGCGCCTCGGCGAATGTCGGCCGGCGAGGGGTGACGGCGCCGCTTGCGTCGGGCATGGGATGTTCCATTAGCGTGAGGTTTTATCGCACGGGCCGTACGCTGCGGCCGTCCGGCGGCCGGCGGCGGAAGACCTCGTAGAGATCGTCAAACATGGCGGACCCACGGGCCAGCCTTGCTTCGTCGCTCGTGTGCGCCAAGGCAATTCCGCCGAGCAGCCGCTCGAGTCCGGCCGTCTCGGGGTGCGCAAACTTCTCGTCCTTCAGGTCGAGGTCGTGGACGATCTCGCCGATCGTCCTCAGCGCGGACTCATCAAGCCCGGCGCGCAACAGCAGCACCTCGAAGGTGCAGCGGTCGCCCTCGTGCGTGAACTCGGCCTCGAACATGTCGAACCGCTGCTCGCCCGGCGCCGGACGATACGCCTTTCCGGTGACGAACTTGAAACGGGCGGCCGAATCGATGAAGCGGTGGATGAGCCATGCGCTGGCGATGCGATCGACATGGATGTCGGCACGCGTCACCCAGATCGCGCCCCGTGGCAACGCGGACGTCCGGTCACCGGCGAGCAAAGTCGGCCTCGCAACCGGACGCAGCCGCCGCTCGAGCGCCGCGATCTCGACCTCGGCCACGTTGTGTCCCGGCGCGGCGAAGAAGTCGATCGCTTCGATCTCGCCGATCCGGCGCTTGAGCCGGATAACCTGCGATTCGAGCGCGTTGATGGTTTCGGGGGCGGGCGCACCATCGCGCGACAGCCCCGAAGCAAGCTTCCGCGTATCCTCGACCAGCAGGTTATAATCGGCCTGCCGTGCCGCGACGAACAACGCTCGGGCCTGATCGTCGGTGAGCCCGTCGATCAGCCGTGCGGTGCAGATCGTCACATCCCCGCCATCGGCGACGATTTCGCGGCGGACCCATTGGAAGTCCTCGAGCGTCTGATCGTTTGCTGGCAACACATAGACCGAGTTCTTGAGCGGTACGGCGCCAAGCCGCTGCAGCCGCCGCCAGATCTTTACCCGGAGGTACGCCGGTTTTGGCGGGATCTGGTGTATCAGCAAGAGCCAGCCCCCCTCGGCGTTGACCGCCGGAGCGCGCGATTGCGCGTTCGGCTCAACCTTTCGGCGGCCACCCATGGGCCTCGTCCTGGCACGACTCGCACCACGCATAGAGGGCATCGTACATCACGAGTCCATGGCGGAGCATCTCATGGTCATCGGGAAACACCGCCGACAGGCCGAGCGAGAGAGCCAGCAGACCCGGCGCCTGCGGGGCGAGGTCGAGGCGGGCGGTGTCCGCGCCGCGTACGATGACCGCAAG
>CAZLYV010000332.1:0-2361 GCA_964563665.1 uncultured Acetobacteraceae bacterium
ACGGCCGAGATCGTCTATCGCTTGCCGGATCATCCGGTGCTGCTCCAGACGTTCGTCTGGCAAGCGCTCGACATGGCGCCGGAATTCCCGATTCTGCGGAAGTTCCTGGCATTCTGGGAGCACAACATCGAAGGCAAGCTGTACGCGGTGCGAGTCGCGAACTGCCGCGTGATTCGCCCGGCCGAATTTCGCATGCCGGCTTGCGTTCTGACCATTCAGTAGCCGCTATTTCAGCGGCGTTCCGAAACTCCGCAGCTTGATCCGACGCCGTTTTTGACGGAAGGTTTGGGGCGCGGCACATTCGGGCGCTCGACTCCTTCTTGAACCGGCAGAGGTCCAGCCAACATGGCGGAAGCGGCAGGCGCGAGCGCCCCGGCGGGCAAGCTCGTCATCAAGAATATCGGTCTCATGCTGTCGGGCGATCTGGCCCGGCCGATCCTCGACGCCGATACGATCGTCGCGCTCGGCGGTCGCATCGCGTTTGTCGGGCGGGCGAAGGATGCCGACATCGAGGCCGCGAAAACGGTGATCGACGCCAAGGGGACGGTCGTGGCGCCCGGTCTCATCGACAGCCATGTCCATCCGGTGTTCGGCGACTGGACGCCACGCCAGAGCCAGCTCGGCTGGATCGACTCGTATCTCAATGGCGGCGTCACCTGCATGGTCTCGGCGGGCGAGGTGCATCTCCCCGGCCGGCCCAAGGACATTGTCGGCTTGAAGGCCCTCGCCATCACCGCCCAGCGCGCGTTCGACGCGTTTCGCCCCGGCGGGGTCAAGGTACTGGCCGGCGCGCCGGTGATCGAGAAGGGCATGGTCGAGAGCGACTTCGCCGAACTCGCCAAGGCCGGGGTCAAGCTTCTGGGCGAGGTCGGCCTCGGCTCGGTCAAGGCGGGCGACGAGGCGAAGCGCATGGTCGCCTGGGCGCGCAAATACGGCCTCCAGTCGACCATCCACACCGGCGGGCCGTCGGTGCCGGGCTCGGGCTATATCGACAAGGATGTCGTCCTCGAAGCGGACGCCGATATCATCGGCCACATCAACGGCGGTCACACCGCGCTGCCGCTCGATCAAATCACCTGCTTATGCGAGCGCTGCGTGCGCGCCATCGAGATCGTCCACAACGGCAACGAACTCGCCGGCCTGCATGCGCTCCGCATCGCCAGGGAATTGAAGCAATTGCCGCGCGTCATTCTTGGCACCGATTCGCCGGCGGGGTCGGGCGTGCAACCGCTCGGCATCTTGCGCATGGTGTCGCTGCTTTCGAGCGTGGGCGAGACCCCGGCCGAGCAGGCGTTTTGCTTTGCCACCGGCAATACGGCGCGCATGCGCAACCTCGATTGCGGCCTGATCGAGGTCGGGCGGGCGGCCGATTTCGTGATCATGGATCGCGCGCAGCATTCGAGCGGCAAGGACCTGCTCGACAGCGTTCGCCGCGGCGACTTGCCGGGGATCGGCATGGTGATCATCGACGGCGTCGTTCGCTGCGGCCGGTCGCGCAACACGCCGCCGGCCGATCGCGTGCCCGAGCTGGTCGCGCAGTGATGGATGGCGCAGCCGTGAACAGCGAAATCGTCCGCGTCGCGGCGGTTCAGTATAAGCTGCGGCCGATTGCCGAGTTCGTCCAGTTCGCGAGCCAGTGCGAATCCACTGTCGCATCGGCCCGCGATCTCGGCGCCGAGCTGGTGGTTTTTCCCGAATATTTCACCACGCAGCTGATGTCGATTCCGGCGAACGGAAAGCCATGCGGCACGATCCATGATCTTGCGCGCTATGCCGGACAGTACATCGCCCTGTTCACCGAGCTTGCTCGGCTTCACGCGATCCGGATCGTCGCCGGGACGCAAGTCGTCGCCGAGGGCAATCGGCTCTACAACACGGCGCATCTCTTTCACCCCGACGGGCGCGTCGATACGCAGCGCAAGCTGCACCTGACGCCGACCGAGCGCGGTCCATGGGGAATTTCGCCCGGCGAGGAATTGAAGCTCGTGGCGCTGCCGTGGGGCAAGGCGGCGATCCTCACCTGCTACGACACCGAGTTCCCCGAGCTCGGCCGCCAGGCGCGCGCGCGTGGCGCTGAGATCGTCTTCGCCCCCGCCTGCACCGACGACCATCACGGATTTTGGCGCGTGCGGTATTGCGCGCATGCCCGCGCGATCGAGGACCAGGTGTTCGTCGTCGTCGCCTCGACGGTCGGCGCGCTGCCCAATGTCGAGCACATGCGGACCAACATCGGCCAGGCGGCGATCATCAGCCCATGCGATTACCCCTTCCCGCCGGGGGGCGTGCTGGCTGAGGGCGAAATGAACGACGAGGCGGTCGTCGCCGCCGATCTCGATTTCCGGCAACTCGCGCGCGCGCAAG
>CAZLYV010000333.1:0-2358 GCA_964563665.1 uncultured Acetobacteraceae bacterium
TGGGACCGACCGTCCCGACATGTTCCGGCGCGCCGCCACTTACGTGGACAAGATCTTGAAAGGGGCCAAACCCGGCGACCTGCCGATCGAGCAACCGACCAAGTTCGAGCTGGTGGTCAACCTCAAGACGGCGAAGGCGCTCGGCATCGAGATTCCCGCCTCGATCCTCGCCCGTGCCGACGAGGTGATCGAATGAGACGGCGATGGCTCTGCATGGCGGTCTCGCTGGTGGGCATCGCCGTGCCCGTCGTTGCGGCGGCCCAGGCGCCCGTGCGCACGCCCCTCCTTGGATTCCTCTACGCCGGCTCACCGGAAAGCGGCGGGCGCGTCGAGGCATTTAAGGAAGGGTTGCACGAGCTGGGTTACGTCGTCGGGCGCAACATCATCATCGAGTACCGTTTCGCTGAAGACCGGCTCGAGCGTTTGCCCGACTTGGCGGCGGAACTGGTACGGCTGAATCCTGATGTGATTGTGTCGGCGCCTACACCGGCCAATCTTGCTGTCCGCCAGGCGACGGCAACCATCCCGATCGTCATGGCGCTTAGCGCCGATCCCGTCGGCCTGGGCCTCGTCGCGAGTCTGGGGCGCCCGGGCGGTAATGTGACCGGACTCACCGGTTTCGCCGATGAATTGCCCGCCAAGCTCATTGAGCTGGCGGGCGAGGTCGTGCCACACGCCAATCGCATCGCGGTTCTGCTAAATGTCGATAACCCGCTGCACGTCCCTCAGTGGCAAAACGCCCAGACAGCAGGTGCGGCGACCGTGGCAAAGCTGGTGCCGGTGGAAGTGTCATCAGCTTTGCAGCTCGCCGATGCATTTGCGGCGATCGCACGCCAACGCGTCGATGTGCTCGTGGTCACGCCCGACACCGTATTCCTCACCCGCCGCAAGCAAATCGCCGAGCTTGCCGCCGCTGCACGCCTGCCTGCGATCTACGGCATTCGCGACCACGCCGAAGATGGCGGCCTGATCAGTTACGGTGTTAATTCACGTGAGGGCTTTCGTCGGGCGGCTTTCTATGTCGACAAGATCCTAAAGGGCGCCAAGCCGGCCGATCTGCCGGTCGAGCGACCGACGAGATTCGAGATGGTCATCAACCTCAAGACGGCCAAGGCGCTCGGGATCGAGATTCCCGCCTCGATCCTCGCCCGCGCTGACGAGGTGATCGAATGAAACGCCTCGCCCTCGCCCTCGGATGCCTGGCAGGCGTGCTCGCACCGCCGTCGGCCGACGCGCAGCAGGCGGACCGCCCGGCGATCGTCGGCTTGGTTTCCGGTAGCGCGCTCAATGCCGCGTTCATCGACGCCTTTCGCCGGGGCTTGCGCGAATTGGGCCACGTGGAAGGACGCACGGTGGTCATCGAGCACGTGGTCAACGAGGTTTTCTGGGACTTCTCGCAGGGCGCCCACATTCGCCTCCGTATGCAGGGCACCCAGCCCATCCTGGAGCTTGCCGCTCGCGGCGCCAGCGCATTCGTTACGGCCGATACTCAGACGGCGGTGTATATTGAGCGCTTGGCGCCGCGCGTGCCGGTCGTCGTCGTTGGCGCCGACGACTTCGCCTTGGTGGGGCAGGGCACCAGCATTGCGCGGCCGACGGGCAACGTGACGGGCCTCTCCAATTACGGCACGGCTCTGAGCGGCAAGCGCCTCGAGCTCCTGAAGGCAGCGGTACCGGGCCTGTCGCGCGTGGCAGCTCTCTACAACGGATACAACTCCGGGCACTATCATTCGCTAGTCGAGACCCGCCGGGCGGCGGAGGTCCTGGGGGTGACGGTCGAGTCCCTTGGTTTGCGCCCTGACGTCGCAAGCGACGATGCGATCCGCGGCGGGCTTGGACCGGGGATCCAGGGCGTGGTCGTGTTCGGCGATGCGACGATCGACGCGCGGCGCGACGACATCGTGCGCCTTCTATCCGAGGCGCGGCTCCCAGCCGTTTTCGACCACCGCGACTTCGTCGACGCAGGCGGCCTGATGTCCTATGGACCGGACCGTGTCGATATGTTTAAGCGGGCAGCGGTCTATGTCGACAAGATCCTCAAGGGCGCCAAGCCCGGCGACCTGCCGATCGAGCAGCCGACCAAATTCGAGCTGGTGATCAACCTGAAGACCGCCAAGGCGCTGGGCATCGAGATTCCAGCCTCGATCCTCGCCCGCGCCGACGAGGTGATCGAATGAGGCGACGCAAATTCATCGCGGTTGCGGGCGGCGCTGCTGCCGCGTGGCCGTTCGTTGTGCGCGGTCAGCAGCTGGCGATGCCGGTGGTCGGCTTTCTGCACAGCGGGTCGCCCAGCGAGTGGGCGCCGCGTGTCACCGCGTTCCGCAATGGTCTGAAGGAAGCCGGCTATGTCGAGGGCCA
>CAZLYV010000334.1:0-2355 GCA_964563665.1 uncultured Acetobacteraceae bacterium
GTAAGAAATTCGTCGGGCCGCCAGTCGAGCGTGGTGCCGACATGCGGGCACGCATTCACATAGCCGAAGATCTGCCGGCCGCGCCGGACGACGAAAATCTCGCGGCGCGCGCTCGCCTCGCCGAAGCTGAATCCCTTGCCGCCGGGATCGCCGATGTCATCGAGGCGGCAGAGCGCGGCGCCGGCTAGCGCGAGGTTCATGGCGCGGTCGCGCCCATCTTGCAGATGATCTTCCATTCCTCGGGCGCCACCGGCATGACCGACAGGCGCGAGTTGCGCACCAGCAGGAAGTTCTTGAGCCGCGGCTCGGCCTTGATCTCGGCCAGCGTCACCGGCCGTTTGACCGGGTGAAGCGGCCTGACGTCGACCAAACCCCATTTGCCGGTGGGATCGCGCTGGTCGGGGTAGTACGCGCGCGCGATCTCCATCACGCCGACGATCTCGCGCCCCTCGCTCGAGTGATAGAAGAAGGCGCGCTCGCCCGGCTTCATCGCCTTCATGTTGTTGGACGCCTGGTGATTGCGCACGCCATCCCAATGGCCGAGGCCATCGGCGACGAGCTTGCTCCACGCATAGGCGTCGGGTTCCGATTTCATCAGCCAGTAACGCATTGTCGTCAACTCTCCGTCTTGAAAGGGCGGGCCAACAGGGTGGCGATCGTCAGATCGATGTCGGCGCCGCGGTGGAGGATCGCTTCGATGGCGGCGACGATCGGCATGTCGGCGGCGCGGGCACGGGCGAGGTCGTTACCTGACTCGGCGCTGGCGATCCCCTCGGCGACCGAACGCTTGCCGGCGCGCGCCTGCTTGAGCGTGAGGCCCTGGCCGAGCGCTATCCCGAGCGCCATGTTGCGCGACTGGTCGCTGTTGCAGGTAAGCGCCAGATCGCCCAACCCCGAAAGCCCCATGAGAGTCTCCCGCCGCGCTCCGAGCGCGGTCCCGAGCCGCATCATCTCGGCCAGGCCGCGCGTCATCAACGCGGCGCGCGCGTTGTGGCCGAGGCCGCGTCCCTCGACGATGCCGCAGGCGATGGCGATCACGTTCTTGACCGCGCCGCCGACTTGCGTCCCGATCACGTCGTCGCTGAGATAGGGCCGGAACGCCGTGGTGCCGATGGTCGCGGCAAGGCGCCCTCCCAGGCCCAAATCGAACGCCGCCAGCGTGACCGCGGTTGGCAGGCCACGGGCGACCTCGGCGGCAAAGGTGGGGCCTGAGAGAACCGCGACCGGCGCGCCGGGCACGGCGTCTTCGACCACCTCGCTCATCAGCATGAGCGTCCCGCGCTCGATCCCCTTGGCGCACACGAGTAGGGGCGCGCCCGGCGGCAGATGCGGCCTGAGCGCGACCAAGACCCCGCGCAAATACTGGGCCGGCACCGCGAGCACGATCGCACCGGCACCCGCCACGGCCGCGGCGAGGTCGCTGGTGGCGACGATCACGGAATCGAGGTCGATCCCGGGCAGGAAATCGGGATTGGCGTGGCGCCGGGCGATCGCCTTCGCCAACTCCGACCGATGGGCCCACAGCGTGCAGCTGCGCCCCGCGCGGCGCGCCAGCAACGCCAGCGCGGTCCCCCAGGCGCCGGCGCCGATCACCGCGACGCGCTCGAAGGGCTTCGCATTCGGCGTCGCCACACGGGCCGTCACAGGCTGAGGTTGAAGGCGATCGAGATGCGCGTCCGCTTGCCGCGATACGGCCGGACGGCGTGCGACAGCCAGGCCGGAAACAACACCATCAGCCCGGCGCGCGGGCGGATCAGTTCGCTCGCTCCGGCCGAGTGGCCGCCGGGGAAGTTGAAGGCGAGCATCGGCGCGTACATCGCCGGCGCAGGCCCGCGCGGGTCCTGGATTTCGAATTCGCCGCCGAGTGCGGGATCTTCGGCGATCCCGCCGTCGTCGACGTAATAGGTCCCGGACCAGAAGCTTCCCGGATGGATGTGGAACTCGTTGCCATGCCCGAGCCGATTGACGTTCGCCCAGGCGTTCAAACGCCAGTTGATCTGCGCCTTCTGGCCACGACGATCGACCGTCAGCCGATTGGCGAGCGCGATCGCGGCATCGAGCACCTGCCGACCGACCGGCCCGCACCAATCGGCGAAGTCCCACGCCGACTGCCAGCCGCCAAGATTGCTGTGCTGCGTGCCGGGCTCGGCGCGCTCGCGCGCGAGGATCAGCTCGGCTAGCGCGCGGTTGCGCTCGAGCGCGTCGGCAAGCGCCATCGTCACGACCGGCGTTGGAAAATAACGGCGGAGCTCGATGTCGGCGGAATCGTCGGTGGTGGCGGCGCTGGCGGAATCGGCCATGGGTCACTCGCGGGGGAATGCGATGCGGCGGCGCATTGTTGGGCCCGGAAGGTGC
>CAZLYV010000335.1:0-2313 GCA_964563665.1 uncultured Acetobacteraceae bacterium
AGCGAACATGCCGCCACGGCGCGCCGCTGTCCAGCTTGCGGCACGGTTCTTGAAGGAGCTTTAGCTGGAAGGAGCTCTAGCTTGACCGGGCCCCCATGTACTTGGCCGGTGCCGGTGGCTAAGGTTGGCCAAAATTCGTCGCCTCGTTGCGCCAGGCCAAGCCTCGCAAGGGGGTGCCCGAAATCGTCGCGGAACTTGCGAATAGAAAAGGCAATTGCAGAAGGACAAACGACATGAAAATGGTCATGGCAGTCATCAAGCCGTTCAAACTCGATGAAGTTCGTGAAGCGCTGACCTCGCTGGGGGTCCAGGGGTTGACGGTGACCGAGGTCAAGGGATTCGGGCGGCAGAAGGGGCAGACCGAGATCTACCGCGGCGCCGAGTACGCGATCAGTTTCTTGCCCAAGGTGAAGATCGAGGTGGCGGTTGCCGACAGCATGGTCGAGCGGGTCGTCGAGGCGATCCAGAAGACCGCCAATACCGGCAAGATCGGCGACGGAAAGATTTTCGTCCTCGATCTCGGTCATGTCGTGCGCATCCGCACCGGAGAAACCGGATCCGAGGCGCTTTAGCACCCCTCGTGGCGCTTTCTTGCGCAGCTCGAGCCAGCACTCGCGGAGGCGAGAGGCTTTAATTTTCGGCCCCGCCATTTGAAAAAGATGCCAAAGACTTAATCAATATTGACAAATTTGATTAAGAAATAGGCATTCAAGGCCGTGGTTTCGTCAGTCGCAAACACCCGAAACTCCGGTCACAGGCGATTGGACAGCCGGATTCGCTGTTTCGCCAACGGTTAGCCCCAATGGCACGGATTTTGATGATCCTTGCAACGGGAAGCCGTGCCGGCCACGCACGAAGACGACACCCTTGAAGGTCCGGGCAACATTTACTCAGGAGACGAAGCAAATGAACCAAACGCTCATCAGATGGCTGCCGCGCCTGGCGCTCGCCGCGATCGCGCTCGCCGCCCTGGCGCCCGAGGCGCTGGCCGAGGAGAAGCCCAAAATCGACAGCGGCGATACGGCGTGGATGCTCGCCTCGACGGCGCTGGTGCTGATGATGACCATTCCTGGCGTCGCCCTGTTTTACGCCGGCATGGTGCGCAAAAAGAATGTACTGGCGACGATGATGCAAAGCTTCGCGGTGACCTGCCTCGTCACCGTGCTGTGGATGATCGCCGGCTACAGCCTCGCCTTCACCGGCGATGGCGCTTATATCGGCACGCTTTCGCAGTTTCTTTTGAAAGGCATGGCGCTCGATTCGGTGAACGATCTCGCCAAGACGATTCCGGAAGGCGTCTACATGAGCTTCCAGATGACCTTCGCGATCATCACCTGCGCGCTCATCACCGGCGCGGTCGCCGACCGGATGAAATTCTCGGCTCTGCTTTGGTTCATCGGTCTTTGGCTGATGCTGGTCTACGTACCGATCGCCCATTGGGTATGGGGCGGCGGATTCCTCGGCGGCGCGGGCGTGCTCGATTACGCGGGCGGCACCGTCGTGCACATCAACGCCGGGATCGCCGGTCTTGTCGCCTGCCTCGTGCTCGGCAAGCGCAAGGGTTACGGCCACGATAATTTCTCGCCCCATAACCTCACCATGGCGGTGGTCGGCGCTTCGTTGCTATGGGTCGGCTGGTTTGGATTCAACGCCGGCTCGGCGACGGCGGCCGACGCGCGCGCCGGCATGGCGATGGCGGTGACGCAGATCGCCACGGCCACCGCCGCGCTTGCCTGGATGTTCGCCGAGTGGGTGACGCGCGGCAAGCCGTCGGTGCTCGGGATCATCTCCGGCGCCGTGGCCGGCCTCGTCGCCATCACCCCGGCTTCGGGCTTCGTGCTGCCCGGTGGGGCGCTGGTCATCGGCATCGTCGCCGGTGTCGTGTGCTTCTGGGCGGCGACCAGCCTCAAGAAGATGCTCGGCTACGACGACTCGCTCGACGCCTTCGGCGTGCACGCCGTGGGCGGGTTCATCGGCGCGCTTCTCACCGGCGTATTCGCGGTGGGCGCCATCAGCGCCACCGCCGCACTACCCGGCGGCTCGCCCGGCCTGCTCGACGGCAATCCGGCTCAGGTCGTGACGCAGCTTTACGGGATCGCGGTGACGATCGTCTACGACGGCATCGTCAGCTTCGTTATCCTCAAGTTGCTCGATGTCATCATGGGCCTGCGGGTGAGCGAAGAATCCGAGCGCGACGGGCTCGACCTCGCGCTTCACGGCGAGTCGGTGCAATAACCTCCCGGCACGGCTTTCCGGACCCCCCTCACCCTTCCCTCTCCCCCCGCGTTCGGGGGGAGAGGGGTGCGAAGGGTT
>CAZLYV010000336.1:0-2298 GCA_964563665.1 uncultured Acetobacteraceae bacterium
TTTGAGCCCGGCCTTACGAATCGCGAGGCGCCGTCAGCCATTCGCCACCGCCGACGGCGGCTCGGAAGAAGTGTGCAGATGCAACATCCTGGCGCGCATTGATTGACATTCGCGCCATATCACGCCTACATGATCGCATCAATCTTGGCTTGCCTTGCTTGCCAAGCCCGTATGGCGGGTTCGCATCCAAGTCATATTCCGAAATCACATAGCGTTGGGCCGGGCGCTTAAGCGTGCGCTCGTTCTTACTCGGAGGCAGCGATGGCGATTGGCACGGTCAAGTGGTTCAACGCAACCAAAGGCTTCGGCTTCATCCAACCCGAAGATGGCGGTCCCGATGTGTATGTTCACATCTTGGCCCTCGAGAAGGCGGGAATGAGCAAGCTCACCGAAGGTCAGTGTCTGCGCTACGAACGCATCCAGGGCAGCAACGGAAAGTACGCGGCCGAGAACCTCTTCGAGGTGAACTGAGGCGCATGGCGAGAAAGCCAAACTATCGGTTCGAGCGGGCAGAACGCGAGCGCCGGAAGGCGGAGCGACGCGCCAAGCGCGAGCAAAGAAAAGCCGACGCCCGGCTTGGGACGGACTCATTGTCGACCGAGCCCGGACCGGCGCCGGAACAGTCGGAGACCTGATCCTTGCCCTGGCGCGCACGAACAGCACGGCAGCGTCATGGCTGAGCAGCGTTGGGGCAACAAGCACGGATGCCTCGAATGCGGGGCCGCCTTCTACGACATGCATCGGGTACCCATCAGATGCCCGAAATGCGGCGCCACGCACCGCCCGGCGGCTCCGCCGCGATCGAATAGACGGGCGGAGCGAACAAGTCGCGTGTGGACGACCGCGCGATCGCCGGCTGCACCGGAGTCGAAGTCAGATCCGGTCGTGTCGGAATAGTGATAAAACGATTCGGACTTGCCAGTCGACGCGAAGATCGCCAGGCCGGCGACAGCTCTGGTGCGATGGACGATCCGGGCATCGAGGGTGACGGAGACGAGACGACCGAAGACAACGGCGATGCACGCTGACGTATGTCCAGAGCGACCCCTGCAACTCGAAAGGCGATCTAATGAGCCAGTTTCAGCGGCTGTCCGGCGGCGGTCCGGTGATTGAAGCCACGGTCAAATGGTTCAGCGCCGCCAAGGGATTCGGTTTCGTCTCGCCGGTGGACGGGTCACCGGACGCGTTCCTCCACATGGCGGCGCTGGAGGCGGCGGGCCTCGCGCCACCGGCAATGGGTGCCACGATCAAGTGCGAGATTGGCGCTGGCACGAAGGGGCCGCAAGTGTTGCGTGTCGTTGAGGTAAGTAGCGGCGCGGCGCGACCGTCGGCGCCGGCCGTTACATCCGCCTCGAGCGAAGACGCCCGGTTAAACATCGTGGGAGCGGTGGATATTGTCTGCGTTGTACGCTGGTATTGCGCGGTGCGAGGCTACGGTTTCCTCACGCCCGAGGAAGGGAGCAGCGACGTCTTTGTGAACGCCAAGGCGCTCCGTCGATCAGACCTGCCGGCGCTCAGCAAGGACCAGCGGGTGGTGGGCGTGGTGATCGATACCGCGAGGGGCCGAGAGGCGCTCGGCATTCGTTTGTTATGACCCAAACGTTCAATCATTTGGCGGGCGAGATGCGCGACCGACCACGTACGATCCGCAGTTCATAAGCGGCGAAGAACCGGGTTCGAAGGTTGCCGCACACGGAAGCCTGAATTCGAGATGGCGCATTGCATTCGATCGATCGGGGCCCAATATACAAGGCGCCCGCCTTTGTGAATCCTTGCTATCCAATCCTTGCTATCCAATCGACGCCGAAGGAAATTCGTGGTGGATTCGGAAATCTCAGACCTCTCGCAAGATACCGGCGCGCGCCGGAAGCGCCAGTGCCTGATATGTCAGGTGCAATTCATCAGCGAGTGGTCGGGCGAGCGCGTCTGCCTGCACTGCAAGGCGGGTTCCGCTTGGCGCCAAGGGAGCCAATGGCCCCCCGGCAATCCGCCGGCTTGAGCTTAACGCAGGTGAGACGCAGCCTGATGAATGCGAAGGCGACGCCGATGGCAGACGCCGACGCCATGGCCCGCCTGGCAAAGGCCCTCGCCTTCATATGTGGGCCAAGTGATCCAGCCACGCTTGCTGTGCAGATTGCCGCCGCAAGCGGTGCCGCGAAGGACATCAAGAAGGCGCGGGAGCTCTTCGTCAGATTGAAGCCAGGAGATCAAAGTGCCGCCTTGGCGATGATCTCGACATGACCGTTAAACCGTGTCCCTTCCAAAAATCAGATTCTTGCGAACGCGTGGTTAAGTCTG
>CAZLYV010000337.1:0-2295 GCA_964563665.1 uncultured Acetobacteraceae bacterium
TGCGGGGCGGGTGGGCGGACGACATCGGGCGCGGCTCGGGTTCGGCGACTCGGGGGGGCAGCCCGGCGATGATACCCTAGTACTCGGCATCGCTGATTGGCGCTACAGGCGCGAGACAGCGATGCCGAGTACCAGAATCTTGATTTGATACCAACTTTCTCGCTTCGTGGTCGTGCCATGCGTGACTCAACCAAACGCCGAAAGTTGGTACTAGCCCTGCTCACGACAAGGAGCCGATACCGGATCCGACGAGATCCCCCGATCAGCAATAATGCGATGGATTGGCCGGCGCGCTGGATCGGCTAGAATGGCCGCCGTTCGAAGATCAATGGGAGACCGGAACGATGGCGGTTCGAAAGAAAGGCGCCGGCGGGAATACGCAAGGGCGACGCAGCAGCGGCGGCGCGGCGGTGAATGCGACGCGTATCGACCTTGCCGCGGCGTTTTGCTGGGCGGCGCGTCTCGGCCTGCACGAGGGTATCTGCAACCACTTCAGCCTTGCCGTGCCGGGATGCGACGATCGCTATCTGATCAATCCGCAAGGCGTCCACTGGACCGAGATGCGGGCGCGCGATCTGCTGGTGATCGATGGCGCGGGAAAGGTGATCGAGGGCGAAGGCGAGGTGGAAGCAACGGCATATTTCATCCACACGCGAATTCATCGCGCCCGGTCGCGGGCGCGTTGCGTGCTCCATACGCACATGCCCAGCGCTACCGCGCTGACGATGATCGAAGGCGGCCGGCTCGAGCCCTGCGTCCAGAGCGCGCTGCGCTTTTACGGCGACATCGCGTATGACGACGAAACCGTGCCGGGCGGCGGATACCGGGGTCTGGCGCTCGACACCGCGGAAGGCGACCGCATGGCGCGCCAGCTTGGCGAGAAACGGATCCTCTTCCTCGCCAACCACGGCGTGATCGTCGTCGGGCCCGACATCGCGACCGCCTTCGACGATCTCTATTACCTGGAGCGCGCCGCGGCGGCGCAAGTGCTCGCCATGTCGACCGGGCGCAAGTTGCGGCTGGTTGGCGATAATCTTGCGCGCGCAACGGCGGCGCAAATCGTCGCCGATCAGCCGCTCTACGCGCGCCTCCATTTCGACGCGCTCAAGCGAATCCTTGATCGCGCCGCGCCGGAGTATCGGCGCTGATCCGACTCCCTAGGGTCCGCGCGAAACTGTGAACAAGCGCGGCGACCCGTCATTCGGGGCGGTATCGCGCCGATGCTCCTCCGGCAAGCCAAGCGCGGAGTCGGGAGTCGAGAACATGACCTCGACCCGGCCATCGTCATAAAGCGTTGCTTCCTTGACGCAGGCGCCGAGCAATCGTTCCGGCTCGAGACGGCGCGCAATCTCGTCGGCGAGGATCTTTTTCACTTCCGCGCGCAACAGATAACATTTGATTCCGTTCATCCGCAAATCTCCAAGGGTTCAAACGGATATGGTGTTGAAATCATAAACCGGGACGGTTAACGGTTCGTTACGCCTTGGCGATTGCCAAATATGCGAAGGCAGACCAGCCCGGCGGGTCGTCCGGGCCGAGGGAGGGGACGATGCGCCACGCCGCGGTCCTTGTTTTTGCGCTGATCACATTGGCCGGCGCGGCGCGGGCCGATCTTGCCGCGGGGCTCGATGCTTACCGCCGCGGCGATTTCGCGACGGCGCTCGCCGAACTCCGCCCGCTCGCCGAGGCCGGCGCGCCCGAGGCGCAGCACCGGCTGGGCGAGATGTATCTGCACGGCCAGGGAATCCCGGCCAATTTCACGGCCGCCGCCGAGTGGCTGCGCAGGGCGGCGCGCACCGGGCACGGCCAAGCCCAGCTTGCGCTCGCCGGCCTCTACGCCAACGGGCTCGGCGTGCCCCAAGACACCGGCCTCGCCTATTTCTGGATGATCTATGCGGTTGTGGGGGCGGAGGGACCGGTTCGCGACCAGGCGATGGGGAGCCTGGGGCACGTCGCGGGCCAGTTGACGGCGACCCAGAAGGCGCAGATCGCCCGGCGGGCGATCGCCGCCTGGGGTCGATGACGCGTTTGCCGGGCAGCAACTTTGCGCGCCCGAAACAGATGAAAATCCAGATCGCCGGCCGTCATTTTCCCCAGGTCGCCGCGGCGGCGCGCAGGAAATTCTCGCCGAGAATGCCGCGGACTGCTCCATCGTCGTAGCCGAGCCGGATCAGCCCGTCGGCGATCACCGGCACCCGCTCCGGCTCGACGAACTTGCTGCGTCCCACGTAGTCGTGCTCCGGCGGCCACCACAGCGCCGGATTAAAATTCGGCGGGTGGTCGTCGATGTCGCGG
>CAZLYV010000338.1:0-2278 GCA_964563665.1 uncultured Acetobacteraceae bacterium
TTGCGGCCGCACCCTATGGTGCTGGCCGATTTTTCACCCCAGCTTTGCGTGACGCGCAACAGGCCATCGCGCTCGATGACCGACCTCGGCCACATCCGCAACTTCGCGATCATCGCCCATATCGACCACGGGAAGTCGACGCTGGCCGATCGCCTGATCCAGCGCTGCGGCGCGGTGGCTGAGCGGGATTTCCGCGACCAGATGCTCGATTCGATGGACATCGAGCGCGAGCGCGGCATCACGATCAAGGCGCAGACGGTGCGCCTCGACTACACGGCGCGAAACGGCAAGACCTACGTCCTCAATCTCATGGACACGCCCGGCCATGTCGACTTCGCCTACGAGGTGAGCCGCTCGCTCGCCGCCTGCGAGGGCTCGATCCTGGTCGTCGATGCGAGCCAAGGCGTCGAGGCGCAGACGCTGGCCAACGTCTACCAGGCGATCGAGGCGGGGCACGAGATCGTGCCGGTCTTGAACAAGATCGATCTGCCGGCGGCCGAGCCGGAGCGGGTGAAACAGCAGATCGAGGATGTGATCGGTCTCGACGCCTCGCAGGCGATCGCGATTTCGGCCAAGACCGGCCTCAACATCGAGGAAGTGCTGGAGGCGCTCGTCCATCGCCTGCCGCCGCCGACCGGCGACGCCGAGGCGCCGTTGAAGGCGCTTCTCGTCGACTCGTGGTACGACGCCTATCTCGGCGTGGTCATCCTGGTGCGCATCAAGGATGGCCGTCTCGCCCATGGCCTGAAGATTCGCATGATGGCGACGGGCGCCACCCACGAGGTCGAGCGGGTCGGCGTCTTCACCCCGAAGCTCAAGGAGATCGGCGGTCTCGGCCCCGGCGAGATCGGCTACATCACCGCCGGCATCAAGAGCGTGGCCGATTGCCGGGTCGGCGACACGATCACCGAGGAACGCCGGTTGGCGGCCGTTCCGCTGCCGGGGTTCAAACCAAGCCTGCCGGTCGTTTTCTGCGGCCTGTTTCCGGTCGACACCGCTGAGTTCGAGCGCTTGCGCGACAGCCTCGCCAAGCTGCGCCTCAACGACGCGAGCTTCGTCTACGAACCGGAAACTTCGGCCGCTCTCGGCTTTGGATTCCGCTGCGGCTTTCTCGGGCTGCTGCACCTGGAGATCGTGCAGGAGCGCCTGCGCCGCGAGTTCAATCTCGACCTGATCGCCACCGCGCCGTCGGTCATCTACAAAATCCACCTGACGGACGGCGAGGTGAAGGAACTGCACAACCCCGCCGACATGCCCGACCCGGTCAAGATCGACCACATCGAGGAGCCGTGGATCAAGGCGACCATCCTGGTGCCCGACGAGCATCTGGGCGCGATCTTGAAGCTGTGCGAGGAGCGTCGCGGCGCGCAAGAAAACCTGACCTACGCCGGCAACCGGGCGATGCTGGTCTACAAGCTGCCGCTCAACGAGGTGGTGTTCGACTTCTACGATCGCTTGAAATCGGTGAGCCGGGGCTACGCCAGCTTCGACTATCACATCGCCGGCTACCAGCCGGGCGAACTGGTCAAGCTCGCCATCCTGGTCAACGGCGAGGCGGTCGATGCGCTGGCGACCATCGTCCATCGCAGCCACGCCGAAGCGCGCGGGCGCGCGCTCTGCGTCAGGCTCAAAGAGCTGATCCCGCGCCAGCTGTTCCAGATCGCCATCCAGGCGGCGATCGGCGGGCGGATCATCGCCCGCGAAACGGTGCGCGCGCTGCGCAAGGATGTGCTCGCCAAGTGCTACGGCGGCGATGTCACGCGCAAGCGCAAGCTGCTCGAGAAGCAGAAGGAGGGCAAGAAGAAGATGCGCCAGTTCGGCAAGGTGGACATCCCGCAATCGGCCTTCCTCGCCGCCTTGAAGGCGCGCGAGGAGTGAACGGAAGCGGCAGCGACGTCACCCGCGCCGGCGCATTATTTGCGGAATATCGGCATACGACCGCGCCGCCGCCGGCCGACAAGACGCCGCAAGGCGAGCCGGACGAGCGCGACGAACAGCGCCAGCGCCGCAATGTCGAGAGCGGCGGGCCACTGCAGCGTGCTGAAAATGACCGGGTCCCAGAGGAAGGGGTGAATGTAGCGCTCGATCACCGCCTGCACGAGGTTGAGCGATCCCGGATGGATTGCGTACCACACCTGGCCCAGCGGCGTGGGGCGCAGGACGCCGGTGTCGATCCACAGCACGGCATCGCGCCCGGCAAGGAACAGGGCCAACACCGTCAGAAGCCAGACGAAAATTCGCCCGACCATATTCCCCCCGTTGGATCGCCCGCCGGCTG
>CAZLYV010000339.1:0-2275 GCA_964563665.1 uncultured Acetobacteraceae bacterium
CTACATGAGCGAACCCGTGGACCCGCCGGGCGGATACGGCGAGGTGACGCCGGAGGCGATCCTGCGCTTCAACGAGTCCGCTGTGCGCGCGGCCGGCGTGCCCGGCGGCGGCGCCTTCGCCAACGCGGCGACGATGGCGCTGTTCTACCAGCCGCTGATCAACGGCGGCGAGACCGCGTCCGGCAGGCGCATCATGAAGCCGGAGACGATCGCCTTCGCGACGAAGGTGCGCGCCAAGCCACATCACGTCGACCGCACCTTCGGCGTGTACACGAACCGCGCGCTCGCCGTCGTCGTCGCCGGCGACGACGGGCAGGCGTTCATGCGCGGCTTCGGTCGCACCTGCTCGCCCCGCGCCTTCGGCCACGGCGGCGCCGGCGGCCAGATCGCCTGGGGCGACCCGGAGACCGGCATCTCCGTCGCCTACTGCACGAACGGCTTCGTCGACTACATGGCGATGGGCCGGCGCATCACCGCCATCTCGAGCCTCGCCGCGAACTGCGCCGCACTCTGACGAGGAGGCTGCGGTAGGGGCGCTGCTTGCTGCGCCCCACTCGCCCGCAGCGCCCCTACGATTGGGGCAGCAGCGCGCGCTGCTCGGCGTAACCGCGCGCGGCGACCGGCCAGATCTCCACCACCTCGTCGCCGTCTACGGCGAACAGCGCATCGTGCAGGTTGATCGTCGGATCGATGTGCGAAGGCCACAACTCGATGCGGTCGCCCGGCGCAATGGCGCTGTCCTCGGGCAGGGCGATCGAGCAGTGCTCGTCGCTCAGGTACATCACCGACGCGCCCTCGACGCCCTTGATCGCCGGGTTGCCGTGGTCGGTGGCGCACGCCTTCAGCCCGCCATCCGACGCGCACTGGCCGGGGCGCGGCCGGCTCAGCACCGTCGTGTGCAGGCTCATCGCCCGCTCGAAGCTGAGGCCGAGCTTCGCGTACGCCGTGTCCATCAGCACGTACGAACCGGCCTGGATCTCGGTGATGCCTTCCATGCGGCCGGTGATGTCGTACGTGCCGGTGCCGCCGCCGCTGACGATGTCGCAACGCAGCCCCGCCTCGCGGACCATGCGCACGGTGGACAGCAAACGCTCCATCGCCTTGGCGGCGCGCGCCTCGCGCTCGTCGCGGTCCTCGATGCCGACGACATGCCCCTCGTAGCCCATGACGCCGCGCAAGCGCACGCCGTCCGTCGCCTCTACGCGGCGCGACAGCTCGACCGCGGGCTCGCCGGGCGCGATGCCGCAGCGCGGCATGCCGACGTTCACATCGACGAGCACGCCGATCTCGACGCCCGCCGCGCGCGCCGCCTTCGCCAGGTCGTCGACGGTCGCCGGCGAGTCGACGGCGACGATGATGTCTGCCTGCGCCGCGACCTTCGCGACGCGCGCCGCCTTGCCGGGGCCGAGCACCTCGTTGGCGATGAGGATGTCGCGCGTGATGCCCTCGCGGGCGACCAGTTCCGCCTCGCCGACGGTCGCGCAGGTGAGCCCCGTGCAGGAGCCGGCGGCAAGCTGGCGGCGGGCGATCGCCGGCGTCTTGTGCGCTTTGAAGTGCGGCCGCAGTTTGCAGGCGCCGCCGGCGTAGAAGTCCGCCATCCGGCGGATGTTGCGCTCCATCGCCGGCAGATCGACGACGAGCGCAGGGGTCGGGATCTCGTGGACGTTCATTGCCTGGAATCTAGCAGTTGCCGCCTCGTGGGTTAAGGAAGTCGGAAGTCGGAGGTCGGATGGTGCTTGCGGAGGCCTCCTGGCAGAGGTCATCGGTGGTTCGTTCGGCAATTTCCGTAGCCACAGGCGTACTTCGTTTTGCAATTTTGCGAAATTCGTAGCGCGCGCCAGACCCCGCCGCCCCGACCTCACCCCCCGGCCCCCTCTCCGCACCGCGGAGAGGGGGAGCTCGGTTCCGGGGATCCATTTACGTTACTCCGGGATGGTCGCGGCTCCAACAGTTCAGTGGCATCTGCGGAATCTGCGGATTTTCACCCGCTATGAAACCGACGGTCTTCATTACGCGGCCCATTTACGAGCCGGTCCTCGCTAAAATCGCTTCCCAGTGCGAAGTGAAGCGCAATCGCGAAGATCGAACCCTGACGCGCGCAGAGCTGATCGGGCAACTGGGCGATTGCCAGGGCGTGCTCTGCCAGCTCACGGACCGGATGGACCGGGAGACGATAGACAGCGCTCCCCGGCTGAAGGTCATCGCGAACATCGCGGTCGGGTATGACAATATTGACCTCGCTTACGCGACCGAGCGCGGCATCTTCGTAACCAAT
>CAZLYV010000340.1:0-2272 GCA_964563665.1 uncultured Acetobacteraceae bacterium
CGCGTCTTGTAGCCGGTGGCCGACTTGATCGTGTTGCCGTGCATCGGATCGCACGACCAAACCGCGACGCGGCCCTCGCGCTGGACGCGGCGGACGAGGGCCGGCAGCCGCGCCTCGATCTTGTCGGAACCCATGCGCGCGATCAGCGTCAGGCGGCCCGGCTCGTTCTCCGGGTTGAGCGCGTCGATGAGACGCAAGAGATCGTCCGGCTCCATCGTCGGGCCGCATTTGAGGCCAAGCGGATTCTTGATCCCGCGGCAGAATTCGACATGCGCGCCGTCGAGCTGGCGCGTGCGTTCGCCGACCCACACCATGTGCGCCGAGCAGTCGTACCAATCGCCGGTCGTCGAATCGATCCGCGTCAGCGCCTGTTCGTAGGGCAACAGGAGCGCCTCGTGCGAGGTAAAGAACTCCGCCTCGCGGATCTGGGGTGTTGCATCGGCGGTGAGGCCGCACGCCTCCATGAAGGCAAGCGCCTCGGCGATATGGTCGGCGAGCTCGCGGAACCGCTCGCCCGACGGGCTGCGGTCGACGAACCCAAGCGTCCAGCCATGGACGCGATGGAGGTCGGCGTATCCGCCATGCGCGAAGGCGCGCAGCAGATTGAGCGTCGCCGCGGCCTGCGCGTAGCACTGGATCATTCGCTGAGGGTCCGGCCGGCGCGCCTCGGGCGTGAACTCGATGCCGTTGATGATGTCGCCGCGATATGCCGGCAGCGTCACGTTGCCGATCGTCTCGCTGTCGGCGGAGCGCGGCTTGGCGAATTGCCCGGCCATCCGACCGACCTTCACCACCGGCAACTGCCCGCCGTACATCAATACGACGGTCATCTGCAGGATGACCTTGAAGGAATCGCGGATGTTGTTGGCGTTGAATTCGGCGAAGCTTTCCGCGCAGTCGCCGCCTTGCAACAGGAAAGCCCGGCCCTCGGCGACCCGCGCCAGCGCCGCCTTGAGCGCCCGCGCCTCGCCCGCGAAGACGAGCGGCGGATATGTCTTCAGCTTTGCCTCGACGCCAGCGAGCGCCGCGGCGTCCGGATACACCGGAACCTGTCCGATGGGTTTCGTGCGCCAGCCTTCGGGCGTCCAGCGGAGCGCCATGGTTCGTCACTTTCGGTTCGCCGTTTAATATCCATAGGGTAACAGGCATGGTGCACTGCCGCAACCGCGCGCGACGGTGGAGAATCGTTGCCTTCGCACTGCCGGTTTGCCAACCCACGCGCGCTCGGGTATTGAAACGTATTCGCGATTTGGCCGACAACCGGCAGAGATAAACCGACGCCAATGTCTCGAGACAAGTCCGCAGCGCCCCCGCTTCATCCGGCGACCCGGGCCGCGCAAGCGCTGGGCCGCATTTCGGCCCCCTATGGCGAGATCGTGCCGGCAATCCATCTCTCCACGACCTACGAACGGGGAGCCGACGGCGGCTATCCCGGCGGGCGGGGGTATTCGCGCGACGGCAACCCGAATTTCGAACAGCTCGAGGCGGTCTTGCGCGACCTCGAGGGCGGCGCCGCGGCGCTCGTCTTTGCCTCCGGCATGGCGGCGGCGACTTCGGTGTTCCTGGCGCTCGCGCCCGGCGATCACGTCATCGCCCCGCGCATGATGTACTGGGGCTTGCGCAAGTGGCTGATCGATTTCGCGCGGCCCTGGGGGCTTGCGGTCGACTTCTACGATAACGAGAGCGTCGACCAGCTCGACGAGATGCAGCGCCTCGTGCGTCCGGGCAAGACAAAGATCGTCTGGCTCGAATCACCGGCCAATCCGACCTGGGCCGTAACCGATATCGCCGCGGCGGCGAAGATCGCGCACCACGCCGGCGCGCAGCTCGCAATCGATTCAACCGTCGCCACGCCGGTGCTCACGCGGCCGATCGAGTTCGGCGCCGACATCGTGATGCACTCCGGCACCAAGTATCTCAACGGCCACACCGATCTCATCGCCGGCGCGCTGATCGCCGCGCGCGACGATGCCACCTGGCAGCGCATCAAGTATGTACGGCTTGCCGGCGGCGCGGTGCTGGGGCCATTCGAGGCATGGCTGCTGCTGCGCGGAATTCGCACGCTGTTCCCGCGGGTCGAGATCGCCAGCCGCTCGGCGTTGGCGCTGGCGCAACATTTCGCGCGCCATCCCAAGCTCGTCGGCGTGCTCTATCCCGGGCTGCCGTCGTATCGCGGCCATAACGTGGCGGCGCGCCAGATGCAAGGCGGCTTCGGCGGAATGCTGTCGATCCGCGTCGCCGGCGGCGAGGCGGCGGCGCGCCGTGTCGCAAA
>CAZLYV010000341.1:0-2270 GCA_964563665.1 uncultured Acetobacteraceae bacterium
GATTGCTCGGGGGAGAATTAAGGATGTTGCAGGAATTCAAGGCCTTCGCGATGCGGGGGAACGTCGTCGACCTCGCGGTCGGCGTGGTCATCGGGGCGGCATTCGGCAAGATCGTCAGCTCGTTCGTCTCCGACGTGCTGATGCCGCCGATCGGGCTGCTCTTGGGCAAGATCGATTTCTCCAATCTGTTCATCAACTTGTCGGGCAGGAGCTTCGCGACCATCGCCGCGGCGAAAGCTGCCGGCGCACCCACACTGAACATCGGCCTGTTCATTAATTCGATGATCGATTTCGCGATCATCGGCTTCGCCGTCTTTCTGGTGGTCAAACAGCTCAATCGCCTGATGCCGAAGGCGGAGCCCGCGCCGGCCAGCAAGGAGTGTCCCTTCTGCCTCGCGACCATACCGGCAAAGGCGTCACGTTGCGGACACTGCACGTCGCAAATCCCGGGATAAACCGGCACCCAATGCTGCATTCGGTTCGCGCGCTGGTCGGGCGACGATAAAACCTGCGGCATGACCGCCGCGGGCGAGCGTCGTCAAATTTGCAAGCGAACTGTCGGATTGCGCCGCCGCCGGTTATCCTTGGCTGCAAGGAGGCCCGCGGATGACCCAAGGAGACTCGCCAACTCGGACGCCGCGACAACGCTTTCGGCTCACGCCGGGTGCAATGACGCTTGCCGATCTCAGGGCGGTGGCCAATGGTGCCTTCGTGCTGGAACTCGATCCAGCTTGCGTCGGACCCGTCGAGCGCGCCGCGGCGGTCGTTCGCGAGATCGTCACCGCCGGCAAGGTTGCCTACGGGATTACCACCGGCTTCGGCAAGCTGGCCCAGACGCGCATTCCCGCCGATCAACTGGCTCAGCTTCAGGTCAACCTGGTGCGTTCGCACTCGGCCGGCGTTGGACCGCCACTGCCGGCCGCCGTCGTTCGCTTGATGCTGGCGCTCAAGATCAACAATCTGGCGCGTGGATTTTCCGGCGTTCATATGAATCTGATCGAGGCGCTGGTGCGCCTCTACAACAGCGATGTGCTGCCGATCGTGCCCGCCAAAGGATCGGTCGGCGCATCGGGAGATTTGGCGCCGCTCGCCCATCTGTCATCCGTTCTCATCGGCGAAGGCGAGGTCCTGGTCGATGGCCGGACCGTCCCGGCGCGCGACGGGCTGGCGCACGCCGGTCTTGATCCGATCGTCCTTGGGCCGAAGGATGGCCTGTCGCTCCTCAATGGCACGCAGGCGTCGTGCGCGCTGGCTTTGCTTGGCCTGTTCGAGGCGGAAGAGATCTTCGCTGCCGCGGTCGCGGCGGGCGCGCTGTCGATCGACGCCGCGCAAGGCAGCGATACGCCGTTCGATCCGCGCATCCATGCCGCGCGAGGCCACCGCGGACAAAGCGACGTCGCCGCCGTTTACCGACGCCTTCTCGAAGGCAGCGAGATCCGCAAGAGCCACCTGACTTGCGATCGGGTGCAGGATCCCTACTCGCTCCGCTGTCAGCCACAGGTCATGGGCGCCTGTCTCGATCTCATTCGTCACGCCGCGGCGACCTTTCTCATCGAGGCCAACGCCGTCACGGACAACCCGCTCGTCTTTGCCGAGGACCATGCGGTCCTTTCCGGCGGCAACTTCCATGGCGAGCCGGTCGCGATGGCGGCCGACATGCTTGCGATCGCGATCGCCGAGATTGGAGCGATTTCCGAACGCCGGATCGCGCTCCTCGTCGATTCAACGTTGAGCGGCTTGCCGCCGTTCCTGGTCAGGGACAGCGGCGTCAATTCCGGATTCATGATCGCGCAAGTCACCGCGGCGGCGCTCGCCAGCGAGAACAAGACGCTGGCGCACCCGGCGAGCGTGGACAGTTTATCGACCTCGGCCAATCAGGAAGATCACGTCAGCATGTCGGCGTTCGCCGCGCGCCGACTTACCGAAATGGCGGAAAACTCGCGAGGCATCGTCGCCATCGAGCTGCTGGCGGCCGCCCAAGGCATCGACTTGCGAGCGCCGCTCAAGAGTTCCGGAACGCTCGAGCAGATCAAGGCGAAGTTGCGCGCGCGGGTTCCCTTCTATGATCATGACCGCCGGTTCGCGCCAGACATCGCCACCGCGATTGCCATGACCCGCGAGCCCGGGCTGGTCGCCCTCATGTCGGAACTGCTTCCCTCATACGCCGCGCCCTGAACAGCGGAGCCGATCAGCGGAGGGCTGCGGGTCGCCAAGGCGACCGGCTGATGAGTTCTATTTGAAGATCGATTTCGGAATCATCGCGTGGATGC
>CAZLYV010000342.1:0-2259 GCA_964563665.1 uncultured Acetobacteraceae bacterium
CGGGACGTCATGGCCCAAAACGACGGACGCCGGCGGAACCCGAAGGTTCCAGCCGGCATCACCATCGGCGTCCTCATCGAATGTCCCGCCCGGACATTCCCAGCTTCGGATCTCGGAGCCAGCGCGACCTGACGCTTTGTGCCTAAAATTCGGTCCAGCACACCTGACGGGTTCATTCCGTATCATAGCGGAGTCCGGCCAACAACCAGATTTTGTATGACTCAAGATTTTTGGCTCTAACCCTAGATTCTCGGCGAATCAGCGCGGTATCAGGATGGTGTAGTCGAATTCGAGGACTACGGCCGGATGCGCCGCGTCGGGGCCTGATTTCCAAGGAAAATCCGCGCAAGGATGGTCCTTGGTGGCGACGGTGCGGAGCCGCAGCGCGCCGAGGTCCGACCGGCCCGCTATTTCGACCCGCTCGATGACCTCGCTCCAGGCGTAGAGCGTGTCTCCGGCGACGACCGGCGCCGCATGCCATCCGCCGTTGATGGCCGCGATCTTGAAGGCGTTAGCGAGGTTATTGAAGGAAAGCGCCCGCGCCAGACTTATGACGTGACCCCCGTAGACCAGCCGTTTGCCGAACCGGCCCCGGCTTGCCAGAAGGCGATCGAAATGGACCCGCGCGGTGTTTTGATACAGCCGGGTGGCGAGCTGGTGTTCGCTCTCCTCGATGGTGATCCCCGCGCCGTGATCGAAGCGCTGCCCGGGGGCGAAGTCGCCCCAGCGGCGCAGATCGCCAGCCAAAGCGGCGTCGTAGCCGGCAAGATCGAGTTCGAGCGGAACCGCCAGCGCGGCGGGTGCCACCGCGGCGGCGAGCTTGGGCACCACCGGCGCGGGTACGATGGCGCCAGGATCGCGCTTGGCCAGCATTACCCAGCGCACGTACTCGACGGCCGTCTCTCCGCGCTGGTTGTGGCCCGTCGTGCGAACCCAGAGGATGCCGTTCTTGCGATCGGTCGTTTCGCGTAGCCCGATGACGTGCGAGGTCGCTCTCAGCGTGTCGCCCGGATAGACCGGGGTCTCGAATCGCCCTTCGGCATAGCCGAGGTTAGCCACCGCGTTTGACGAAATGTCGGGTACGGACTTGCCGAAGACGATATGGAAGACGAGCAAATCGTCGATCGGCGCGTCGTGCAAGCCGATCCGTCGCGCGAACTCCGCCGATGAATTCACCGCAAACCGGCTGCCGGTGAGCGCCGTATAAAGCGCTACGTCGCCCGCCGTTAGCGTGCGCGGCGTGGCGTGCCGAAACACCTGGCCGACCCGAAAATCCTCGAAGAAGTTTCCCTCGCTCATGGCAGACGGTCCTTGGAAACGCCGCGCAATCCGGTGAGCCCGTCGATCGCGACCGGAATCTCAGCCCGCCCGTCCGGCGATCGCCTCGGCGAGCGCTACGGTGCGCCGCGCACTTTCGACATGCAGATTCTCGATCAGCTTGCCCTCGACCACCGCCACGCCGACGCCGCGTGCCAAAGCCTCGGCGTGCGCGACGATGATCTTTTTCGACCAGGCGACCTCCTCCGCGCTCGGGCTGAAGGCGGCATTGGCGCCAACGATCGTCTTGGGATGGATCAGCGTTTTGCCGTCGAATCCGAGCTCGGCGCCTTGCTTGCACGCGGCGAGAAATCCCGGTTCGTCCGCGAGGTCGAGATGGACGCCATCGAGAATGACGAGTCCCGCAGCGCGCGCCGCCAGCACGCACAGCGAGAGCGACACCAGCACCGGCTGTCGATCGCTGGTGTGGCGCGCCCGCAAATCCTTGGCGAGATCCGAGGTGCCCATGACCAGGCAGCCGAGATGCGGGCCTGAAAAAGCGATATCCTGGACCCTGAGCACGCCCATCGGCGTCTCGATCATGCACCACAGCATCATGGTGTCGGGCGCGCCGGCGGCGGCAAGCCGGAGTGCGGCGTCGCGCACTTCCTTCGCGGTTTCGACCTTCGGCAGCAAGACGGCGTCGCAGCCCGAGCGCGCGGCGGCCTTGAGATCGGCCGCACCAGTCCGCGAGGTCGGGGCGTTGACCCGGATCACCGTTTCGCCGCGGTATCCCCCCGCCTTCAGCGCGGCGACGATGTTGTCGCGCGCGTCGCTCTTGCGATCCGGCGCCACGCCGTCCTCGAGATCGAATATGAGGACGTCCGCATCGAGCGTACGCGCCTTGTCGAGCGCGCGCGTGTTGCTCCCCGGCACGTAGAGCGCGCTGCGACGGGGGCGAAGCTTGATCTCGGGCATCGGGACTCTCCGTGGCTGGAATCG
>CAZLYV010000343.1:0-2256 GCA_964563665.1 uncultured Acetobacteraceae bacterium
GAGGCCGTCGCCCGCGGGCGCCTCGACCGTTTCGGCCGGCGCCGGCGAGGGCGCGATCGCTTTGGCGACGCTGACCATCGCCGCACGCAAAAGCCGCCCATGGATGACGTAGCCGGGCTGGAAGACCTGGACGACGGTACCGGGCGCCTGATCCGGCGTTTCGACCTGCATCACCGCCTGGTGGAAGTTGTGGTCGAACGGCCGGCCGGCGGCGTCGATCCGTTTCACGCCGTAGCGCTCGAACGCCGCCACTATCTCGCGTTCGGTGAGCTCGACGCCGGTCGCAAACGTATCGAGCGCCTTGTCCGCGCGGCGCGCATCGAGCGGGATGGCGTCAAGCGCGCGGCGCAGATTGTCCGCCACGCTCAGCAGGTCGCGCGCGAAATTGGCCAGCGCGTATTTGCTGTTGTCCTCGATTTCGCGCTGGGCGCGCCGTCGCGTATTCTCGGCCTCGGCCAGCGCGCGAAGCGCCTGGTCCTTGGCCGCCGCGAGCTCGCTTTCGAGCGCCGAGATGCTTGCCGCCGATGCGCTTGCTTCCGTAACCGCGGCGGCTTCCGCGTCCGGCGCGCCCTCGCCGTTCCCGGCTGCGCCGTTCGCCGCCGCCGTGATTTCTTCGCCAACCGGTTTTTTTTCGTCGGTCATGTCCGTCCTTGCGGCGCAATAAAATAAGCTGGGTCACCCGCCCGATCAGCCAAGCAGCCGGCTCACCACCTTGGCGGTGTAATCGACCATCGGGATGATGCGCGCGTAATTGAGCCGGGTCGGGCCGATGACGCCGATGGCGCCGACGATCTGTTCGCGCTTGTTGCCGAACGGCGCGATGATCATCGAGCAGCCGGCGACGCTGAACAACTCGTTCCCGGCGCCGATGAAAATCTGCACGCCCTCGGCGGCGGTCGCCGCATCGAGCAGTCGCACCGTCGCCTCGCGCGCCTCGAGGGCTTCGAACAGCGCGCGGATGCGCTCGAGATCCTCGACCGCGGTGACGTCCTCGAGCAGCTTCGCCTGCCCGCGGACGATGAGGTATCCCTGCTTGCGGTCGCCGGCCCAGGTCGCGACTCCGGCCTCGACCACCTTGCGCGTGAGCTCGTCGAGCTCGGCTCGGCGCACATCCATGTCGTGCAGGATCTCGACGCGTGCCTCGGCGAGCGAACGGCCGCCGAGCCGCGCGTTCATGTAGTTCGCCGCCTGCGTCAGAGCCGAGGCGGTCATGCCGACGGGGATTTCGATCACCCGGTTCTCGACCAGACCACTTGCCGTCACCAGCACGACAAGCACCCGGCCGGTACCGAGATTGACGAACTCGATGTGCTTGAAGGCGTCCTCGGTCTTGGGCGCCAGCACCAGTCCCGCCGCGTGCGACAGGCCGGCGAGCATCGTGCTCGCCTCCTCGAGCACCTGGTTCATGCTCCTGCCCTCGGCGGCGCATCGCGCGTCGATGCTCTCGCGCTCGTCGCTCGACAGCCGGCCGACCTCGAGCAGCCCGTTCACGAACATGCGCAGTCCCGCCTCGGTCGGCAGGCGCCCCGCCGAGGTGTGGGGCGCATAAAGCAGGCCGGCGTCCTGGAGATCGGCCATGACGTTGCGAATCGTCGCCGGCGATAACGGCTGGCCCAGCTTGCGCGAAAGCGTCCGCGAGCCGACCGGCTCGCCGGTCTCGACATAGGCTTCGACGATGTGGCGGAAAATCTCGCGGCTGCGCTCGTTCAACTCCACCACCGGCGAGGTCTTCGGCGCGTTGCGTTCGATCGATCTGACCAGGTTCACGGATTTCGCCACATTCATCGGTTTTGCCGTGTTCATCGATTTGGCCGTGTTCAATGGTTTCGCCGTGCTCGATGGTTTCGAATGTAGGGACCGCCCCCGACAGCGTCAACGCCGCGCCGGGCGGACGGGCGCCCTGGGCGCCGGCGGCCGAGGGTGGGCAAAAGCAATTTTACATTGGTTGCGTCATCGCTATGTTAAGCGAATCTATAACCTGAGGTAGATCATGACGACGCGTTTGCTCATCCTTGGATTGTTGGTCGGTATCCCGCTCGCCATCTCGGCAACGGCCAGCGCCGCGATGGCAACCCCCGCCATTGCCGGATCGATCCGTACCGCAGCGCCCGCCGAGCGGACCGGCGTGATCGAGGTCGCTCAGACCAAGTCGAAATCGTCCTCGAAGACCCAGGTCACCAAGAAGAAGAGCAGCACCCACACCGTAAAGACCTACCGGCGCAAGGATGGAACGATCGTGGGAAGCCACCGTCAGGG
>CAZLYV010000344.1:0-2235 GCA_964563665.1 uncultured Acetobacteraceae bacterium
TCGCCCGCCAGCGCCGTCGCGATGCTCGCATACGAAGCCGGCGAGTCGGCGAGCAGCTCGCCCAGCCCGGCGTGGGTCAGCAGGCTTGCGCCCACACGGCCCGAATGCCGCGCGCCGGCTAGCGACACCACCGGAACTCCCATCCACAGCGCTTCGAGCGTGGTCGTCGTGCCGTTGTAGGGAAACGGGTCGAGCGCGATATCGACCTCGCCGTACGCCGCAAGATGCCCGGCGGTGTGCTCGATCCAGCCGGCAAGGGAGATGCGCTCGGGCGCCACGCCGTGCGCCGCGAAGGCTGCCCTCAGACGATTTGCCGGCAGCGCCTCGGCGAGCCAGTTCGATTTCAGGTAAAGCCGCGCGCTCGGAACGGCGCGGAGAATCTCCGCCCACAGCGCGATCGTCGCCGGCGTCACCTTTTGCACGTTGTTGAAGCTGGCGAAGGTGATGTGGCCTGCGGCCGGCCCCGGCGGATCGACGATCGCCGGGCTTTCCACCGGCGCGGCATAGCACAGGAACGGCCGCGCGAGCCGTTCCAGCCGTTCGCTGTAATGCGCCTCGCTCAAGCCGGGCGGATCGGCGATCGCGTCGGTGATCTTGGTGTCGATGGTCGACAAGCCCGTCGTTCCCGGATAGCCCAGCCAAGACACTTGGATGGGCGCCGGCTTCATCGCCAAGACACCCAGGCGATTGTTGGCGGTGTGTCCGGCGAGATCGACCAGGATGTCGATGCTATCGGCGTGAATCTGCTTCGCCGTTAGCCGGTCCAGCAGGCCGAAGATCGATCGCCAGTTGGGCGCCAAAGCGCGGATCTGCGCGGTGACCGCGTCGGGAGTGCGCACGTCGGCATAGGCGAAGACCTCGACCGCCGCGCGATCGTGGGCCGCCAGCAGCGGGGCGATGAAATGGGCGCACGAGTGCTCGCGAAAATCCGGCGACACATAGCCGATCCGCAAACGCCGCTCCGGATCGCGCGGATTGGCCCAGTTTGACCACGACAGGGAGCGGTCGATGAAATAGCGCTCGACCGCTTCGGCCTCTTGGCGTAGCGCATTCCCCGACAGGGTCTCGTCGTAATGAAGGGCGAGCAGCAGGTTGGAGCGCACGGTCCGCTGCCGCGGGTCGATCGACAGCGACTTGCGCCAGGCGGCGGTCGCCGCATCGAAGTCGCCGTCCTCTTGCAGGAAAGTGCCCTGGTTGAACCAGCCGTCGGCGAGGTCGGGATTGCGCGCGAGCGCGCGGGCGACCAGATCGGCGCCGCGCCGGCGGTCGCCCGCGAGCCGCGCCGCCAGGCCAAGATTGTTGAGCGCCTCGGCATTCTCCGGCGCGATTTCGACCGCGCGGGTGAACGCGGCCTCGGCGCCCGCGATGTCGCCCATGGCGTTGAGCGCGACGCCGAGCGCGTTATGGGCGGGGGCCAGCAGCGGATCGCATGCGACCGCCCGGCGGAAGGCCGCGACCGCGCCGGGCATGTCGGCAAGCGCCCATCGCACGAGCCCGACATTGTGCCAGACGTCGCCGCGCTTGGGCGCGAGCCGTGCCGCGCGCTCGAGATAGGGGGCGGCACGCTCGTGCTCGCTCGCCTCGTGGTACGAAAGACCGAGATTGGTCAGCGCCTCGGGGAAGTCCGGCTGCAGCTCGACGGCACGCTCAAGCGCCGAGCGCGCGCCCGTCTTGTCGCCCAACGCCGCGAGCACCACGCCGAGCGCGTTGTGGGTGAGCGGCTGGCCGGGGTTGAGCCGGATCGCTTCGCCAAGCGCCGCCGCGGCGCCAGCGAGATCGCCGAGCGCGCGGCGCGTCATGCCGAGATTGTGCCACGCTTCGGCGTAGGTCGGCGATACGCGGGTTGCGCGCTCGAAGGCGGCGGCGGCCTCGCTCGGGCGGTCGGCAAAGCGCAGCGCCGCGCCAAAATCGTTGTGCATCACCGCCTGGTCGGGGGCGAGCCTCGCAGCGCGCTCCAGGCGGGTGACCGCGTCCGCGTGTTCGCCGCGCTGGAGCGCGATCATCGCCGAATAGTGAAGCGCGTCGGGCTGGTCCGGGCTGTCGACCAGGATGGTCTCGTAGAGCGCGGCCGCCTGATCCAGGCGGCCCGCCTTGTGGTGGGCGAGCGCGGCGGCGAGCATTTGGGCAGAGTCGGGCATGTGCACGCCTTTTGTCGGTTGGCCGGAACATCGCTGAAACCGCACGCGCCAGCTGGTGCGAACAATCCGGTCGAGCGCCAAATATCGCATGGGCAGG
>CAZLYV010000345.1:0-2226 GCA_964563665.1 uncultured Acetobacteraceae bacterium
TCAGCGACATGCCGTCGAACGAAATTCCGGCGTTGGCGAAGGCAAAGACCGGCAGGATGCCGTAGGCGACCCAAGGATGGAGACGTTCCTCCAGTCGGCGCAGCGGTGAATGCCCATCGGCGTCGGCCTCCTGCAATGGAATGGCGGCGGCCAAGGCCACGCCGGCGAGCGTGGCATGGACGCCGGACTTCAGCACACACACCCACACGACGACGCCGATGAGGACGAACGGTGCCATCCGCTTTACGCCGGCGAGGTTCAGCACCGCAAGCCCGGCAAGCCCAATCATGGCAAGTCCAAGCGAGAGCAGGGAAAGATCGCTGGTATGGAAAATCGCGATGATCACGATCGCGCCAAGGTCGTCGAAGATCGCGACCGCCATAAGAAAGATCTTGAGCCCCAACGGCACGCGGGCGCCCAGCAGCGACAGCACCCCAAGCGAAAACGCAATGTCGGTGGCCGATGGAATCGCCCAACCTCTGAGTGCCGCGGCGTCGCCCCAGTTGCAGAAAGCGTAGATCGCCGCCGGAAGCGCCATGCCGCCCACCGCCGCCGCCGCCGGCAGGGCCACTTGCGCCAGATTGGAGAGTTCGCCATCGACGATTTCGCGTTTGATCTCGAGGCCGACGAGCAAAAAGAAAATCGCCATCAAGCCGTCGTTGATCCACAGCAATAACGGCTTGTCGATGGCAAAGGCGCCGACGCTCACCCGCGCCGGCGTTTCAAGCAGCGAACCGTAGAGCGGCGAGAGCGCGGTGTTATCGGCAACGATCGCCAGAACGGCGGCAAGAAAAAGAACGCCGCCGGCCGTCGCCTCGAGACGCATGAATTCGCGGATCGCGTTGAACATGCTCCCTCCCTCGCATCGTCGTTCGGCCCGGCGGTCGCGGTCATGTTGCAGTTTGCCAAAGCGAACCCGGATAGCTAGCCTACCATTTAGAATTAGCATTCATCTGGCGAATATCGGTTTGTTATGGTTTTGCCGCGATAGCGGTTCACATTCCAGCCTCCGCTCCGAACAGGAGACCCCTGACGATGTCGATCCCGGGCACGGTCTCGATTGGAGAGCTCGCCACGCTGATCATCGGACTGATCGCGCTGTTCGTGGGCGCGCGCATTCGCCACGCCGTGCCGTTTCTGAGGCGCATCGACATGCCCAATGCCGTCGTCGGCGCCACGGTCGTGGCGCTGCTCGTGCTGCTCGCGCACCTCGTGTTGGGAACCGAGATCGTCTTTGGCGAAAGGCTTCGCGATTTTCTGCTGCTCGTCTTTTTCACCACGATCGGGCTGTCCGCGAAGCTGTCGGCGCTGCGGGCCGGGGGGCGGCCACTTGTTATTCTCTGCGTGGTGACCTTGCTGCTCCTCGTCGTGCAGAATCTCGCTGGCATCGGAGTCGCCTTGGCCTGGGGCGCGCACCCGTTCTACGGGCTTCTCGTCGGTAGCCTTTCCTTCGTCGGAGGACCGGGCACCGCCCTTGCCTGGGCGAGGGAGGCGCAGGCCGCCGGACTGCAGGGAGCGCAGGTCGTGGCGGTCGGTGCGGCGACGATGGCGGTAATCACCGGGGCGCTGGTGGCGGGACCCGTCACCGGTTGGTTGGTCGGCCGTCATGGACTGCGCTCGGCCGCGGGCGCGGACAGCTTCGTGTCGTTTGCCGCGCCGCATGAGGAGAAGCCGACGAGCGGCGCAGAGGATGCGGGCAGCCTCGAGCGACTGCTTTCAACGGTCCTGGTGATCGCGGTCTCGGTCTACCTGGGAGACATGATCAACGGGCTCGCGAAGGGCGCCGGCCTGCTGCTTCCGGGCTTTCTTTGCGCGATGCTGGCGGGCGTCTTGATCACCAATCTCGCCGACGTTTTCCGGTTTCGCCTCGAATTTGCGCCGATCGAAAAGGGCGGAGAGGTCGCGCTCCACGTGTTCCTGGTGATCGCCTTGATGAGCACTAACCTTGCCACAGTCGCCGCGGTGCTCGCGCCGCTCGTCGTCAACCTGGTTATTCAAATCACCTTGACCGTGGCGATCGCCTACTTCGTCCTGTTCCGGCTGCTCGGCCGGGATTACGACGCGGCGGTGACGGTCGGCGGGTTCCTCGGCTTCGGGCTTTCCTCGATGCCTGTAGCGATGGCGACGATGGACGAAATAGCGAACCGCTACGGCCCATCGCCGAAGGCGTTCCTGCTGATCACATTGGCCGGATCTTTCTTCGTTGACCTTGCCAATGCGGTGGTC
>CAZLYV010000346.1:0-2222 GCA_964563665.1 uncultured Acetobacteraceae bacterium
GCGTTCCCGTGTGACATAGCTTTACGGCCTTGTTTGGCTACCGACAGGGGCACTGGCGCTACGGGGTCGCGAATGGCGGAACGATACGACGTGGTGATCGTTGGTGGGGGCGCGATCGGCAGCGCCATCGCCTATTTTCTTGCCCACGAGGCGGCGTTCCACGGAACGATCCTGGTGGTCGAGCCTGACCCGACGTATCGCCAGGCGTCCTCGGCGCTTTCGGCGAGCTCGATCCGCCAGCAATTCTCGACCGAAGCCAATATCAAGATCTCGCAGTTCGGGTTCGAATTCTTGCGCGCGGTCGGCCAGCATCTCGCGCTCGGCGACGAAGCACCCGATCTTGCATTTCACGAGCGGGGTTATCTCTTCCTGGCCTCGCCCGCGGGCGCGGCGGCGCTCCAGCGCAATCATCGCCTCCAGCGCGCGTGCGGCGCCGACGTGATGCTGATGGATGTCGAATCGCTCCACCGGCGCTTTCCCTGGATGAGCGGCGCCGGCCTTGCCGCGGCGGCGCTTGGGATGAGCGGCGAGGGCTGGTTCGACGGCTACAGCTTGCTGCAGGCGTTCAAACGCAAGGCGATCGCGCTCGGCGCGACGTATCGCAAGGCCGCCGTCTCCGGGTTTGTGCGGCGTGACCGGGTGATTGAAGCGGTAATTCTCG
The DNA here is from genome assembly GCA_964563665.1 of uncultured Acetobacteraceae bacterium. Lineage (GTDB taxonomy): Bacteria > Pseudomonadota > Alphaproteobacteria > CACIAM-22H2 > CACIAM-22H2 > CAZLYV01. The sequence goes on from CAZLYV010000346.1 coordinate 662, forward strand.
ACGACGGAACACGGATCGCCTGCGCCACGGTGGTCAACGCGGCCGGCCCACGTGCTCGATTGGTCTCCGAGATGGCGCGACTCGCACTACCGGTGGAGGCGCGCAAACGGTGCGTCTTCGTGTTCGATGCCCGGGCACGGCTCGCCGACTGCCCGCTGGTGATCGACCCGTCGGGCGTGTGGTTCCGGCCGGAAGGCGAGCTGTTCATCTGCGGCTGTCCGCCGCCGCCGCAAGACGATGTCGAGACGTTCGACCTCGAGGTCGATCATTCCCTGTTCGATGACATCATCTGGCCGGCGCTTGCCGCCCGCGTGCCGGCGTTCGAGGCGATCAAGGTCGTCAACGCCTGGGCCGGCCATTACGAGTTCAACACATTCGACCACAACGCGATCCTGGGACCGCATCCCGACGTACCGAACTTCATCCTCGCCAACGGCTTCAGCGGTCATGGCCTGCAGCAATCGCCCGCAGTCGGCCGCGGGGTCGCCGAATTGATCGCGTTTGGCGGCTACCGCACGCTCGATCTCAAGGCGTTCGCCATCGAACGTATTCTCGACGGCCGCCCATTACGCGAAGCCAACGTGGTTTAGTCGGTCGATTGCACCGCTCAGAAATATCTGAGCGCGATGAAGCCTGAGATGAGAATGACCACGAAGCCGGTGGTGACGAGGGTCAGGTAGCGCTCGATGAATTCGCGGATCGGCGGGCCGAAGAAATAGAGCAGCGCGGCGACGAGATAAAATCGCACGCCGCGCGTGACGATCGAGGCGAGCGCGAAAACCGTGAGGTCGAACTTCGCCACGCCGCTGGCGATGGTGATGATCTTGTAGGGGATCGGCGTCATCCCCTTGATCAGGATGATCCACAGTCCCCATTCATTGAACAACACCTGGAACTGCTCGAATTGGCGCTCGAGGCCATAGAAGGCGACCAGCGGTCGGCCGATCATCTCGTAGAGGAAGTAGCCGATCGCGTAGCCGAAGAAACCGCCGATCACCGAGGCGAGCGTGCAAAGGGCGGCGATGCGCCAGGCCTCGGCGCGCCGCGCCAGCACCATCGGCACCAGCATGGCGTCGGGCGGGATGGGGAAAAACGAGCTTTCGGCGAAGGAGACGGCGGCCAGCACCCACATCGCGCGTGGGTGGGCGGCAAGCATCATGACCCGGTCATAGAGGCGTCGGAGCATGGGTGATAGGATAAGCGCGGTCCGGGGCGAGGGAGGGAGCCAATTTCCGGTATCGCCGCCGCGAAGCCGACCTCCGCCTCCGGCGCACAGAGTTGATCTAGGCGCGTTCGCGCCTGAGCGGCGGGCGGGATTTACCAGCCGCAATGACGCGACGCAAGGATAAGCGTCCCGCTGGCGGCTGTGCTGCCAGCGATTGACCGGAAAACTTGCTTCACTATGATGGCGCCGCTTCCCGAGGGAAGCGCATCCCGCGCGTGGCCTCCGCTGTCGCGCGCGGCCGATCCTTGTGGCCCCTGTGGCGGAACGGTAGACGCGGCAGACTCAAAATCTGTTGCCCGCAAGGGCGTGCTGGTTCAAGTCCGGCCAGGGGCACCA
>CAZLYV010000347.1:0-2209 GCA_964563665.1 uncultured Acetobacteraceae bacterium
TGATGACCTCGAATTCCATCCCCTCGACGTCGATCTTGATCAGCCGGCAGGCGCGCAAGTCGAGGCCGTCGATCGTCTGAACCGGCACGCTATCGCCTTTGCCCGAGCGGCCGAGCGACACGCCGCCGAAATTGTACGGCGTCGTCTGGTCGAGGTTCGGCACGGTGATCGTGCCGGGCGCCGCGCCGAGCGCGGCGCGGATCGCATTCACGTTCGCGAGGCCGTTGAGCGCCAGATTGCCGCACAGCATCTGGAAGACGTGAAGCTGGGGTTCGTAAGCCACGACCAGGCCTTTCGGGCCGACCGCCTTGGCGATGGCAACGGTGTGGGCGCCGATATTGGCCCCGGCCTCGACGACGGTGTCTCCCGGCCGGGCAATCTGCAGCAGCATTTCTGATTCGGTTTCCGAGAATTCGCCGTAGGTGGCGAGCGAGCGTCCGACGTAAAGGTCGTTCCGGTTGAACATCATCACCCCGTGGCGGCATCGCTTGATCGCCACATAAGCCGGGAGCGCGCGCGCCAGCTCCTCCGTCGGCCCGGGCAACGCCTCGGCGGGCGGCCGGGCCTCTTCGCCGCCCAGCTCCCCGGCGGGAGCGCGCGCCCGTGCGGCGGTCAACGCCTCGAGCGAGAACGGATCGCCGATCATCTTTTCGAGCCGCGCCTGCAGCGCCGCGACGACGGCGCGCCAGTCGCGGCTTTCGTCCTGACGGAACAGCTCGACGGTCGGATACCACGGGCTGTCGGACCGCATCTGCTGCCATCGCCAGTCGGGGGAATAGGGCAGGATCACCCAGGCGGGCTTGCCCATCGCGCCGGCGAGGTGGACGAGCGAGGTATCGACCGTGATCACCAGGTCGAGCGCATCGACGATCGCCGCCGTATCGTCGAAATCGGTGATCTCGCCGGCAAGGTCGATGATCGGCGCCTCCGAGCGGTGCTTGAGCTGGTCGCGGGCGTCGCCCATCTGGAGCGAGAAAAACGTCGTTCCCGGCAGCACGAGGAGGCCCTCGAGCGTCTCCAGGGCAACCGAGCGGTTGCGGTCGTTGCGATGCTTGGGGTTGCCGGCCCACACCAGGCCGATCCGCACGCCATCGTATTCGCCAAGCTTGGCGCGCCACTTCGCGGCCAACCGGGGGTCGGGCGACAGATACGGCGCGGGCGAAGGGATGGTCTCCACGGTGGTTGCGAAGATTTTCGGCAGGTCCAGCAGCGGGCACTGGACATCGAAAGGTGGCAGCGAGGCGCCGCCGGGAAAATCCGGCCCGCGCGAGACGACGACGTCGGCCAACCGGCTCCGCGACAGCAGGCGCGCGAGCTCCGGCTGACATTCGAGGATGATCTTTGCCGGGCCCTTTTCCTTGACCAGCGCCAGGTACCGGATGAACTGAATGCCGTCCCCGAAGCCCTGTTCGGCGTGGACCAGGATCGTCTTGCTGGCGAGGTCCTCGCCCTGCCACAACGGCTGAGCAAAATGGCGGACGAAGGGCAGCCGCGCCGTCACCTTCCAGCGCCAATCGTATTCTTGCCAGCCTTCGAGAAATTTCCCCGACATCAGAAGCGTGATCGAGAGATTGGCGTGGCCGTCGGCGTAATTCGGGTCGAGCGCCAACGCCGCGCGGTACGATTCCGCGGCCTCGGCAAAGCGGTTCTGGTCGCGCAGCAGATTGGCGAGGTTGTTGAGCGCCTGCGCGTCGGGTCCTTTGAGCGCGATTCCCCGGCGGTAGTGCTTTTCGGACTCGGCCAAGTTGCCGACGAGCTTGTAGGCGAGCCCCAGGTTCAGGTGGCCCTCGGGATTGTCGGGCCTGAGCGCGGTTGCGCGTTCGAGCAGCGCGGTCGCGCCGCCGAGGCGCTGGGTCTGCGCGAGAATCACACCCAGGAGATTCAATCCCTCAAACGCATCGGACGCGCGAGGCAACGCCGCGCGCGCCAGAATCTCGGCCTCGAGCATGCGCCCTTGCGTCATGTGATCGAGGCTCGCCTTGAGCGCGTCGGCCGGCGCCGCTTGTGGCTCGCCGGCCAAGGCCGCCCCGTCGGCGAGCGCGGTCAGCTCCTTGGCAAGCGCGTCGGCGACGCTCCGCCAGTTCCGGGCGTCCGCCTGGCGGAACAGCCGCACGCTTGGGTACCACGGGCTATCGCGGCGCTCGAGCTGCCATCGCCAATCGGGCACGAAGGGCATCAGCGCCCAGGTCGGCCGCTTGAGCGCGCCGGC
>CAZLYV010000348.1:0-2188 GCA_964563665.1 uncultured Acetobacteraceae bacterium
CGATGAACTGGTCGATGATCACCTGCGCGCCGTTGGCGAAGTCGCCGAACTGCGCCTCCCACAAGGTGAGCGCGTGCGGCTCGGCGAGCGAATAGCCGTAGTCGAAGCCGAGCACGCCCGCCTCCGAAAGCGGGCTGTCGAACACCTCGAACGTCGCCTGTCCGGGGCGAATATGGTTCAAGGGGAGGTAGCGCTCCTCCGATTGCTGGTCGACCAGCACGGCGTGGCGCTGCGAGAACGTCCCACGGCCCGAATCCTGGCCCGAAAGCCGAACCGGGGTGCCCTCGGCCAAGAGGGTGCCGAAGGCCAGCGCCTCGGCCGTCGCCCAGTCGATCCCGCCGCCTCGTTCGAGCATCTTGCGCTTGTTGTCGAGCAGGCGCCGGATTGTCCGGTGGATGTTGAGGCTCTCGGGCACGCCGGCCAGCGCCGCGCCCACCTCGTGCAGCAATTCGCTCGCCGCCGCGGTGTTGCCGCGACGATCCTCGCCCGAGGCGATCTCGAGGCCGATCCATGCGCCCTCGAGCCAATCGGCTTTGTTGGGCTTGTAGCTGTTCGCCGCCTGAAACTGCGATTCGAGATGGGCGTGGAATTCGCCGACCATGCGCTCGCCTTCATCGGCGGCGATCACACCCTCGGCGGCGAGGCGCCCGGCGTAGAGCACGCGCGCCGTCGGGTGGGCGGCGATCTTGCGGTACATCAACGGTTGGGTGAACGCCGGCTCGTCGCTCTCGTTGTGGCCGTGCCGGCGGTAGCAGAACATGTCGAGGATGACGTCTTTCTTGAACCGCTGGCGGAATTCGGTGGCGATGCGCGCGACATGGACGACGGCCTCGGGGTCGTCGCCGTTGACATGGAAGATCGGCGCCTGGATCATCTTGCCGACGTCGGTCGGATAGGGCGATGAGCGCGCGTAGGCGGGCGAGGTGGTGAAGCCGATCTGGTTGTTGACGATGAAGTGGATCGTGCCCCCGGTTCGGTAACCGCGCAATTCCGAGAGCATCAGCGTCTCGCCGACCAGGCCCTGACCGGCGAACGCCGCATCGCCGTGCATGAGGAGGCCCATCACCTCGCCCATCGCCTCCTCGCGGGTCAGCCCCTTGCGCTGCATCTGCTTGGCGCGGACCTTGCCGAGCGCCACCGGATTGACCGCCTCGAGATGCGAGGGGTTGGCGGTGAGCGACATGTGCACGACGTTGCCGTTGAAATCGCGGTCGGCCGAGGTGCCGAGGTGGTACTTGACGTCGCCCGATCCCTGGACGTCCTCGGGGTGCGCCGGGTTGCCCTGGAACTCGGAAAAGATCGCCGCGAAGGGCTTTCCCATCATGTTGGCGAGCACGTTGAGCCGGCCGCGATGCGGCATCCCGATGACGATCTCGCGCACGCCGAGCTGCCCGCCGCGCTTGATGATCTGCTCGAGCGCCGGGATCATCGCCTCGGCCCCCTCGAGCCCGAAGCGCTTGGTGCCGACGTATTTCTTGTCGAGGAAGCGCTCGAAGCTCTCGGCCGCCGTCAGGCGCTCGAGGATCGCCCGCTTGCCCTTGGGCGTGAAATCGGTCTGGTTGCGGACGCCCTCGATGCGCTCCTGGATCCACGCCTTCTGGTCGGGATCCTGGATGTGCATGAACTCGACGCCGATGTTGCCGGAATAAGTGTCCTTGAGGATCGACACGATCTCGCGCAACGTCGCGGTTTCGCGGCCAAGCACATTGTCGATGAAGATCGGCCGGTCCCAGTCGCCGTCGGTATATCCGTAGGTGTGCGGATCGAGCTCCGGGTGCGGCTCGCGCTTGGCAAGACCGAGCGGATCGAGCGTCGCCTCGAGATGGCCGCGCACGCGATAGGCGCGGATGAGCATCAGCGCGCGGATCGAATCGAGGGTCGCCGCACGCACCTGGTCGAGGCTGATGCCGGCCGCCGCGACGCCCGGGCCGCCGTTCTTCGCCAGGCGCTGCTCGAGCGCCGCGTCGCCATTGCCGATGATGCCGCCCTTGCGCGGCGCCCAACTCGCGCCCCTGAGATCCGCGCGCACGGCCGCCGCATCGTCGCTGAGCTCGGCGAAGAACTCGGCCCACTCGCGGTCCACCGACCCCGGATCCCCGAGATAGCGGTTATAGAGCTCGACCAGAAACGCGCCGTTATTGCCGTTGAGGAAGGAGATTGGATCAGGTCGCATGGCTCGATCGTCTTC
>CAZLYV010000349.1:0-2183 GCA_964563665.1 uncultured Acetobacteraceae bacterium
ATTCAACGATTTTTACCCCCATCCTATTTCCGCCACGATATTCCGCGCGTCAGGATTGGTCGCCCGAATCGGCCACGGCGCGCGCCAAGGCGATGGGCGAGGTATTCGCGCTTTTGCAGCAATCGGATATCGCCCAGCTCGAGGTCGACAAGGTCGAAGCCGCCAACCCGTCGCTCTTCGTCGCCGGCTGGCGCCCGGCGATCGGCTGGGTGTGCGCGCTGGCGCTGTTCTACCAGTACATGCTCGTGCCGATCGGTCTGTGGGCCAGCTTCGTCGCCGGCCACCCGATCCCCAAGCCGCCGACCCTCGACGATTCGCTCTGGCAGCTCATGTTCGGCATGCTCGGCATGGGCGCGCTCCGAAGCTTCGAAAAGCTCAAGGGCGTGGTGCGCCGAACGGAGACGAAGAACAATGTCTTATCTCGTCGACAACATCCCGTATTTCCGTTGCCTGGTCCGTCGCGAGTACACGCGCGACCTCAAGGACCACAAGGGCAGCTATCTCGCCGCCGTGGCGCACCAGGTCGTTTGCATACGCGGGCGCCAACTCGGGTTCAATGTCGTGTTCACAGAGAACGACTACGGCGGGGCGATGTTCTACGGCCTGCCGACCGAGGCGTTGGTCATAAAGCCTGAGCCGATGCCGCACCGGGGATGGATCCAGCCGTGGGATTGCTTCGGCTACAATTTTTCGGTGACCGAGATGCGGCTGGATCGGCGCCTTCCCCAACAATCGCATCCTGTTCGAGGATCCGGCCTTCTGGGAGACGACCACGAAGCGGCCGGATTTCATCGCCAACACCCACGAGTTCCGAGCCGAGTGATCGGAATATAAGTATCGCCTCATCGTGCCAGCATCGTGCCAGTTCGAGCTATGTTCGGCCTGTCGAATGGTTTGTAGAGCGTTCGACGAATCAAACTAACTTCTTGATCGAAAGAGACTTCCTGCTATAAACCGGCGGTCGCGTCCCCTTCGTCTAGAGGCCCAGGACGGCGCCCTCTCACGGCGCAAACAGGGGTTCGAATCCCCTAGGGGACGCCAATCCTTTCAGGCAGATGGAAAAGAACCGGCCTGCGTCGGTTGCGCCGTAGGCAGTTGCGTGAGTAACGATTGCTGCTTAGCACCGGTCGCAGCGTGGCCTCGCCGTTTGCGACGGACTCACTCGCGCGTAACTGGCTCCGCCGGTTCGTCGGACAGCCTTTTGAAATCGTCGAGGACACTTGCGATGAGCTTCTGACGGCGCGGATCTTGCGCGATCGATGTTGCGGCAAAGAGCGTAAGCAGATAACACGCCTTGTCCGCGGCCTCTCGCCAGGTCAGCGCCGGAGAGCCAAGAAGAAACTTTTCCAATTCCGCTTTGCGACGCCGCAGCGCCGCTTGGTCAGCCTTGACCTCGGAAAGGCGCCGGCGGATTTCCGTCGCCTTTTGAGCGCCCATTCCACGGTGGTGGTCGAGCGCGATCGGGTCGTCTTTCATGTTCGCCTTGCCGCGCTCGAGGCGTGCCATCCATTCGGGCGATACCCGATGGAAGCAGCGCCGCGGGAGCGCACATCAATGGCCTTCGCCATGCGCGAAGGCGCACTCTCAACCAGGGAGTCCCCGCCGCCTCTCCGATCAGCGGCGAATACGGATTCTACCACAGCCGATTTGGTGATCAGCAAAAATCAGGCCGCCAGTTTTCCGGCGCAGGCATAGACAACGTCCGACTCCGCCGAAGTCTGTCCCGGCATGACCGCCCATTTCTTCGCCAGGTCATTTCGGGCGCTCCAGTCGAGCTTGCCTGGATCCTTCACTTCGGCGCGCGCCTTCACGTCGCAAAACGCCGCCTGTTGCTCGACGATGCCGGCGTGCATCTGCGCGCGCGCCGTGCCGCTCGTGACCTGCCATCCGACGTAGTTCGAGATGAGCGGGCCTGAAACCAGGCCGATCGCCAGAGCGATGGCGACGGGTTTGACGGCTTGCCATTTCGCCGCTGCTCTTTCCCGCAATGTCATGGCGGTTTGCGTCATATTGGAATCTTTCAGTAATGCGACAATAATATGCCGCGCGTTATTATATAGGACGTGGAGTTTCAAAAACAATTCATAAAAATATTCGGCGCCGCCCGGATTTCAATTGGGTTCAGACCCTAAAGGTCTGTCGCAGGAGGAGTTGGCCTTTCGAGCAGGAATCGATCGAAGCTA
>CAZLYV010000350.1:0-2172 GCA_964563665.1 uncultured Acetobacteraceae bacterium
GAACTTCGCGATCGGATCGTCGCCGCGGCGCTCGCCGAGGCGGATCGCGTTGGCTGGGGGGCGCTCCGGTTGCATCGGGTCGCCGCAGAACTCGGCATCCCGCTTGCCGAAATCCACCAATATTTTCGCGATGCCGACGCAATCGCGGAAGCCTGGCTTGGGCGCGCCGACCAAGCGATGTTGGCTGGCCGCGGCCGGGCCTTTGCGCGCCGGCCGCCGGCTGAGCGCCTGTCGACCGCGATTCTGGCGTGGCTCGATGCGCTGGCGCCGTTTCGGCGTGTCGCCACACAGATGCTGCTGGGCAAACTCTATCCTGGGCACCCGCACCATCTGCTGGGCCTGGTCACGCGGCTTTCGCGCACGGTGCAATGGTGGCGCGAGGCCGCTCTCCTCGACGCGGGGCCGCCGCGCCGACAGATCGAGGAGGTGGCGCTGACCTGGATATTCATCGCCACGGTGGTGGTGTGGGCCAATGACCGAACGCAAGGCGAGATGACGACACGACGATTTCTCGATCGCGCGCTTGGCGCGATGGCGGCGTGCGAGGGATCGGCGCGGCAGATCGTTACGGCGGCGCTTGGGCAAGACCGGCATCGGCGATGACCTGGCGATAGACGTCCAGCGCCTCATCGGCGAAGCAGCAGAAGGTAATCTCGAGACCGCGATGTCGAGCGAGTTCGTCTTGCGCCGTCGCAACGGCGATTCGCGTCGCGCGGGCGAGGGGAAAAAGATAAACCCCGGTGCTGATCGCGGGGAATGCGATCGACCGGATCGCGTGCTGGCGCGCAAGCGCGAGGCTGTTGCGGTAGCAGGAGCGCAAAAGTTCGTCTTCGCCGTGCGTTCCACCGCGCCACACCGGGCCCACGGTGTGGATGACGAATTTTGCCGGAAGCCGGTAGCCCTTGGTGATTCGCGCCTCGCCGGTGGGGCAGCCGCCGAGCGCACGGCATTCGGCCAACAGCTCGGGTCCGGCCGCACGATGAATCGCGCCGTCGACTCCGCCCCCGCCGCGCAACGTTTCGTTGGCCGCGTTGACGATCGCGTCCAGCGCAAGCCGGGTGATATCGCCTTTGAGCGCGGTGAACGCGGTGGACGCGCCACGCACCGGATCGGCGCTCGTCGCTACTGCAGACGGAACCCGCGCTGACGCACGGTCTGTCCGATTTCGTCGCTCAAGATCGGCACCAATGCGCGAAGCACGACGTCCTCCTCGGCGCCAAATCCGTCGTAGATCGCCTCGCCCTGCCAAAGCCGCTGGCCGGTGCGTTGATCATCGATCGTGGCGCTGAGGACATAGCGCAGCCGGCCGACCGCGAAACCGGGCCGGCTGCCCCGGCGGGTGCCGTCGCCAGGCGAAGCGAATATATCGATCCGAAACTGCGATTCGTCGCGTCGGGTCTGGATATCCTGGGTGCGCGTCGGCGAATCGCTGTTGATCTCTCGAATCTCGAGCTGTCCCGCGCCGGCCACCCCGCGGCCAAGCTGTTGCGCCTCGGTCTCGAAGTTCAGCGCCAAGGGCGAACCGTCGCCGGCGACCTGATAGGCACGCTGGGCGAGCGCTTCCGTGAACAGCGCCTTGAGCCGTACATTATTCGGCGTGTTGTCGAGCGGCCGTACTGCGATCGAGGAACCCCGGGGAACCGGAGCGTAGCTCGTCGCGATAACCACGCCGGGCGAAGGTTCTTCGTCGCCGCCGGTCTGGGGCGGATTTGCTGGCTGCACCAGCGTTGGGCCGCCTTGGGTATCGGGCGGCGGCGGCGCTTGGGCGGTAGCCGACGGCGACAGGAATATGAGACTGGCGAAGGTGGAGACGGCGATCGCGATTGCTATCGTTTGTCTGAAGGAACGCATGAGCGGTAGGTCCAAGGAATCGTGGAACGACCGCTCGATAATAGGTCGCCCCGGTGCTGGACGCCAAGCGTGGCGTTCAGGACCGGGGCGGGCGCCTTGTCGTCTAACCGCCGGCTCAGGCCGCTTGGCTCGTTTCGCCCGCGAGGCGGCGGAGTGGAAAGCCGATTCCTTGGCGCTCGACACCTTGACGTCCGAAGATCCCGGACCCGGAGTCGATGACGGCCTTGGCCTCGACCATTTCACGCAACTCGTTCACCAGTGCCGCTGGCAACTCTGCGAACCGCGTCACATGGCCTTCACGGATCGTGGTCATTTGCTTGC
>CAZLYV010000351.1:0-2145 GCA_964563665.1 uncultured Acetobacteraceae bacterium
CCGACGCTCGGCGTTGGCCAGCTCGGCGGCGGCGATCGGTCGAAATAACCGCGCGTGCGATCGGGCTTTCCCCCTTGCCGACCGCAAGCGCGCGCCCGACCGTCTGAGCCGGAAACTGCCTGTTAACCAGATTGCCCCATGATTTTGCTAATGAACGCCGCCAGCTTCCTGATCGAACGCGGTTGGGGCGCCCGGACCCCTGAATTTCGATCGATGGTGCAATTCGACCGATGATCCGCCTGACGCAAGCGCTGCTCTCCGCCTTCGACGCGATGGCGACCCCGATTTGGGTCTGGGACGTCGCCAACGACGCCGTGCAATGGTCGAACCGCGCGGCGGCGCAAGCGGCATCCGCGAGCGGCGGAATCTCAGATACCCACGGCGCGTCCCGTGCGCTTGATATTTCGTCGGCAACGGCTGTGGGCCGCTTGCAGCGCGGCGAAAGCTTTGCCGCGGCATGGACCGACGTGGCTGGCGAGCGCCGTCCCGGCTGGCTTACCCCCATCGTGCGCGCCGACGGTGCGCGCGCCTATCTCCTCGAGGGTCGCCTCGCCGACTCGGCGATCGAATCTGGAACCCGGCGCGCGCTTCCGATCGACACCATTTTCGAGCATATCGATCAAGGCGTGAGCGTATTCGACGGCAATCTGCGCCTGGCTGCCTTCAATCGTCGCTTCCTCGAGCTGATGGGCCTGCCGGTCGAGCTCGGCCGCATCGGGACACCGTTCGAGGCGTTCATTCGCTACAACGTCGAACGGGGCGAATACGGACCTGGCGACGTCGACCAGATGGTGCGCGAGCGGGTCGAGCGGGCGCGGCGCTGCGAGTCGCATATATTCGAGCGCGCCCGACCCGACGGCACGGTGATTGAAATTCGCGGCAATCCGCTCCCCGGCGGCGGCTTCGTCACCACATACGCCGACATCACGCGGCGCAAGCGGACCGAAGAGGAGCTGCAGCGCACGAGCCAGCGTCTCCAGGACATGAACCGGCAACTCGACATCGCGCTTGCCAACATGACGCAGGGACTCACGCTCTACGATGCCGACAACCGGCTGGTCATCGCCAATCGCCGTTACGCCGAACTCTACAATCTGCCGGCGGATCTATTGCGCCCGGGCACGGGCTTGCGCGAAATCATGGAATACAGCCTGTCGATCGGCGATCACGGCGCCCAGGAAGGGGAAGCCGTGCTGGCGGAACGTCTGCAGCTCGCCGATGACCGCAAGCGCCGGATCGTCTATCAGCGGCTCGCCAATGGCCGGGTCGTCGAGCTGATCCATCAGCCGCTCCCCGACGGCGGATCGGTCGCGACCTTCACCGACGTGACCGATCAGGAGCGCACCCAGCAAGCGTTGCGCGCGAGCGAGGATCATTTGCGCGAGCGCGTGAGCGAACTCGAGGAAACGCGCCGTCGGCTCGAACATCAGGGCCGGGAGCTCGGCAAGCTCGCCGAAAATCTTTCCCGCGCGCGCGACGAGGCCGAGACCGCGAGTCGCACCAAGTCCGAATTCCTCGCCAATATGAGCCACGAGCTGCGCACGCCGCTCAACGCCGTCATCGGATTCTCGGAAATCATGAAGAGTGAAATCTTCGGTCCGATCGGCGACCACCGTTACCGCGACTACGCGGCCGACGTGCATGCCAGCGGACGGCATCTTCTCGACTTGATCAACGACATCCTTGACCTCTCGAAGGTCGAGGCGGGGCGACTGGAACTCCATGAGTCGCGCGTCGACATCTCGCAGGTGACCGAGGTTTGCGAGCGGCTGATGCGGGAGCGCGCGCGCAACGGCGGCGTGCGCCTCGTCTTCGATTTGCCGCCGCAAGCGCCGCGCGTGTGGGCGGACGATGTGAAGCTGAAGCAGGTTCTGCTGAACCTGGTGTCGAACGCGATCAAGTTCACGCCGTCGGGTGGAAAGGTCACCGTCGCGGCGGGATTCGATCCCGACGGCGCGCTTCGCCTCTCGGTCGCCGATACGGGAATCGGCATGCGGCCGGAGGAGGTTCCGCTGGCGCTCCAGCCGTTTCGCCAGATCGACAACGCGTTGACGCGCAAATACTCGGGCACTGGTCTCGGTCTGCCGCTGGCCAAGGCGCTCATCGAACTCCACGGCGGTCGCCTGCAGATCGATTCGCGGCCCG
>CAZLYV010000352.1:0-2105 GCA_964563665.1 uncultured Acetobacteraceae bacterium
CCGGGACGGAAGGCGCGATGGCTGACCAACGCGACGAAAGCGTTGGCGACCGCGACCACGCGCGCGGCGATGCTGATCTCCTCCCCCTTCAACCCACGCGGGCCGCTTCCATCCCAGCGCTCTCCCGCCTCGTGCAGCGTGCGCACGACCGGCGCATCGAAATCGATATCGTCGAGCAATTCGGTTCCCCGGCGGATCGCCGCGCGCACCTTTTGCAACTCATCATCGGCGAGTTTGCCCTGCTTCGCGAGAAGCTCCGGCGGCACGAAGATTTTTCCGAGATTGAGCAGATTACCGGCGATTTCGGCCGCCTCGGCGAGCGTGGGGTCGAGATCCATCTCCTCGGCGACGCGCCGCGCCACCATCGCGACCCGCTGCGAATGATGCGCGGCAAATCGGTCCCGGCTGTCGACCACCGCGACCAGCGTGCGAACCAGCAGCCGCTGGCTCCGCTCCCGCCGCTCACGCTCGACAACGGCCGCGGTTATGTCGTCCTCGACCACCAGGACGCGTTGGCGGGCGTCCGACCCGGCGGTCAAAGGAATGTGCTGCGCACGGAGCACGCGCGTGGCCCCGCCTTCCTCGTCGCGGTGAGTCGCCTGTTCGACCGCGTGACTTTCCAGCGCGATACGACTGCCCTCGACGTAGCGCCGCGCCTCCGCCGGCCCGAACACGCTGGCAAGCGTCTTGCCGACGAGATCCTGCGCCGCCACGCCGGCGCGCGTCGCGACGACGTCGTTCGCGAACTGCACATGTCCCTCGGCGTCGGCGATGAAGATCGCCGCCGTTTGGCTGTCGGTGATCAACCGGAGGAGATTTCTCTGGCTCTCGAACCGGCCGGAGAGTTCGGCCAGTCTTTCGGCGGCCGCCCCCGCCCGGCGCGAGGCACCGTACTGCCAAAACGTAATGATGATCGCCATCAAGGCGACGATGCCGAGAAGGAAAGCCATCAGCATGCGATTGAGCCGCTGATCGCTTTCGCCGAGTGCTTCGGCGCGATCGACCTTTTGAACCAGGGTCCACGGCGTGCTTGCGATGGCGCGGCCGGTGACCAGGACCTCGGCGTCGCGGTGGTCGCGCAGCACTTCAAACCCGCCGGGACTCTTGATCGCAAACGAGCCCGCGAGAAGCGGCGTGTCGGCCGCCAATCGCTTGCGCATCGCCGGCGTGCCGTCGGCAAGCGGCGAGATATATTCGATCGTCGCGCCCGATCGCCGGACCAGCAACGTTTCGGCGCTCTTCTCGGCGACCGGCGGCCGGACCAATAGAGGAAAGAGTTGGCGATCAACTTCCTTGACGCCGATCACGCCGCCGATGCGCTGGCTTCCCGGGTTGGCTTGCACCGCGAACACGGGCGCGAAGAACGCGATTGTCGGTCGCCCGGCGGGACCCGGATACATATCGAGCATCGCCGGCTCGCTGCCGGCGTTCACCGCAAAGTCGCGCAGCCGACCATCGATCGGCGGCATGTCGGGCGTGGCGACGAGAACCCGACCTTGGCGATCGACCAGCGCGAGCCCCGCGACGCCGACCCGCTGCACGTTCGCCCGCACCGCCGGACCCACCGGCTCGCCGGTAAATCCGGCCCGATCGGCGGTGACGACGAGCAAACTGCGTAGATACTCGCCCTGCCCAGCCTCGTCGGTGGCCTGGCCGCTCTGACCCGGGGCAGGCGATAGCTCGGTCATATAGACCTGCAGCGAGCTGTTTTCCGCCAGTCCGCGCAACGTGTCGTGCTGGCGCTGCAACCAGTCGCCGATCGCGGCGGCTCTTGCATCGGCGACGAGGCCGAGCCGCGCCTGCCAGCCGCGAAGCTCGCGCTCCCGCTCGCCATCGACGAAGCGGACGGCAAGGACCACGCCGAGCACGGCGATAGCCAAGACGCCGGCCAGCGCCCAAACCAGGCCCGGTGTTATGGCCCGTTGCGGCAGCAATTTTGCGCTTTGGGTTTCGGGCGCCGACTCGGCAGCCAAACCTGCCCCCTCGTTGTTGCGCGTTGATCTGCCGAATCCGGAACTTCGTCCTCGCGCAATCTTATAAGACAGATTGAACGCGACAACAATCTGGGGCTGGCGGTCGCGCTATATCTTAAATCGCGATTCCGG
>CAZLYV010000353.1:0-476 GCA_964563665.1 uncultured Acetobacteraceae bacterium
CCTCGCCATTGATCGTGCCGGCGAACACTTCGGCGCCCTGCGCCTTCTGAACCGATACGCTCTCGCCGGTGATCGGAGCCTGGTTGACCGCGCTCAGGCCGGTTAGCACGCGACCGTCGAGCGCGATGCGGTCTCCCGGCCTGACAATGAAGCGCGTCCCGATCGGTGCCTCGGCCGCCGGAATCTCCGACTCGGCGCCGTCGTCGAGCTTGATCCGTACGGTCGGCGGGGTGAGATCGAGGAGCGCCGAAATGGCACGCCGCGCGCGTCCAACGCTCCAGCTTTCGAGCAGCAACGATACGGCAAAAAGGAAAGTGACCGTCGCCGCCTCGAACCATTCGCCGATGCCGATGGCGCCGGCAATCGCGATCACCATCAGAAGATTAATGTCCGCCTGCAGTCGTCGTGCGGCGTGCCAAGCTTTGACAATGACAATTCTGACGCCGAACGCGACCGCGAGGGCATAGGCGACGATT
>CAZLYV010000353.1:486-2099 GCA_964563665.1 uncultured Acetobacteraceae bacterium
GGCGCTACACCGGCGAGACGCCGGAGAACGCTCGCGACGATTTCCGGAAGCGGCATCGCCCAACCGTCGTGACCGGCGAAGAGACGCAACACATCGGCGTAACCGCCGCTAAGCCAGACATGCCACCCGATGCCGACGAGCACCGACAGGCCGCTCAATCCGGTGAACCACGCCTGGATGCGGCGATGCCCGCTGTCTTCGGCCCCTGCCGCCGTTCGGTCCGCCCGCCAAATCTCGGCCTTCATGCCGGTACGGGCGACCGCCGCGGCGATATCCGCGTCCGCAACATCTTGCGCGCTCGCCGAAAGGGTCATCCGCCCATTGATCACGTCGAACGATAGCTGCTCCTCGCTGCCGATCAACGGCCCGATCTCACGCTTGAGGACGGCGACCTCTTCGGCGCAATCCATCCCATGTATTTTGAATGTGCGACCAGGCGTCGCAGGCCGACCAGACTTGGACGGCGACGCTGGAGCGGCGCAGCACCTGTCCTCGTGATCATCTGCCAGAGCTCGGCCAGGTTGCGGGGGATGCTGGTCGTTTGCCGTGTGGTCATGGGTGTGCGTCGCCTGACTCGTCATGTCCGTTCGTCCTTTAATATCTTGATTCGGCGAAGCGAATCTTTACCAGTCGTCGTCTAGCTCACGGCGCTGCCGTGCGGGTTTTTGGGCGTATTGGCAGCGAGCGCTGATTTATCCCTGGCCGGCGTATCTCGATCGCGTTAACCTAGGACCTACAGTGACTAGAGGTTCAAGGGCGGAAAAATGACAAGGAATGGGCGGCTGACCATCGGCGACCTTTCGCGGGAAACCGGCGGCAAGGTGCAGACGATCCGATACTACGAACAGGTCGGCTTGATGCCGCCGGCCGAGCGGTCAAACGGGAACCAGCGTCTTTATGGGCCGGCCCACGTCGCTCGGCTCGCCTTCATCCGACACAGCCGGGAACTCGGGTTTCCGCTCGAAGCGATTCGCGAACTGTTGAGTCTCGTCGACGACTCTACGCAGTCCTGCGCCGCGGCCGATGCTATTGCGCGCAGCCATCTCCGAGAGGTGGAGAGTCGAATTGCGCGACTCGAGGCATTAAAGCAAGAGCTGAAGCGGATGGTGAGACGGTGCGCGGGCGGTCGTGTCGCCGATTGCCGGGTCATCGAGGTTCTGGCGGATCACGCGAAGTGTCTCCACGGTCACCATTACGAATCGGCATACGAAGCCCCCCGTCCACTCGGAATGAATCGCCACCGAAAACATCCCGGATTCAAGATGGCGATATAATGCGCTACGGCACTGCAACCAATATTGTGGGATCGATGATCGCCAGCTCGCCCTGGATCGGCGCGCCGATGCAAGTTTGGCGGTTCTGAGACGGTCTTGGATGTCTTACGGCGCCATCCTTGCCCTTGCCGCAGCGGCTCTCTTTGGAGCGAGTACGCCGTTTGCCAAAGTGCTGATTGGCCTGATCGATCCTTGGCTGCTCGCTGGGTTGCTTTATCTCGGTTCCGGACTTGGGCTTTGCATCTATCTGGTTGGCTACCGGCTGTGGGTGGGAAGACGCAGCGAGTCGATCTCGAAAGCAGATCTCCCGTGGCTCGCGAGCGCGATCCTCACCGGCGG
>CAZLYV010000354.1:0-2098 GCA_964563665.1 uncultured Acetobacteraceae bacterium
TCGCCGCCGACAAGATAGTTCATGCCCTCGTTCACCAGCCACGCCACCTGGGTGTCGAGGAGCGCCATGTCGATATATTGCCCTTCGCCGGTCGCATCGCGATGGCGAAGGGCGGCGAGGATCGCCACGGTTGCGTACATGCCGCACATCAAGTCGGCGATGCCGACGCCGACCTTCATCGGCTCGGACCCCGGCGTTTCCTCCGGCTGGCCGGTGATGCTCATGATGCCGCCCAACCCTTGCGCCAACAGATCGTAGCCGGCGCGCGGCGCATAAGGTCCGCTCTGCCCGAAGCCGGTGATCGAGCAATAGATGAGCCGCGGGAATTGCACCGCGAGCTGCGCGTGGGCGAGGCCGAACTTGGCCATGTCGCCGACCTTGAAGTTCTCGATCATCAGGTCGCATTTGGCGATGAGACGGCGCGCCAGCTCCTGTCCGTCGGGTTTGGCGATGTCGAGCGTCAGCGAACGCTTGTTGCGGTTGGAGGACAGGTAATAGGCGCTCTCGTGGGTTTCCTTGCCCGACGCGTCCTTGAGATACGGCGGGCCCCATTTGCGCGTGTCATCGCCCGTACCCGGCCGCTCGATCTTGATCACGTCGGCGCCGAGGTCGCCCAGGAGCTGGGTGCAGGTCGGGCCGGCAAGGATGCGCGTGAGGTCGAATACGCGCAGGCCCGAGAGCGGAAGCGCGTTCATTCGGCGGCCTTTTTGTCGGACCCGGGGTTGGCGGATTTTGCCGCGCCGGCGTATCCATAGCGAGACTGCGGCAGCTTCCAGCCGAGAAGCCGCGAGGCGACCAGCGTGCGCAAGATTTGCGCCGTGCCGCCGGCGATCGCGAACATGCGCGCATCGCGCACGTAACGCTCGAGCGGATTGTTGCGCGAGTACCCGGCCGCGCCGAAGATCTGAAGCGCGTTGTTGGTGACCCTGATCGCCATCTCGGAAGCGAAGATCTTGGCCTGCGCCGCCGCCAACGGATCGGGAAAACCGCCCGGCGGCGCCAAACGCGCGGCCCGCCAGATCAGTGCGCGAGCGGCTTCCACCTCGATGCTCATATCGGCCAGCATCCATTGCAGGCCCTGAAACTCGCCAATCGGGCGCCCGAACTGTTCGCGCTCTTTGGCGTAAGCCACCGCTTTCTCATAGGCGCCTTGCGCCAGACCGAGCGCCACCGTCGCCGCGCCCACGCGCTGGCCGTTATAGGCGTCCATCAAGTCGGCGAAGCCGTGACCCAGGCCTCGCGGCGGGGTGAGCATCGCATCGGCCGGCACCTCGAGATTGTCGAAGATGATCTCGGTCTCTGGAATTCCCCGCAAGCCCATCGCCGGTTCGCGCTTGCCGATGACGAGGCCCTTGGGCGCGCCGCTCGCGGGGTCGCGCACGACGATGAACCCGCCAATGCCCCGCTCGGCCCCCTGTTCATCGAACACGCGCGCAAAGACGAGATGGAGCCGCGACACCCCGCCGCCGGTGATCCAATGCTTCTTGCCATTGAGAACATAGCGCTCGCCGCGGCGATCGGCCCGCGTGGTCATCTCGCTGGCCGCACTCCCGGCGCCGGGTTCGGTGATGCAGATCGCCGGCTTGTCGCCGGCGAGCACCAGGTTAGCGGCGAGAGTCTTTTGGTCGGGCCGGCCATAGGCCATGATCGCGCCGATCGCGCCCATGTTGGCCTCGACGACGATGCGCGCGGACGCGCCGCAGACCCGTGCCATCTCCTCGATCACCAGCACGGCCTCGAAATACGAGCGTCCCTGTCCGCCATGATCAACGGGAATGGTCATGCCCATGAAGCCGGATTCGCGAAGCGCCTCGACGTGGCCCCACGGATAAGCCTCGCTACGGTCGATCTCGGCCGCGGCCGGCGCCATCACGCGCTCCGCCAGCTCGCGGGCGCGGGCGCGCAGCTCTCGTTCGCCTGGGCTCAAGCCGTCATCCATCCTGTGCCTGTCCTTCACGCTGGCAATCCGGATGGGCGCATCATTGGACGGCGGCGCTTTTCGGGTCAAGGCGGACAAAGTGCGCGACCGAATGGTAATTTCGTTTGGCCCGTGGCGGGCGAACGAGGACCGACAACCATGGACGACATCAGCGCACGC
>CAZLYV010000355.1:0-2081 GCA_964563665.1 uncultured Acetobacteraceae bacterium
GGAATGGCGAAGGAGGCGGACCGCAAGGTCGAGATCGCCAAGCGGCTCGATGATTTCGTCTGCAAACGCTTCGGCCTGCCGTCGGCCGACCTGTTGATCGATCCGCTCACCTTCACGATCGCCACGGGGAACGCCGACGACCGCAAGCTGGGCCTGTGGACGCTCGACGGGATCGCGCGCATCCGCGAGGCGCTGCCCGAGGCGCAGATCATCCTCGGCCTGTCGAACATCTCCTTCGGGCTCAATCCCGCGGCACGCCACGTGCTCAACTCGGTCTTTCTCGATCATGCCCTCAAACGCGGCCTTACCGGCGCCATCCTGCACCACAGCAAGATCACGCCGCTTCACAAGATTCCCGAGCAGGAAGCGAAGGTTGCCGAGGACCTGATCTACGATCGGCGGCGGGACGGTTACGATCCGTTGCACGCCTTCATCGCGCTGTACCAGGACCGCGCGGCCGAAGCGAAAACGCAGAAGAAGCGCGCCGAGAACGTCGAGGAGCGACTCAAGGACCGCATCATCGATGGCGACAAGCAGGGACTGACCGCCGATCTCGATTCGGCGATGAAATCCTACAAGCCGCTCGACATCGTCAACACCTTCCTCCTCGATGGCATGAAGGTGGTGGGCGATCTGTTCGGCGCCGGCAAGATGCAGCTTCCCTTCGTCCTGCAATCGGCCGAGACGATGAAGATGGCGGTCGCCTACCTCGAGCCGTTCATGGAGCGCGTCGAGGGCCAGCAGAAAGGCACCATCGTGCTGGCGACGGTCAGGGGCGACGTCCACGACATCGGCAAGAACCTGGTCGACATCATTCTCACCAACAACGGCTATCGGGTGGTCAACCTCGGCATCAAGCAGCCGATCGCCAGCATCCTCACGGCGGCGAAGGAGCATAAGGCGAACGCCGTCGGCATGTCGGGCTTGCTCGTCAAGTCGACGGTCGTCATGCGCGAGAATCTCGAGGAGATGACGCGCGAGGGCGTCGAAATTCCGGTGCTGCTGGGCGGCGCGGCGCTGACGCGCAAATATGTCGAGGAGGACTGCGTGTCGGCCTACGGGCCGGGCCGGGTGGCTTACGCGCGCGACGCCTTCGACGGCCTCGAGCTGATGGAAAAGGTGATGACCGGGCGATTCGACCAGCATCTCGACGCGGCGCAGGCGAAGCGCAAGGGACGGCCGTCGAACCAGAAGCGCGTGCTGGGTCAGGCGGCGCGGCCCTTGCGGCCGGTGGATACCGAGGAGGTGCGGCTGCGTCGCGCCGAGCTTGCTTCGGGCGTGCCGATTCCCGAGCCGCCTTTCTGGGGCGCCCGCATGATCGAGCAGGTGCCGGTGAAGGCGCTTGTCCCCTATCTCAACGAGACGATGCTGTTCCAGTTCCAGTGGGGCTTCCGCAAGGCGGGAAAGACGCTCGACGAGTACAAGGCGTGGGCGCAGCGCGAGGTGAAGCCGATCCTGCGACGCATGCTGGAAATATGCGAGACGGAGCAGATCCTCCAGCCGCGCGCCGTCTACGGCTATTGGCGATGCGCCGCCGACCGCGACGCGGTCGTGCTCTACGACGGCGAAGGCGCCCAAGAAGTCGCGCGCTTCGAATTTCCGCGCCAGGACCGCGAAGGCGGGCTGTGCATCGCCGATTTCTTCCGCGATCGCTCATTGAACGAGCTCGACGTGATCGGCCTCCAGGTCGTGACCATGGGCCAGCAGGCGTCCGAGATCGCCCGGGCGTGGTTCGCCGACAACCGTTATCAGGATTACCTCTACCTCCATGGTCTTTCGGTCGAAATGGCCGAGGCGCTTGCCGAATACGTCCACAAGCGGGGCCGCGCCGAGCTCGGCTTTGGTCACGAGGATGACCGCGACATGCACAAAATGCTGAAGCAGGGCTACCGCGGCTCGCGCTATTCCTTCGGCTATCCCGCCTGCCCGAACCTCGCCGACCAACGGCAACTCCTGGCGTTGCTCGGCGCCGAGCGCATCGGCGTGGCGATGTCGGACGAAGACCAGCTCCATCCCGAGCAATCGACCTCGGCGATCGTCGTCCACCACCCGCAGGCGAAATACTTCTCGGTGTGAGGGGC
>CAZLYV010000356.1:0-2077 GCA_964563665.1 uncultured Acetobacteraceae bacterium
TCAAATCTCGACGTGGCCGCCGATCTCGATCGCGCGGTTTGGCGGAATGTCGAAGAATTCCGTGGTGCCCAGCATGTTGTTCGAGAGCAGAATGAACAGACGCTGGCGCCAGCGCGGCGCCAGATCCGATCGCCGCGCCGATCGCAGCTTTTCGCGGCCAACGAAGAACGACGTTTCCATGAGATTGAATGGCAGTCCTTGGGATTGGCAGAGCCGCAACGCCCGTGACACGCTTGGCTTCTCCATGAAGCCATAACGGACACTGATGGCGTAAAAGCCCTTGTCGAGCTCCTGGATGTCGAGCCGCTGTCCGTCGGACACACGCGGCACGTCCTCGGTTCGCAGCGTCATCAGAACGACACGCTCGTGCAGCGCCCGGTAATGCTTGAGCGTGTGCAGGAGGGCATTTGGAACCTGGTCGAGCCGGCGGGTGAGGAACACCGCGGTTCCGGGGATGCGCGCCGGTCGATCCGGCTTGAGACCGGCGATGAAACTGTCGAGCGACAACGAGTCGCGCTCGCGCAGTGTCGCGAGCACCCGACGGCCCTTCCACCAGGTCGCCATCACGATCGCGCCGAGCGCCGCGACGGCGATCGGAAACCACCCGCCATCGGCGATCTTGAGCAAATTGGCAATGAGAAACGCGAGGTCGATCAACAGGAAAAAACCGAAGACCGGAACCGCAAACGCCAGATTCCAGCCGAGAACGCCGCGCACGTAGATAAACGCCAGCACCGTCGTGATCGTCATCATGCCGGTGACCGCGATGCCGTAGGCAGCGCCAAGATTGTCCGACGACTTGAACATGAGAACGAGCAGCACGACGGCAACGAGCAGCGTGAAATTGATGCGCGGCACATAGACCTGGCCAATTTCCTCGGCCGAAGTGTGGCGAACGTCGAGGCGCGGCAGGTAGCCGAGCTGGACGGCCTGGCGTGTCAGGGAGAATGCGCCCGAGATCACGGCTTGCGAGGCGATGATCGTCGCCGCCGAGGCGAGGAACACGAGGGGCAAGAGCGCCCAGTCCGGGGCCAGGTGATAGAAGGGATTCTCCAGCGCGGCGGGATTGCGCAGAAGCAGGGCGCCTTGACCCAAGTAATTGAGCATCAACGCCGGAAATACGAGATAAAGCCACACAATCTTGAGCGGCCGGCGGCCAAAATGCCCCATGTCGGCGTAAAGCGTCTCGGCGCCCGTCACGGCGAGAAACACCGCGCCAAGGACGATAAAAGTGCGCCATGGAGTCGATGCGAACATCGCCACGGCGTAACGCGGATCGAGCGCCAGCAGGATCCACGGGTTGTCGATGATCTGCATGATTCCGAGCAGCGCCAGCACCGCGAACCAGACCAGCGTCACAGGGCCAAACAGGCCGCCGATCTTGGCTGTCCCGCGGTACTGCACGGCGAACAGAGCGATGAGAAGACCGAGCGAGATCGGCAGGATATACGGCTCGAAGAGCGGGGTGGCGACCTTCAACCCCTCGACGGCGGACAGAACCGAAATGGCCGGCGTAATCACGCCGTCGCCGTAGAACAGCGCGGCGCCCACCATGCCGACGGCCAGAATTCGAAGATGTCGCCGTTTCGAGCCTTCCGCCGTGCGCAGCGCCAGCGCCGTCAGGGCGAGCAGGCCGCCCTCGCCACGGTTGTCGGCGCGCATGATCACAAGCACGTACTTGACGGTGACAACCAAAATCAGCGACCACGCGATGAGCGACAGGACGCCGAGCACCGCGGCCTCGGTAATCTCGCCATAATCGGTGAGCGCCTGGCGGATCGCATAGAGCGGCGAGGTGCCGATGTCGCCATAGACGACGCCAAGCGTGGCCAGTATCAGGTTTTGGCGGCGCTCCTCGGCGGCGGGAATCGTGTCATGCGCAGCAGCGAGCATCATTGGTGATAACCTCCGCGCGATCCACAGCATCAGCGCCGCGTCGTGCGCGGGCGCACGACGGGCGAGAGACCGCAAGATCGTCGGGATTGAGGTGGGTTACGTTAGGTCGGTCGTTGCACCGAGGGGCGGCACTTCCGACAAACGCGAAATGTGCACTGCAATATAATACTCGGCTGATGTC
>CAZLYV010000357.1:0-2069 GCA_964563665.1 uncultured Acetobacteraceae bacterium
ACGAGCTGAAGGCGATCGAGGTTGCGCGCGCCTATGTCGCGGCGCAATTCGCCTACGGGGCGAGGGACCGCAACAACGACGGCGTTCGCCAGTTCGCCCAGCGACTGGGAAGCAGCCCCGGCAAGAAAGACGGGCTCTACTGGAACGCAGGTCCGGGCGAAGAGACGAGCCCGTTCGGGCCGCTCGTCGCCGCCGCCAGGGGCTACGCCGAAAAACGGGTCAGCGGTGCGCCATACCGCGGCTACTACTTCAGGATTCTTACGCGGCAAGGGCCGTCCGCGCCGGGCGGAAAATACAGCTACGTGATCAACGGCCGCCTGATCGCCGGCTTCGCGCTCGTCGCCTATCCCGCCGAGTACGGCAATACCGGCGTCATGACCTTCATCGTCAACCACTATGGCGATGTGCATCAAAAGAATCTCGGCCCCGGCAGCGCCAAGATTGCTGGCGCCATGCAGAGCTACAATCCAGACAAGACGTGGACCGCGGTCAAAGACGAGTGATGCAACGATCTGCGGGGCGCGATGCGCGTTCGGGAGAGTTCGACCCCAGCCATTCGACCCTCGAGGCGGCCTGAACGCGATCGAACACAGGCTCGGTGGATTCAAGAGATAGCGCAACTCGATGCGCTCGGAGGCCGATGATCAAGTGAAACGGTGGCGCGGAACGATGAAAGCGAGATGGCGCGCGGCAATCGTCTGGTCGATGCTGCTAATCGGTGCGGCATTTACATTTTTGACCGTTGCCCTGGTCGACGCGGCGCGTGCGCAGCAACCGGCGCCTTCAGCCGCCGGCTCTGATCCGCCACCCGAACAGGCGAAGGCCCTACTGAACCTGCTCGCCGACCCCAATGTCCAGGCGTGGCTCCGTCAACAAGCGGCCGGTCGCATCGGCGGTGCTGGTTCCGAGGTGGCGCAACCGAATACGGAGTCGAGCATCCAAAGCGTGATCGGCGACCGTCTTGCCGCGATCCGCGCCAATATCACCGCCCTCGTCGAGGCCGTGCCGGAGTTGCCAGCCGATCTGACGAAAGCGTGGGTTACCCTCAACGCCGAGCTGGCTGACATGGGGGTGCTGTCGGCCCTGCTGCTGATCGCTCTGTTCGTGGGCATCGGGTTTGGCGTGGAGCGCGTTTACTGGGCGATGACGCGGGGCGTCCGAAGCAAAATCGTCGATGCGCCAAGCGACACGGTGCGCGAGCGACTGACCCGCATCGGCCTCCGCCTGGCGTTCAGCGTCGGCTGGGTGTTGTCGTTCGCCATCGGCAGCATCGGCGCATTTTTGCTCTTCGCATGGCCGCCGCTTCTGCAAGAGATCGTCCTCGGCTATCTGCTCGTTTTCCTTTTGATCCGTCTGACGCTGGTGCTCGGCCGCGTTTTATTTTCGCCGCTGAACGAGCGGCTGCGAATCGTGCCGATGCCCGACGAGGCCGCGCGGTTCTGGGAAATTTGGCTCGCGGTCCTCGTGGGATGGTTCGCTTTTGGCCGCGTGACGGTGGTTCTCCTCCAGTCTCTGGGGTTCGGCTACGGGCAGCATCGGCTGGTCGGACTGAGCTTCGGCCTTGTCCTGCTGGCGCTGTTCGTTTGGGTTGCCTGGCGTCGGCCGGCCGTCGACGCCCGGGATGGTCGAGTGACGACGGCCGCCGCCGCCGCGCGCGCCAGCGCCTGGCTTTGGACCGGCTATTTCGTCGTTCTTTGGCTGCTCGCCGCGCTGGGCGCGAGGTTTGGGCTGTGGTTCTTGATCGTGGCGATCGCCCTGCCCAACCTGATGCGAATCTCCGGTCGAAGCGTAGCCTTTGTCCTGCGTCCCCCCGGCCATACGGCGGATGAGGCGCAGACGGCCGTGCCGTCAATCGCCGCGGCGTGCCTCGATCGAGGCGCAAGATTTCTGTTGAGCGCCGGGGCCGTCCTGTTGCTCACCTGGGCCTGGGGCATCGATATTGCGGCGATCACCGCGGGTGACACGATCATCACACGGCTGCTGGGCCAGGCATTGAATGCCGTCATCATCGTGCTCGCGCTCAATTTCCTTTGGCATCTTCTCAAGACCTGGATCGATCGCGAAATCGT
>CAZLYV010000358.1:0-2065 GCA_964563665.1 uncultured Acetobacteraceae bacterium
GGCGCGAGGTATTGTCCGGTAAAGCTTGCTTTTGCGCGGGCGATGTCCTCGGGCGTGCCGGTCGCGACGACCCGACCGCCCTTGTCGCCGCCTTCGGGGCCAAGATCGACGATCCAATCGGCGGTCTTGATGATCTCGAGGTTGTGCTCGATCACCACGACCGTGTTGCCGGCATCGACCAACGCGTGCAAAACGGCCAATAGATTTTTTATGTCCTCGAAGTGGAGGCCGGTGGTCGGCTCGTCGAGGATGTAGAGCGTTCGCCCGGTGGCGCGGCGCGAGAGCTCTTTTGCCAGCTTGACCCGCTGCGCCTCGCCGCCCGAAAGCGTGGTCGCCTGCTGACCGACGTGAATGTAGCCGAGGCCGACGCGCTGCAGCGTGACCAGCTTGTCGCGGATCGCCGGAACCGCCTTGAAGAATTCGGCCCCCTCGTCGACCGTCATCTCGAGCACGTCGGCGATCGACTTGTCCTTGAACTTCACCTCGAGGGTTTCGCGGTTGTAGCGCTTGCCGTGGCAGGCGTCGCACTGGACATAGACGTCGGGCAGAAAGTGCATCTCGATCTTGATCACCCCGTCGCCCTGGCACGCCTCGCAACGGCCGCCCTTGACGTTGAACGAGAACCGTCCGGCCTTGTAGCCGCGCGCTTTCGCTTCGGGCAAACCGGCGAACCAGTCGCGCATCGGCGTGAACGCGCCGGTATACGTGGCCGGATTCGAGCGCGGTGTGCGGCCGATCGGCGATTGATCGATATCGACGATCTTGTCGATGTGCTCGAGGCCCTCGATCGCGTCGTGCGCTCCCGGCAGTTCGCGCGAGCCGTAGATCCTGCGCGCCACCGCCTTGTAGAGCGTGTCGACGATCAGCGTCGACTTGCCGCCGCCCGACACCCCGGTGATGCACGTGAGCGTGCCGAGCGGGAGCTCGACGGTCAGATTTTTGAGGTTGTTGGCGCGGGCACCCTTGATCCGCAGCCGTTGGCCGCGGTGGCCTGGCCGGCGCGCGCGCGGCAGATCGATTTGCTTGAAGCCGGTGAGATATTGCGCCGTAAGGCTCGCTGGATTGCGCAGCACCTCGGCGGGCGTCCCGGCGGCGACGATCCGGCCGCCATGGACGCCGGCGCCGGGTCCAAGGTCGATCAAAAAATCGGCCTCGCGCATCGCTTCCTCGTCGTGCTCGACCACCAGCACCGTATTGCCGAGATCGCGCAGCCGCTTGAGCGTCGCGAGCAGCCGGGCGTTGTCGCGCTGGTGGAGGCCGATCGAAGGCTCATCGAGCACGTACAGCACGCCGGTGAGCCCGGAGCCGATTTGCGAGGCGAGCCGGATGCGCTGGCTTTCGCCGCCCGACAGCGTTCCCGCGGCGCGCGCAAGCGTGAGGTAATCCAGCCCGACATTGACCAGAAAACCGAGCCGCTCGTTGATCTCCTTGAGGATGCGGCTGGCGATGTCGCGCTGCTTTCCCGTCAGATGGGTCGACAGCTCGCCGAACCACTTCGCCGCCTGGTCGATCGACTTGTCCGCGACCTGCGAAATATTTAGCACGCGAATCTTGACCGCCAGCGCCTCCGGCTTGAGCCGCGCGCCCTCGCACGCCTCGCACGGGCGCGAGGACTGATACCGCTCGAGCTCCTCGCGGATCCACGCGCTGTCGGTTTCGCGCCAGCGCCGTTCAAGATTGGGGATCACGCCCTCGAACGGTTTGGTCGTCTGGTAGGAACGGACGCCGTCCGAGTAGGTCATTGTCACCAGCTCTTCGCCCGAGCCGAAGAGGATCGCCCGTTGCGCCTCCTTGCGCAGATCCTTGAACGGCGTGGTGGTCGAGACCTTGTAATGCCGCGCCAGGCTGTCGATGGTCTGCACGTAATACTGCGAGGGCGAACTCGACCACGGCGCGATCGCGCCCTCGCGCAGAGCCAGGCGCGGGTCGGGCACCACGAGGTCGGGATCGAAGTAGAGCTTGACGCCGAGCCCGTCGCACGCCGGGCAGGCGCCGAACGGATTGTTGAACGAGAACAGGCGCGGCTCGATCTCGTCGATGGTGAAGCCGGAGACCGGGCAGGCGA
>CAZLYV010000359.1:0-2051 GCA_964563665.1 uncultured Acetobacteraceae bacterium
GAAACGCTATATCGCCATGGGAATGCGTTTCATACTTTCCGGGAACGATCAGAGCCTACTTATGGCGGCGGCGTCACAACGCGCTGCGTTCCTGCGTCAGCTCGGCTGAGGGCCACGTCATCGGGCCGCGCCGACGATGCGCGAGAGGATGCGATCCGGATCGACCGGCGCACGATCGCCGCGCCACGCTACATGCTGGTCCGGACGAATGAGGGCGAGACCGCAGGCGTAAAAGTCCCGCGCATCGCGGTCGGCAATATCGAGCACCTTCAGCGGCACGCCGCGAGTCCGCGCGGCCGCTTCGATCGCCGAGGTTTTGGGCGCATTCGGGCCAAGACGCAGCAGGGTGAACCCGACCCCGAAGTGATCGAAAAGGGAGCTGCCAACGCCGCGCCCGTCGTCGCGCCAGAAATGCGGCGCGCGTCCGCCCGGGACGCTGGTCGGGGTATATCGGACCGTGTCGTTCTCGACCGGCGGGCCATCGGGAACTATGATCGGCGAGGCGTCGTAGCGGGCGCCGAGTTGCACGCCGATCGAGGCAAACTCCTCGCCAAAGGTCGCGAGGACCGCGCCTGCATCGCGCCGCGCCGCCTCGCCGGCCGGCGAGTCCTCTTCCATTTCCGGCGCCACCCGGACGTCCCCGACGTTCTTGGCGAAAGCGCGTGCCGCGCTCGTATTGCGAAACGCGATCGGCTTTCTCTCCAGCTCGTATGAATCGAGCAGACGCTGCCCGCCCCACCCCTGCAACATCGCGGCGAGCTTCCAGGACAGGTTCGCCGCGTCATCGACCCCGGTATTCATGCCGAACCCCCCGGTCGGCGTGAATAGGTGCACCGCGTCGCCGGCAAGCAGCACGCGGCCCGCCGCAAAGCGCTCGGCGACCAGCGCGACCCCGGCTGTCCACGGACGGTGCCCCAGGATTTCCAGCGGGATTTCAGCTCCGGTGCAGCGCTGCATGACGTGGGCGATCGCGGCATCGTCGGGAGGGAGATTCGGATCCTTTGATTTGGTCCAGAGGAGGAACTCGTCCCTCCCGTTCAGCGCCACCATCGCGATCCGCAATTCGGGGTTCACCACCCAGTACTGAAACGCCCGTCGGGCACCGAGGTAATCGCGGTAAAGCGTCGGCGCTCGCAAATAGGTCGATACCATGCGCCCTCCGAAGAAGGCCTGTTCGAGCTCGTCATAACCTTGGTACGGGATGGCGAGCGAGCGGCGTACGAAGCTGCGACCTCCGTCGCAGCCCGCCAGATACTGCGCCCGCCAAGCCTCGGGCGCTCCGCCCGAGCTTGGCACGGCCTGCAGCGATACGCCGTCCGCGTCTTGCGCGAATTTTTCGACCTGCCAGCCGAACCGCAGGGTGATGTTCGGTCGGGTGGATGCGTGCTTGAACAGAAGCTCCTCGACGTACATCTGGTTTGCGCGGTGGATCGGCTCAGGAACCTGATCGGTCTTCGGCGCGGCGGCGAGAATCCGCATCTTTTCCGCCTCCGAAGGCATGCCGAGGCGTGCGAGTTCCCATCCGCCGAAGCGCGTGAAGTAGGCAACATCGGTGGGATGATCTGGCGGCAATCCGAGCTGTCGTACGTTGGCCGATATGCCGAGACGTCGATAATGCTCCATCGTCCGCGAATTATGCGTGCTGCCCTTGGGATGCAAACGCACCGCGTTCTCGGTATTGAAAACAACCGATTTCACGCCATGGCGGTCGAGGAACAACGCAAGCATAAGGCCAACGGGGCCGCCGCCGGCGATGGCGACCGGGATGATCGAGATGTCGTGCTGCATCATGCGCGCCGGTTCCAGTCCTTCCAAAATACTCGTCCAAATGCGAGAACAAGATTCGCCTAAACGGGAAATGCAGTAAACCACGGCGCTACCCGGCGGTAGCCAATGAAGCCAACCGATCAGCGGCCGATCGACCCTGGAAAGGCGCAGAATTTTTGACGCAGCTCGACCGACCCATCGTCGCACCGGTGCTGAACTCCGGCGCGAACGCCCGCTATAATGCGCGCATGATACGTCTTCGTCTCGTGCTGGCCGGCCTTGCG
>CAZLYV010000360.1:0-2029 GCA_964563665.1 uncultured Acetobacteraceae bacterium
ATTGGCGGAGGGGATGGGATTCGAACCCACGATACGGGTTTTAGTCCCGTATAACGGTTTAGCAAACCGCCGCCTTCAGCCACTCGGCCACCCCTCCGCCTGGAGTGGTGTCAACACGGCGTATGCCGGGCCGGTTCTAAAGGGCGCCCTCGTGGCAGTCAAACGATTTAGCCCACTCCATGCGAACGTCGCCTCGCAAGACATTGAAATCCCGCCGAAACGGCTGGGGCGCCGAGCCCAGCGCAGGGCGCCGGAACCTGGCATCGGCGCTCGCGTTCGCTTGCCATCCGCGAGCGTCGATTCCATTGCAGATTCTCTAATCCATAGATGTGGAAAGGGTTTCCATTCTTGTCCGATCTTTTTTCTAAACTTTTACGTGTTGTTAAGAGATCGCCCGCGAAGATACCAAGATTAGCGGTAGAAAAGCCGCTCATCCATTGGGGGAGATCATGTCGCTCAACCGCCGTTCGATCGAACTGCTGCTTGACCTGGTCGACAACAAGCTCACCTCGATGCAGGTCATCGACCGCGACGACCAACGCGATTACACGATGCTCGAGCGCGTCCGCACTGAGCTGGAAGCCTTAGCCGGCATCCGCCGCGAGCCGAGTGTCGCGACGTTCTCCGCGCAGCGTCGCCCCGCGCACCGCGTCGCGGCCTAAGCGGCCGTCGTCGCCAACCCGCGTCTACGACCACCCGTTCTCAGGGCGGGACCGGTACGGCCATCCCCCGCTGCACCGCGGGTCGGGCGCCGACCTCGTCGAACCAGCGTTTGACCCCGGGAAACTCGGCGAGATTCACCCGGTGCCACTCGTGACGCGCCACCCACGGATAAGTGGCGATATCGGCGATCGTGTATTCCTCATCGGCAAGGTATTTCGCGCCCGACAGGCGGCGATCCATCACGCCGTAGAGCCGCGCGGCTTCCTTGCCGTAGCGCTCGACGCCGTAGGGCACCTCTTGCTTCGCATTGCGCATGAAATGGTGCGCCTGCCCGAACATCGGACCGACGCCACCCATCTGGAACATCAGCCACTGCAGCACGAAATAGCGCCGCCGCGGATCGACGGCGAGGAAGCGGCCGCTCTTGTCGGCGAGGTAGATGAGGATTGCCCCCGACTCCCACAACGCGATCGGCTGGCCGCCGGGGCCGTCGGGATCGACCATCGCCGGAATCTTGCTGTTGGGGTTGATGGCGATGTAGTGCGGCGTGAATTGGTCGCCCTTGCCGATGTCGATCTTGTGCGTCGCGTAGGGCAGTCCAAGCTCCTCCAGCATGATCGAGACCTTGCGGCCGTTCGG
Source organism: uncultured Acetobacteraceae bacterium (assembly GCA_964563665.1). Taxonomy (GTDB): domain Bacteria; phylum Pseudomonadota; class Alphaproteobacteria; order CACIAM-22H2; family CACIAM-22H2; genus CAZLYV01. The sequence continues at coordinate 1,303 of CAZLYV010000360.1, forward strand.
GGTTCCCCAAGTGTAGAGATCGATCATTGGTACCTTCGTCGTCAGCTTTACGTAATGCATCCTCGTGCTTCGACAGGCTCAGCACGAGGACGGGTGTTGCAGCCGATGAGCGCGGTCACGTAGCGACGCGGTCTTCCTTCGGCATCATCGCATAGGGATGCGCCGCGCCGGGGAGGTTGAGCACCCGTTCCGCCCAGGCGCGCACATTGGGCCAACGGGCGATGTCGAAGCCGCCCTCCTCCGCCGTCGCCACCCAGGGAAATATCGCCACGTCGGCGATCGACGGCTGCGAGCCGGCGAGAAACTTGCTCGTACCCAGATGCCGGTCGAGTTGCGCCAGCGCCTGCTCGCCCCGCGCGCGGGTGAAGTTCACCACCGCCGGGTCCTGCTGCATGAAACGGGTAAGCCCGCGCGTAAGGCCGACGCCGCCCGCCATGCGGTCGAGGTCCCAGGCGAGCCATTCGGCGATCCGCAGTTTCTCGGCCGGCGTGCGGCCGCCGAACTTGCCGAACTTGTCGGCAAGATATTGCAAGATCACGTTCGACTGGCAGACGAAGGCGTCGCCGTCCTGGAGCACCGGCACCTGGCCGAAACGGCTCTTGGCCAGGAACTCAGGGGTTTTGTGCTCGCCGGCGCCAAGATTGACGTGCTTGTAATCGAATTGCGCCCCGCACAGGCCGAGCATCAGCCCCACCTTGCACGAGGGGAGCGACAGATGAAGCCCGTA
>CAZLYV010000361.1:0-2028 GCA_964563665.1 uncultured Acetobacteraceae bacterium
ACGCGGGCGCCCTCGGCGAGAAACGCCTTGGCGCAGGCAAGCCCGATGCCGCCGGCCGCCCCGGTGACCAACGCCACCTTGTTACGTAATCGCATACCCATCAATGCTCCTGCTCGCGGTTTTATTGCGTCTGGACGCCGGCCTTGGCGTAGCCGATCGATTGCAGCGACTGGGCGATCTCGCCCAAAATCACCGGGTCGTCGATCGTCGCCGGCGGCTTGAAGGCTTGGCTATCGGCGATCTTCTGCATTGTGCCGCGCAGTATCTTGCCCGAGCGCGTCTTGGGTAGCCTTTTCACCACCACCGCAACCTTGAAAAAGGCGACCGGGCCGATGCGCTGGCGCACGAGGTGCACCACCTCGTCGACGATATCCTCGTCCTTGCGCGCGACGCCCGCCTTGAGCACGACAAAGCCAAGCGGCACCTGGCCCTTGAGATCGTCGGCGACGCCGATCACCGCGCATTCCGCCACGTCGGGGTGCGAGGCCAGAACCTCCTCCATGGCGCCGGTGGACAGGCGATGGCCGGCGACGTTGATCACGTCGTCGACCCGGGTCATGACGTAGACATAACCGTCGGCATCGACAAAGCCCGCATCGCCCGTCTTGTAGTAGCCGGGAAACTCGGCGAGGTAGCTCTGGCGGAAGCGGTCGTCGGCGTTCCACAGCGTCGGGAAGGTGCCTGGCGGCAGCGGCAGCTTGCAGCATAGCGCGCCGATGTCGCCGCGCTTGACCTCGTGGTTCAAGGCGTCGAGCACCCGGATGTCCCAGCCCGGCGCCGGCTTGGTGGGCGAGCCGTGCTTGACCTTCAGCATGCCGAGGCCGACGCAGTTGGCGGCGATCGCCCAGCCGGTCTCGGTCTGCCACCAATGATCGATGACCGGCACCTTGAGGTGCGTCTCGGCCCATTTGAGCGTATCGGGATCCGATCGCTCGCCGGCGAGGAACAGCGTCTTGAAGGCGGAAAGATCGTAATTCTTGATGAGCTCGCCGTTCGGATCGTCGCGCTTGATCGCCCGGAAGGCGGTGGGCGCGGTAAACAGCGCCTTGACCTTGTGCTCGGAGATCACGCGCCAGAACGCGCCGGCATCGGGCGTGCCGACCGGCTTCCCCTCATAGATGATCGTCGTGCAGCCCTGAAGCAACGGCGCGTAGACGATATAGGAATGGCCGACCACCCAGCCGACGTCGGAGGCGGCCCAATAGATGTCGCCCGGATCGCAGTCGTAGATCGCCTTCATCGTCCATTTGAGCGCGACCGCGTGGCCGCCATTGTCGCGCACGACGCCCTTGGGCTCGCCGGTGGTGCCCGAGGTGTAGAGGATATAGAGCGGATCGGTCGCCGCGACCGGCACGCAAGCGGCGGGTTTCGCCTTCGCCATCAGCTCATCCCAGTCGAGATCGCGCCCGCGCACCAGCTCGCAGCGCTGCGTCGCGCGCTGCAGGATGACGCAGTTCCGCGGTTTGTGATGGGCGAGTTCGATCGCGCCGTCGAGCAGCGGCTTGTAGGGGATGACGCGGTTCGCCTCGATCCCGCACGAGGCCGAGACGATGACCTTGGGCGTGCAGTCGTTGATGCGGACCGCGAGCTCGTTCGCGGCGAAGCCGCCGAAGACGACCGAATGCACCGCGCCCAGCCGGGCGCAGGCGAGCATGCCGATCAGGGCTTCGGGCACCATCGGCATATAGAGAATGACGCGGTCGCCCTTGGTGACGCCAAGCCCGGCAAGCGCGCCGGCGAAGCGCGCGACCTGATCGGTCAGCTCGCGGTAGGTGTAGCGCCGAACGGTGTTGTTGGTGACCGGGCTGTCGTAGATGACGGCAATCTGGTCGCCGCGCCCGGCTTCGACGTGGCGGTCGAGCGCGTTATAGCAGGTGTTGAGAATCCCGCCGCTGAACCAGCGGTAAAACGGCGCGCGGGAGGTGTCGAGCACCTTGTCCCACTTCTTGATCCAATCGATGCCTTGCGCCACCTCGCCCCAGAAGCCGTCCGGGTCGGCGAGCGAACGGCGATGCGCCTCATCGTAAC
>CAZLYV010000362.1:0-2013 GCA_964563665.1 uncultured Acetobacteraceae bacterium
GGTCCGCCTGAATTCGGCCGCGTGATCGCCCGTCGGGTGAAGGTCGTCCGGCGGCACGGCGGCGGCGCAGACGAGCTTCGCGCGGTGTTCGTAGAGCGTGTCGATGAGGGTGATGAAGCGGCGCGCTTGGTTGCGCATTTCGCGGTCGAGGCGGGGGATCCCGTCGAGGATGAGCGTGTGGAAATGCGTCGCGATGGCGAGGTAGTCGGCCGGCCCCAGCGGCCGCTCGCATAACTCGGCGAAATTCGTCATCGCGACCCCGTTGGCGGCGCGCGCCATGACCAGACGGCGCCCCTGGACGATCAAATCCTCGGGGGTACCCGCCACGCCATCGGCAAGCGCTGCGAACGACGCTTCGAGCGCGTCGCGCGCCGATCGCCCAAGCGGCGTGTGGTAGACCGCCATGTGGGCAAGCGCGACGCGGCGATAATCGATGCCGCCCTCGAGCTCGAGCACATCCAGCCGCTCGTTCAGGAGCCGGATCGCCGGCAAAAACAGCTCGCGCTGGAGCCCGTCGGCATAGAGATCGTCGGGCGCGGTGTTCGAGGTCGCGACGACGACCATCCCGCGCTCGAACAGCCCCGCGAACAGGCGGCCGAGAATCACCGCGTCGGCGATGTTGGTCACCTGGAACTCGTCGAAGCAAAGGAGCCAGGTATGCTCGGCGAGCTCGTCGGCGACGCGCGCGATGAGGTCGGCCGTCGCGTTCGCAGCGCTTACCGGTGCCTGACGCAGGCGATGCATGCGCTCGTGGACCTCGAGCATGAAGGCATAAAAGTGTACGCGCCGCTTGCGCTCGACGTTCGCGGCAGCGAAGAACAGGTCCATCAGCATCGACTTGCCGCGGCCCGCGGCGCCAAAAAGGTAGAGGCCGAGCGGCGCCGGGTCGGATCGGCGCGCGAGCCCGAAGCGGGCGCGCCAACCGCTTATCCCTTCATGCGGGTTGTAGCTGCGAACGGCGCGCCACAAGCGTTCGAGCTTTTCGGCGGCAAGCGCCTGCATTGGATCGGGCTTGAGCCGGCCTTCGGCAAGACGGGAACGATAAGCAGCGAGCGGGCCGGCGGCGTCGGTCATGGAAAGGCGAGTCGATCCGGGCGCGGCTGGAGCGCCGGGCGGCGGCAAGATATCGACCGGCGCGCGATTGTAAAGCGCCGGATCGCCGGCGCTCAGCGGGAAAGCGGGGTGGGCCGCGGCAGAGCCAGCCCGCGCGCCGCCATCACGCGGCGCAGCACATCGGGCCGGTCGGTGATGATGCCATCGACGCCGCGCTCGATCTGGCGCTCCATCTCCGCCGGATCGTTGATCGTCCATAAGATGACCCGCAGCCCGAGGCGCTTCGCTTCGGCCAGCGCCTCGGGTGTGGCGTCGCGAAAGTATGGCGACCAGATCCGGCCGCCGCACGCCTGGACGAGGCGCGGCGCCGAGCCGCCGTAATCGTCGACGTCGAACCCGGCCGTCCACGGCGAGGGGCCGGGACGGCCGCGCTCGATATTGTCGAGGAAGCGCTGCTCGGCCGTGAGATAGACGGTCTCGATCTCGGGCGCGCTCGCCTGGACGCGCCGCAGCGTCCGCCAGTCGAACGACTGGATCGTGGTCCGCCGGGTCATGCCCTCGGCGCGGATCAGCGCCACCAGTGCGTCGGCAAACGCGTCGGGCGTGGCCGTGAGCGCGGGGCGGTCGGGGAAGATTTTGGTCTCGATATTGAACCGCACATCGGCGTTTCCGGCGCGCCGCGTCAAAGCGAAGACTTCGGCAAGCGTCGGGATGCGCTCGCCATCTGCCGGAAGCTGGTCGGGAAAACCCTTGGCGTAGCTCGCGGCCGGATCGAGGCGCCCGACGTCGAAGCGCTGGAGCTCGGCGAGCGTCAGGCTATGGATCGCCGGCCCGCTCGCCGCAAGAAACCGGCCGTCGGCGTCGCGCGTGATGTCGGGATTGAGTTCCGGGTCGTGCGACACGACGACGACGCCGTCGCGCGTGATCGCGGTGTCGAGTTCGAGCGTGGTCACGCCGATC
>CAZLYV010000363.1:0-2004 GCA_964563665.1 uncultured Acetobacteraceae bacterium
ATGAACTTTGCCCGCCGATGGCTGAAAGCCGGGCGCCTATTTGACCCTGCTTGAGCGCTCATTTTGCGCGCGGTTTCTTGCGATCCGGCGCTCGAACAGCGCGCATCCGCAAACGCTCAAGTACTTCGACGACGCCGTGAGCGAATTGCTTCTAAGTGCCGCACAATGCCCCAGCAACGGCGTTTTATGGCGCAAACCCTAGTTGGTCGCGAAGCAATAGAGGAAGCCGGCGCCCCCGACGCGCGCGAGGGACTCGGTGCCGCAGCCGGGTGTGCCGTGCGAGAAGTTCCAGAAATTGATGCCCTGCGGGTTGCCGATCAGGTCTGTGTGGCCGACGAAGGCGCTGCCGTCGGTGCTGCTCGTCCAGTTGCGGCAGGTCTTGTCGTCGCCGGCGGCATAAGCGGTGCCGTCGCGCTGGCTGCCGGTCAGGATGTCGTGCTGGGTGGGCGTGTCGCCGCGGCCCTTGATGATATTGCCCTTCTCGTCGAGCGCGCTCTCCTTGTTGATCTTGTTGTTGTCGCCGTGGAGGTCGGCGACGTTCGCGGCGATCTGCACGCCCTTGGCGTTGATCCACGGGCCGGTGCCGATCCGATCCTTGGCATTGACCGCGGGCGTGCTGCCCGCCGGCTGGGTGCTGAGATAGGCCCGCCAGGTCTTCGAGCCGGCGCCCGCCGCCTGGGCCAAGCTCTGGCAATGGCGGTCCGCACCCTCGAGACCGCCGAGATCCCCGCCCTTGCCGGGGTTCGTGCTGGTCACGAAGAAGCTCATATTACTCGCAGGCGCGCTCTGCGCGTGCGCGGAGCCGGCGGCAAGGGCCGCGGCCGCCGCGGCGACTGCCAAGGTCATGATTCTCATTGTCGTCCTCCCGATTGGTTCTGCTGCTCATTCGGCGCACGATCCGACATTCCCCAGATGAACTCTGGAATAGCGTGGACGATAGCATACGGCGGGATTCCCCCGAAGCCGCAGGCGGGCTGCGCAGCGCTCCCTGCATTTCCATCGTCCCCGACATCCCAAGCGACGTTTGATCCACCGATTTGCCACTTTTCCTCATCATCCAGACACACCCTTCTCGTGGTGATGACGCATCCGACCGATCCAATCGCTATGCGGGGGCTGGCTTCGGTCGCAGTCCTTCGATCAGCCACAGGATTTCCTGGAACAATTCCCTCGGCACTGCGATCTCGGCCATCTGGAAGATGACGTAGCGGGCATCAACACGCGCGTCGCCATCGAGAGTCGCGAAAGGAAGGTCATCGCTTAAAGCCCCTTCGAGGCAAAGACGCGGATCCGGCTCACCGTTGCCCGGCGGGCGGCTTGGATATGTTCGATTGCGGTTGTAGACTTGAGACGAATTTCCTTGCGGGATAGGCTGGAGGCTGCATGCGCGGGCTCCGTCTACTCGTGATCGGACTGGGCGTTGGACTGGCCGCTGCCGGTGCTGCCGCGCAATTAACCGACGATGCGCGGACGTGTACCGAAGAAAGGCAGAACTTCGATCGCGCAATCGAATCGTGTGCCCGAGTCATCAACTCGGGCCAGCTCAACGTCCGGGATCTCGCCATAGCCTATAGCAACCGCGGCAACGCGTGGGTGACAAAGGGCGACCACGACCGCGCGATTGCCGACTTCACCGAGGCCATCCGCCTCGACCCGCGCGACGCCCGTACCTATTACAACCGCGGCTTCGCGTGGGCAAGAAAGCGCGACGCCGATCGGGCGATTGTCGACTACACCGAGGCCATTCGTTTCGATCCGCGCTTCGCTGCTGCTTACCTCAACCGCGGCAACGCGTGGCGCGTCAAGGACGACCACGACCGCGCAATTGCCGACTACAATGAGGCCATCCGTTTCGACTCGCGCCACGCTGTGGCCTATAACAACCGCGGCGTCGCGTGGGCGATCAAGGGCGAATTCGACCACGCGATTGCCGACTTCACCGAGGCCATCCGCCTCGACCCGCGCTACGCTCCTGCCTATTACAATCGCGGCAACGCGTGGCGC
>CAZLYV010000364.1:0-1950 GCA_964563665.1 uncultured Acetobacteraceae bacterium
CTGCGTCCGTAGCTGTCCTCGAGGCGGACGATGTCGTCCTCGCCGAGATAGCCGCCCGACTGCACCTCGATCAGGTGCAGGGGATCGGCGCCGATGTTCTCGAGCCGGTGCACGGCGCCCGCCGCGATGTAGGTCGACTGGTTTTCGGTGAGCGTCACGACCTCGTTGTCGCGGGTGACGCGCGCCGTTCCCCGCACGATGACCCAGTGTTCGGCGCGATGGGCGTGCTTCTGCAGCGAAAGCCTTTGACCCGGCTTGACGGTGATGTGCTTCACCTGGAAGCGCTCGCCGGCGTCGACCGTCTGGTAGCTGCCCCAGGGGCGATGGACGATCGGATGCGTCACCGCCTCCGGCCGGCCCTCCGCCCTCAGGCGCTCGACGATCTGCTTCACCTCCTGGGCGCGTTCCTTGGCGGCGACAAGCACGACGTCCGAGGTGACGACCACGACCGCATCGTCGAGCCCGATCGCGGCCAGCAGCAATTTATCGCTGCGCAGGTACGAGTTTCGGGTGCCGATCGCGACCACGTCGCCGATCTTCACATTGCCATCGGCGTCCCTGGGGCCGAGCTCCCACAACGCCGACCAGGCGCCGATGTCGCTCCAGCCAAGATTCGCCGGCACCACCGCGGCCAGCGAGGTGCGCTCCATCACCGCATAGTCGATCGATTTGGCCGGCGCCTCGGCGAACGCCGCGCCGTCGAGCCGCAGAAAGTCGAAATCGGTGCGGGCGCCGGCGAGACTTGTCCGCGCCGCCCTGGCGATCGCCGGCTCGAAACGCTCGAGCTCGGAGAGATAGAGCGCGGCTGGAAAGAGAAACATGCCGCTGTTCCACGACCAGCCGCCGTCGGCGACATACATCTTCGCCGTCGGCAGATCGGGCTTCTCGACGAAGCGGGCGACGCTGAACGCTCCGTTCGCCTCGGCCAGTTTTTCGCCACGCTGGATATAGCCGTAGCCGGTTTCGGCCGATTTCGGCGTGATGCCGAAGGCGACCAGACGGCCGGCGCGCGCCGCCTTCGCCGCGACCGCGACCGCAACGCGAAAGGCCGGCTCGTCGCCAATGACATGATCGGACGCCAGGACCAGCATGAGCGCCTCGGGGTCGCTTTCCCGCAAGATCCGCGCCGCGACCGCCGCGGCCGCCGCGGTGTTGCGTCCCACGGGTTCGAGCACGACCGCGCGCGGAGCGATGCCGAGTGCGCGTAGCTGTTCGGCGATCAGAAAGCGATGTTCCTCGTTGCAGACGATGAGCGGGCTCGCGAACCCCTCGCCCTCGACCCGGCGCGCGGTTTCCTGCAGCAGGCTGCGCTCGGATATGAGGGGCAGGAGCTGCTTGGGATAAAGCTCGCGCGACAGCGGCCACAGGCGCGTGCCGGCGCCGCCGGAAAGGATCACCGGATATACGCGATCATCGCCTGCCATCCGCCACTCCTGCCAGTATCAGCGTCTTGCTAACCCAAAAGCGGGCCAACGCCAATGGGCTGATCCGCGTGACGCGAAACCGGGCGGTCGAGAGCCGGCGACATCCGCCCTTTCCACCCGCGCGCCGGTCTGGCAGTTTTGGCTTCGGCCGCCAGTCAAATGGATCGGGGAGACCGCGATATGTCCCTCAAGGACCTTCTGCTTTGCCTCGACGATCGCGTGGCCGCCGATATTGCGATTGATCTCCTCGTGATGGGCGCTTACGGCCGTTCGCGCTTCGGCGAGATCATCCTCGGCGGCGTCACCCGGCATATGCTCCAGCACATGACCGTTCCGGTGCTGATGTCGCATTGACAAGTCGGCGACCGTTCGCGACATGCTCGTTATCCTTGGTTCGATCAACGTCGATCTGGTCTTCCCGGTACGCGTTTTGCCGCGCCCGGGTGGGACGGTGCTTGGGCCGGGCTATCACGTGGTGGCCGGCGGCAAGGGCGCCAACCAGGCGGTCGCCGCCGCGCGCGACGGC
>CAZLYV010000365.1:0-1938 GCA_964563665.1 uncultured Acetobacteraceae bacterium
ATCAAGCGCGGGACGCGTTGAGGAAGAGACGATTGCGGCGCGAGCCTTGCTCGCGAAACGCCAGGTCCTCGGTGAAGCCGGCGGCAGACAGCGGCTTCTCGATCCGCTCGGCCGCCTGGACCGCGTTCTTTCCCTCGACTTCAATGAGGACGGTCTTGACCGCGGGCAAGGTCCCGCGCGCCCCGTTGAGGATCAACCCCTCGATCCCGTCGACATCGAGCTTGATGTGGTCGGGCGGCGGAAGCCGGAACGTACGGCGAAAATCGTCGGCCGCGAAGGCGGGAATCGCCTGGGTGAACGCGGCGTCGATGGCGCCGAACTGGTCCTCCTCGCCAGCGAGCGTATTGCCGGCTCCGCCCACCAGCGGCGAGGTGATCTGCAGCCCGGTCAACCGCGTCTCAGCCGCAAGCGCCACGCAAACCGGAATGACACGCTCGTCCATCCGGTTGAGCGCCACATGCTCGACGAGGAGCGAAAAGTTGACGGCCTTCGCCTCGAAAGCCGCCACACGCACCCCCGGCCGGAGCGCTGCGTAGAGCGCGTAGATTCCAAAGCATGCGCCGATGTCCCACAACGTCTCGCCGGGTTTCAGCCGGGCGTCGATCCATGCCAGCGTCTCGGGCTCGTCGGTCGCGAAATTGTTCACCGCCGAGGCAACATAGGGTCCGCGCAAAGCAAGAAAGACGAGATTGCCGTATGGGGTCTCGACGACGCGCGCGCTCTGCCGATCGAGCTCTCCGATCAGCGTGCTCACCGTCTTGTCGCGGCCGCGCGGCGACATCGGCGCCGTGGCCAGGCCGACCAGGTGGCGGAGCGTTCGGGCGATGGTTCTGCTCATCGGGCGATCGATCGTGCCTGCGGCGTTCGTCTATCCTTCGAGCCGCCGGGCGCAGGATTCCCGCGACCGGCCGATTCACGCATAAAACACCAATGGCCGTTCGCGGTCCATCGGGTCCGCTGTCGAACCGCTTCATTGGTCGCTGAATGTCGTTCGAGCGGATTTTCGCCGGAACGGCCGGGGGTTTCCGAGTATTCTCCCTTCCTATCGCGAAATACAGGCCTTGATCGGGTCAATTCGCCGCCGAAGAATGGTTCGCTGCAGACCGCGCCAAGAGGGACGGCCTGAAGGATGATCCCGCAACTTGAAAACCGTGCGCAAGAAAGCGGGTCGGGGTTTGACGATGATCGCAATCCAGGGAGGCAACATTGACCCTCGCCGTTCGAAACCTTGCCCGTGAGCGGCTCGCCGCCGGCGAGTTGTCGCTGGGAATCGGCATCCGTCAGAGCCGCACCGTCGATATCGCCAAGGTCATGAAGACCGCCGGATTCGATTGGCTGTTCATCGATTTGGAACACAGCGCGATGTCGATCGAGACCGCATCCGAAATCTCGACCGCGGCGCTGGACACCGGCATCGCTCCCCTCGTGCGGGTTCCCCACCGACAACACTGGATGGCGACACGTTTGCTCGATAACGGGGCGCTTGGAATCGTCGCGCCACATGTCGATACGCCGGAAGAGGCGCGCGAGGTCGTCGATCATCTTCGATATCCGCCGGAGGGCCATCGCTCGATCGGCGGAGCCTTGCCCCATTTCGGTTTCAGATCGGTCAAGGCCGATGAACTGACACGCACGCTCAACGCCGCTTCGCTCGTCGTCGTGATGCTCGAGACGCCGCGCGCGATCGATAACGCGGAAATGATCGCCGCGGTACCGGGAGTCGACGTGCTGCTGATCGGCACGAACGATCTCACCCTCGAGATGGGAATTCCCGGCGATAGCGGACACGATCGGATAGCGAACGCCTATCAGAGAGTGATCGACGCCTGTCGCAAGCACGGCAAATGGCCGGGAATGGGCGGGGTCTATGGCGAGGAATTTCTGAAACGCTATATCGCCATGGGAATGCGTTTCATACTTTCCGGGAACGATCAGAGC
>CAZLYV010000366.1:0-1938 GCA_964563665.1 uncultured Acetobacteraceae bacterium
ATTCGATCACCTCGTCGACGCGAGCAAGGATCGACTCAGGGATAGTCAGCCCGAGCGCCCCGGCGGTCTTGAGGTTGATCACAAGCTCGAACCTAGTCGGCTGCAGGACCGGGAGGTCGGCGGGCTTGGCGCCATTCAGAATAAGGGCGGTGTGGTTGCCAGCTTGGCGATACGCATCCGCAAAGCTGGGTCCGTAGCTCATCAGACCGCCAGCCGCAGCGAACTCGCGTAATTCATAGATCGCGGGAACTACATTTCGTGCCGCCAGGGCCACGATTTGGTCGCGCTGATTGAGGAAGAACGCATCAGCGCCGACGAGGAGCGCATCGGCCCGCCGTTGGACCAAAGATGCGAAAGCCGCGTCGATGTCGCGCTCGCTGCTGGCGTTCAGGACATGCAACTGCTGCCCGATCGCGCGCGCCGCGCCCAGCGCTTCTTTCAATTGGAAGTCGGCACTCGGATTATTTAGGTTCACGAGCATGGCAATCACGGTAGCGTTGGGCGCCAGCTCGCGCAGTAACTCCAACTTCTTCGCCTCCAGGGCCTCAATTAGCAGACTCACGCCCGTAACATTGCCGCCTGGTCGGCTGAGGCTGGCGACGAGGCCGAGCGTGACAGGGTCGCTGCTGACCGTGATGACGATCGGAATCGTCGAGGTCGCCGCCTTGGCCGCCTGCGCCGAGGCATTGCCACCGATTGCGGCAATCACTGCCACCTTCCGATGAACCAGATCGGCCGTCAATGCCGGCAATCGCTCGTACTGACCCTCCGCCCAGCGGTATTCGATTGCGACGTTTTGGCCCTCGGCATAGCCGATTTCCTTCAGGCCCTTACGGAATGCGGTCACAAGGTATGCGTCCGACGCCGGGGACGCGCTGCTGAGGAACCCGATCACCGGCGTCGCCGCCTGCTGCGCGCGCGCCGCGAGTGGCCACGCAACTGCCGCGCCTCCGAACAATGTTATGATATCGCGCCGCCGCACAATCAGCTCCCCCAGCCGGCAATCTTCAAACGTCACGCGACGGGAGAGGCAAGATTGCGTCGCCGCGCACTGGGTTCAGAAGACGAAGACGGGGCCTGGCAGTCCTGCCCCTATTCGAGTTTGGTATTGCCTGGTCTCGGCTCGCGTGTAGGCGTGTTTGCCGTCTACTGAACCTTTGTCATCTGGCCACGGATCTCACCGGGTGGAAAGGCGGCGGTATGGATGTTGATGTACCAACGGCCGGCCATCAGGTCGGTGGCCTGAATGTCGGTGAGCGTCGCCGAGCCTTTGATTGCGCTCGCCAAGCTGCCCAGGATCGGAACCGCGATTCCGGCGTTCTTGTCGGCTTCTGCCGGTCCATGGAAATGCATCGCGAGCGGCGGGCCGGTAAGCCCCGAATAAGTGATCGTCCATGACAGCGTTTTGGTGGCGGTGTCGAATGTCGCCTCCACCGTTCCCGTTCCCTTGCTGTCAACGACCGGTACCTCATTCGACGCCTTCGCTTCGCACTTGAAGGAGACCATTTCGGCCACAGCCGCAGGTGCGGCAACCAACAGCCCTGAGAGCGCCACGGCGATGACCCCAGAATGTAAGGTGGTCCTGAGCATGGCTTCGTCTTCCTCCCTTACCCGGTGAGCGAGTGACCCTCCCACGAAATATCCGCACCATCGCTCCTGCGGCCCCGTGCGGCAATCAAGAGCAAACGATCCGATCCTACATGTACTCCGATATTCCCCGGTTGACTTTGGTTCCGAGCATAAGAGTACGGCTACTGGGGTCCGGGTTGCAAGGTCAAGCCCAGAGAGGTCTGGTGCTGCTCGCCAGTTTTGTCGAATCTGATATTCGATAAAGACAGCTCAATGGGCGGCTAAGTTTGTGTCACGCTCGCGGCATGCCCCACAATGATTCGCCGCCGCCTCAAAAACTGAATCGTGCGCCGATCTTGAACACATGGG
>CAZLYV010000367.1:0-1932 GCA_964563665.1 uncultured Acetobacteraceae bacterium
TCGACCAACGCGCCGCCGTCGCCGATGCAGGTTTGGCATCGCTGCACGGCGCCGGTAATCAGCGCACGCCATATGTCGGCGAACATTTCTTGATCGATCGCCAGATCCGTCGATCGATCCCGGCGCGCAATCGTATGATGGTTGCGCTTTGGGCCGCGCAAGCGGCCGCGAATTCCTACAAAGACTGGTCGAGCACGGTCAGCGTGCGGCGGGCTTCCTCGTACTCCTCGCGCATGCGCCGCAGCTTCGTATAGCTGAGATCGGCCTCGGACAACGATTTCTCCCGCTGCAATTGCAACTGGAGCCGTGCCAGTTCGACCGCCTGGAAAATGTATTTCTGGTGCCGATCGCGCACCCAGTCGCGCAGCAGATCGCGGTCCTGCGGGGTCATTTTGCCGCCTTGCATCAGGTCGCTCATCGGTTTCCTCCAAAATCGCAACCCGGCGCCGCCGGGTCACTCCAATATGCTTACCAGCAGATCAAGATTCGATTAATTTGTCTCGATCCTCGCCGCGCCGCTCCGGTGCGGCGCCGAATCAGGAGCTGGCGGCCCCGGCGGGCCGCCTTCGGGTGAGCTCGAGGAAGATGTCCTCGAGGTCGCTCTCCTCGGTCGACAGATCGGCGATGCCGAGCCCGGCGGTCTGCGCCGCGGCGAGCAGATCGCCCACGTGCGTGCGGCTCGGGCGGTAGGTAAACACCATCCGGCGGGGGGATTCGAGCTTGGGGTCGAAGCGGGCCAGCGCCGGCGGAATCGCCGCGAGGTCGGCGTCGAGCGTCAGGCGCAGCTCCTTGCGATCGAGGCGGGCGAGCAACGCGGCCGTGGTGTCGCAGGCGATCACCCGGCCATGGTTGATGATGGCGATGCGATCGCAAAGCTGCTCGGCCTCGGGCAGGTAATGGGTCGTCAGCAGCACCGTGGCGCCGCGGGCATTGAGCGCGCGGACATAGGCCCACAGTCCCTGCCTGAGCTCGACGTCGACGCCGGCGGTCGGCTCGTCGAGGACGAGGATCGGCGGCGCATGCACGAGCGCCTTGGCGACGAGCAGACGCCGTCGCATGCCGCCTGAAAGCGTCCGCGCGTACGCCTCGGCGCTGTCCGCGAGACCGAGCGCATCGAGGATCTCGTCGGTCTTTCGCTCGGCCGCGGGTACGCCGTAGAGGCCGGCCTGGACCTCGAGCAGTTCACGCGGGGTGAAGAACGGATCGATGTTGAGCTCTTGCGGCACCACGCCGATGGCGCCCCGGCACCCGCGCGGATCATCGTCGATGTCGATTCCCCACAGGCGCACGGCGCCTTCCGTCTTGTTGACCAGGCCGGCGAGAATGTTGATGAGCGTCGACTTGCCGGCGCCGTTTGGCCCGAGAAGGCCGAACCGCTCGCCGGCCCGAATCGCCAGATCGACGTTGTCGAGCGCCTTCTTCGGTGGCTTGGCCCCGTCGCCCGCGCGGCTTGCCTGGGCGTCGTAGATCTTGGTCAGCCCCTTGATTTCGACCGCAAACTCGGGCATCGCCGAAATCGCAGCGGCAGCGGAGGGACGAAATCGGCGTAACATTCGAAATAAAATCGGATTAAGAGTGGCGCGACGAAAATCAGCCCCGGCGCATGGGGCCACGCGCCGTTGCGTCGCAAGGGGGCCAATCGGTATCATCGCGCCCGCCATCCGGTCAATCCGACCGGCGCCTGCAGCGACAGCCAACGGATTTCGCCGTCATGACATCGCCCGATTCGTCCGCCCCGTCCTCGCCCAAAACCGCGCCCGATGCGCCCGAGGTGATCGAAGTCGAGACCCGCATCGTCGCCTGCGACGGCAGCGGCGATGCGCTTGGGCATCCACGCGTTTATCTCAACCTTGGCACGGACGATACGGTCGAGTGCCCCTATTGCGACCGGCTGTTCGTGCTGAAGCCCGGCGCGGGTCGTGCCGGCGGGCA
>CAZLYV010000368.1:0-1928 GCA_964563665.1 uncultured Acetobacteraceae bacterium
AAATCGACCGTCGAGGTGCGCAATCCGGCGACCGGCGAGGCGATCGGCGGCGTACCGAACATGGGCGCCGCGGAGACCCGGCGCGCCATCGCCGCGGCCGAGCGCGCATATCCCGCGTGGCGCGCCAAGACCGCCAAGGAGCGCGCGCAGGTGATGCGCCGCTGGTTCGAACTGATGATGGCGAACCAGGACGATCTCGGGCTTTTGATGACGACCGAACAGGGCAAGCCATTGGCCGAAGCCAAGGGCGAGGTGGCCTACGCCGCCGCCTTCCTCGAATGGTTCGGCGAGGAGGCAAAGCGCGTTTACGGCGACACCATCCCGCAGCATCAGGCCGACAAGCGGATCGTCGTCACCAAGGAGCCGGTCGGCGTCGTCGCCTGCATCACGCCGTGGAATTTCCCGGCGGCGATGATCACCCGCAAGGCGGGCCCGGCGATCGCCGCCGGATGCACCGTCGTCCTCAAGCCGGCGAAGCAGACGCCATACTCGGCCCTGGCGCTCGCCGAACTCGCCGAGCGCGCCGGGCTGCCCAAGGGCGTGCTCAATGTCATCACCGGAAATTCGGGGCCGATCGGCAACGAACTCACCTCGAACCCGACGGTGCGCAAGATTTCGTTCACCGGCTCGACCGAAATCGGCCGGCTGCTCATGCAGCAGAGCGCGGCGACGATCAAGAAGATCTCGCTCGAGCTCGGCGGCAACGCGCCGTTCATCGTCTTCGACGACGCCGATCTCGATGCCGCGGTCGACGGCGCGATCTTGTCGAAGTACCGCAACACCGGCCAGACCTGCGTCTGCGCCAACCGCTTCCTGGTGCAAGACAAGGTCTACGACGCATTCGCCGGCAAACTCACCGACGCGGTCGGCAAGCTCAAGGTCGGCAACGGCACCGAGCCCGGCGTCACCCAGGGACCGCTGATCGACGCCCAGGCGGTCGACAAGGTCGAGGCGCACGTCAAGGACGCGCTCGCCAAGGGCGCCAAGGTGCTGATCGGCGGCAAACGCCATGAGCTCGGCGGTACCTACTTCCAGCCGACGGTGCTCGCCAACGTCAACACCCAGATGCGGGTCGCGCGCGAGGAGACCTTCGGTCCGGTCGCCCCGCTGTTCCGCTTCCAGACCGAGGAGGAAGCGATCCGGCTCGCCAACGACACCGAGTTCGGGCTTGCGGCGTATTTCTACGGCCGCGACGTCGGCCGCGTCTGGCGTGTCGCCGAGGCGCTCGAATACGGCATCATCGGCATCAACACAGGCCTGATTTCAACCGAGGTGGCGCCGTTCGGCGGCATGAAGCAGTCGGGCCTCGGCCGCGAGGGCTCGAAATACGGTCTCGAGGAGTTCCTCGAGGTCAAATATCTCTGCATGGGCGGAATATGATGGGGCGGCTTGGGGTATGTTGAGCGAAGCGGCCCCGAGATCGCAATAGGCCAAAAAATCGGGCCGCCTGGGCCTACACAGCGGGGGAAGTCGCGCCATGGACCAAAGGATCATCCGGCTTTACGACGAATACACGCATAAGCCGCTTGAGCGGCGCGTCTTCCTGCAGCGGCTGAGCGCGCTTGCCGGCGGCACCGCGGCGGCGGCTGCGCTGTTGCCGCTGCTCGAGAACAATTACGCCAAGGCGGCGATCGTCGCCGCCGACGATACGCGCCTCGAGACCGCTTACGTCACCTACAAGGGCGCGAGCGGTGACATGCGGGGCTTAGTCGCCAAGCAGAAAGGCGGCCCCGCCAAGCGGCCGGCCGTCATCGTCGTTCACGAGAACCGTGGGTTGAATCCCCACATCGAAGACATGGTGCGCCGCACCGCGCTCGAGGGTTTCGTGGCGCTCGGCCCCGATCTGCTCTGGCCCTACGGCGGCACGCCGGCTAACGAGGACGCCGCACGCGAGGCGTTCAGCAAGATCGAACCGGGCCTGGCGGTGC
>CAZLYV010000369.1:0-1915 GCA_964563665.1 uncultured Acetobacteraceae bacterium
CTCGATCATGTTGGGCTTCGTCGCCACTGCCGCTTCGCTTGACTACCGGATCGATGCTGACGAGCTGGAGGACGGCGGCTGGTTCGCGCGCGACTTCCTCCGCCGTACGCACAACCCCGATACCTTCCGCCTGCCACGCGCCGATTCGATCGCCCGCCGGTTGATCGAGGACTGGATGGCGCAAGGCTGAGCGCCGGTCGCGGGTGTCCCGAATGCGTCGGCGTGACACCCGATTCACCGTACTTGTTCGTGTTAAAGCCGCCCACGGCGGCGAAGGTTTCGGCGTAGGCGTTGCGCCGCGTCGGCGAGAGGTCGTCGCTCCCCTCCAGCGCATCGCGGAACGTGTCGTAGTCTTGCTATGGCACGATATCTTTCTTGTAGGCCGGTACGGCAACGGGCACGCCCGCGTCGCTCCGCTCCCGTCCACCGTTTTCGGCGATCCGTTGGGCTGGCGCGCCGTATATAATTGAACTGTAAATGAGCCGTATGGACGCCGCCCCACCCGCACCGCTGGAAGCTCTGCTGGCCGCCACGGCCGACGGCGACCGCACGGCGTTCGCTACGCTATATCGTCGTGTCAGCCCGCAACTTTTCGCCCTCGCCTTGCGTATCCTCAGGCGGCGGGAGGTGGCGGAGGAGACGTTGCAGGAGGCGTTCATCAGCATTTGGCGGCATGCGGACGATTTCCGGCCGGAATTGGGCTCGGCAATGGCGTGGATGGCGACCATCGTGCGCAATCGCGCGCTCGATGGCCGTCGACGTGCCCGCTCGGAGATCGCGCTCGATGAAGACGCCTCGGCGTCCGATTGGGCCGACCCGGCGCCGGACCCGCTGGCGCAGGCGCTGATGAGCAACGAGGCGCGGCGGCTTGGCCGCTGTCTCGACGAGCTCGAGGAGGCGCCGCGCCGCGCGATCCTGCTGGCGTATTATGACGGCTACACCCACGAGGAGCTGGTCGCCCGGCTCGCCGCGCCGCTTGGCACGATCAAGAGCTGGATCCGGCGCGGTCTTTTGCGGCTCAAAGGATGTCTTGGGTCATGAGCGGCGCCGAGCGTGAAGAGCTCGACCAGTTGGCCGGCGAGTACGTGCTCGGCACGCTTGCCGAGCCGCATCGCGCGCGTTTCGAACAGCGGTTGCGCGGAGACCCGTCGTTGCGCCACTTGGTGACCGATTGGCAGCGGCGCCTCGGCCTGCTCGCCGAAAGGCTGCCTGGCGTCGAGCCCCCGCCCGGCGTCTGGGCGAAGGTTGAAGCGGCGACCGCGGCTCCCCCGCCGGCGGTCGTCACGGCCGCCGGTCGAACGACGGAATTCGATTCGGCTCTCCGCCATGTCGGCTTGTGGTGGTGCATTGGGCTGTGGCGATGGCTTGGCATCGGCGGGGCGGCCGTCGCGACCGCGTTCGCGCTCTATGTCGCGTTCGTCCCGCATCGGGAGCCGGCGGCGCCCGCACAATTCATCGCGGTGCTTAATGACGCAAGCGCGAACCCGGCATTCGTCGTCACGACCAATCGTGATGGCGCACGGTTTGTTGCGCGGCCGCTTTTCGCACCCGTCGATGCGGTGCAAGACTGGGCGTTCGAGTTGTGGGTCATCGCTGGCGGCCCGCCGCGCTCGCTTGGGCTTCTGGCGCCAGCGACCCAGACTGCACGCGCGATCGGGCCGGACCTCGCTCATGCGCTTACGACCCGTGGCGCGGTCCTTGCCGTAAGTCGGGAGCCCACGGGCGGCTCGCCGACGGGTGGCCCCACCGGCCCCATCCTCTTCCAAGGCAAGCTCGTCGCCGCCGGCGGCTAAGAGCCTGTTCCGAAAGTCCGGCGATCACGGATTGGCGCCTAGTCGCCTCCCTGCATCCATTCGCTGCTTCCCCGCGTAGAGCTCGGTATGGCGCCCGCGTCGTCGATGCGAGTGCGCGATCC
>CAZLYV010000370.1:0-1899 GCA_964563665.1 uncultured Acetobacteraceae bacterium
TGGTGCCGGCGGAGGGATTCGAACCCCCGACCCGCGCATTACGAATGCGCTGCTCTACCCCTGAGCTACGCCGGCCCGGTGCAAAGGACGCCTGGGCGTGGGAAAGTAGTTGCAGCTTCGCCCGCCGGCAAGCGGAAAGCGCGGGCCGAATTCCTCGCCAGTGCCGGCTGGCGATCTGGCAAGATCGCCGCGCGATGGCCCGACCCATGACCAACCATCCGACTTGGCTGCGGCGGCGCGCGGTTCTCGCATGGGCTTGCGCGTCCGGCGCGGCGCTCGCGTGGGCGCGGACGTCGATCGCAATGGCCCAGGGCGACATCGCGGCCCCGGCGCTGGTCCTGATCCCGGCCGGCGCGTTCGTCGCCGGCTCGGATTCGGCCGAGCGCGATTACGCCTATCGCCTCGATCAACAGGCCTATGGCGAACCGATCACCCGCACGCAAGGCTGGTACGACAACGAGCCGCCGCGCATGACGGCGTCGACCGGCAGGTATCGCATCACCCGGACGCCGATCACCAACCGGCAATATTCCGCCTTCATCGCCGAAACGGGGCACCCCGCGCCCGATGTCGATCGCGCGACGTGGCGCAGCTACGGGCTCATCCATCCCTTCGAGCGCACGCGCCGACACGCCTGGATCGACCGCGCGCCGCCGCCCGAGCGCGAGGACCATCCGGTCGTGCTCGTCTCCCATCGCGATGCGCTTGCGTATGCGCAGTGGTTGTCCCGCACGGCCGGCGGGCTGTGGCGGCTGCCGAGCGAGGAAGAATGGGAGAAGGCGGCACGCGGCGTCGATGGCCGTTATTTTCCCTGGGGCAACCGCTTCGACGCACGGCGCCTCAACAGCCACGATGCCGGCCCGTTCGACACCGTGCCGGTGGCGCGCTTTCCCGCGGGCGCCAGCCCGTTCGGCCTGCTCGATGCCGCCGGCCAGGTGTTCGAGTGGACCGACACCGAGGACGGCGCTGGCCGCTACATCGTCAAGGGCGGCTCGTGGGACGACAAGGGATGCGGGGTCTGCCGGCCGGCGGCGCGCCATTCGCGGCCCGAGGATCTGAAGCACATCCTCATCGGCTTCCGGCTGGTGCAGGAATGAGCGCGCGGCCGGCGTCTTCGCGCGCGCCAGGACAAGCCCTCGAACGTCAGATGCTGCGCGTGAACCCGCCGTCGATGTCGATGAGCGCGCCCTGGATGTAGCGCGCGGGCGCACTCACCAGGAAGCAGACAAGCTTGCCGATCTCTTCCGGCTTGCCGAAACGCGGCACGCCCAGCGCCACGAGACTGCGCCGCGCGGCCTCCGTTTCGTCGATCTTCTCGGCCTCGGCCATCGCCTTGAGCCGCGCCTTCAGACGGTCGGTTTCGATCGAGCCGGGATTGATCGCATTCACCGACACGCCGTCCTTGACGCCGATCCGCGCCATTGCCTTGGTGAAGTTGAACAGCGCCGCATTGACCGAACCGCCGATGGTGAAATCGGCCGACGCGGTGCGCCCGCCCGCGCCGACGATGCTGACGAGCGCGCCCCTGGATGCCTTGAGATGCGGCCAAGCCGCGCGCGCGAGGCGGACATAGCCGTGGAACTTGAGCGCGAAGCCGTCGAAAAAATCGCCGTCGGTCAATTCGAAGAAGCTGCCGCGCTTGGTGGCGCCGGCGTTGTTGACCACGATGTCGAGGTGGCCGTACTGGGCGAGCGTCGCCGCGACAAGGCGCGACATGCTGTCCCCCTCGCGAAGATCGGCGGCAAACACCGCCACCCGTCCGTGCGCCAGCCGCACCGACTGCGCGACTTCCTCGAGCGCGTCGGCCGAGCGCGCCGCCAGCATCAGGTTGCAGCCTTCCCTGGCGAGTTCGAGCGCGATCGCCCGGCCGATCCCGCGGCTCGCCCCGGTCACCACCGC
>CAZLYV010000371.1:0-1895 GCA_964563665.1 uncultured Acetobacteraceae bacterium
CTCGATCTCGGCGCGATGGTCGCCGGCGCCAAGTTCCGCGGCGAGTTCGAGGAGCGCTTGAAGGCGGTGCTCCACGAAATCACCGGGGCCGGCGGCGAGATCGTGTTGTTCATCGATGAAATGCACACGCTCGTCGGCGCCGGCAAGGCGGAAGGCGCGATGGACGCCTCCAACATGCTGAAACCGGCGCTGGCGCGCGGCGAGCTCCATTGCGTGGGCGCAACCACCCTCGACGAATACCGCAAGCACATCGAAAAGGACGCGGCGCTCGCCCGGCGCTTCCAGCCGGTATTCGTCGCCGAGCCGACGGTCGAAGACACCATCTCGATCCTGCGCGGTCTCAAGGAGAAGTACGAGCTTCATCATGGCGTGCGCATCACCGACGGCGCGATCGTCGCCGCGGCCACGCTCTCGCACCGTTACATCAGCGAGCGGTTCCTGCCCGACAAGGCGATCGACCTGGTCGACGAGGCGGCGAGCCGGCTACGCATGGAGGTCGACTCGAAGCCGGAGGAAATCGACGAACTCGATCGTCGAATCGTGCAGCTCAAGATCGAACGCGAGGCACTCAAGAAGGAATCCGACACCGCCTCGCGTGACCGGCTCGCCCGGCTGGAGAAAGAGCTCCACGCGCTCGAAGCCCAATCGGCCAATCTCACCGCTGAATGGAAGGCGGAGAAGAACGAGCTGGCGGCGGCGCAAAAACTCAAAGGTCGTCTCGACCAGGCGCGGGGCGAGCTCGAAATCGCCCAGCGAAAGGGCGATCTCGCGCGCGCGGGCGAGATCAAGTACGGCATCATTCCCGGCCTCGAGCGCGAGCTCGCGGCCGCGCAAGGCGCGTCGCACCACCGCATGCTGAACGAGGAGGTGAGCGACCAGGACATCGCCGCCGTCGTATCGCGATGGACCGGCATTCCGGTCGCGCGGATGATGGAAGGCGAGCGCGACAAGCTTTTGCGGATGGAAGAAGCGCTTCGCCGGCGTGTCGTCGGTCAGGACGAGGCGATCACGGCAGTCGCCGAGGCGGTACGGCGCGCCCGCGCCGGGCTCCAGGATCCCAACCGTCCGATCGGCTCATTTCTCTTTCTCGGACCGACCGGCGTCGGCAAAACCGAGCTCACCAAGGCGCTCGCCGAATTCCTGTTCGACGACGAGCAGGCGCTGATCCGCATCGACATGTCGGAATACATGGAGAGGCACGCCGTCGCCCGACTTATTGGCGCGCCGCCCGGCTATGTCGGCTACGAGGAGGGCGGAAGCCTCACCGAGGCGATACGGCGGCGGCCCTATCGGGTCGTGCTGTTCGACGAGGTGGAGAAAGCGCACCCGGACGTCTTCAATATCCTCTTGCAGGTGCTCGACGACGGTCGCCTGACCGACGGGCAGGGCCGCACGGTCGACTTCCGCAATACGGTGATCGCGCTCACTTCGAACCTCGGCAGCGATATCCTGGCAAGCCAGGGCGAAGGCGGAGATACTGGTGCGGTGCGTGAACAGATGATGGACATAGTCCGCCACGCCTTCCGGCCCGAGTTCCTCAACCGACTTGACGAAATCCTGCTCTTCCACCGGTTGACGCGCGCCCACATGGCGGGGATCGTCGATATCCAGCTCGTGCGCCTGCGTCGGCTGCTCGCGGAGCGCAAGATCACGATCGAGCTCGACGCGGCCGCGCGCGGTTGGCTCGCCGAGACGGGCTACGACCCGGTCTACGGCGCGCGGCCCTTGAAGCGCGTCATCCAGCGCGAGTTGCAGAATCCGCTCGCCAATCTCATCCTCGAAGGCAAGGTCAAGGACGGCGACACGCTCGATGCCGGTGTCGGCGCCAAGGGGCTCGAACTTGCGGTGCGTGGTGGGCAGGCGCCCGTCCAGCGCACCCAGCGCGGCGGCCGCAA
>CAZLYV010000372.1:0-1859 GCA_964563665.1 uncultured Acetobacteraceae bacterium
CCGCCGGGTCGCCCGCCGAATTAGCTTTCGAATCACGAAATCCGATTTAAGCGGCCCGACGATGCCATATACCTTGTGCTACAACAACTATTACCGGTAACAAATACCATAAAATATCTGGTGACCTTGATTCTTATTCGTATCGGCGACCCGATTTGCTTGGAATCGCCAGTCCGGAGCGTTCCGCCTCATCGCACGGCGCTTCTATTCTGAATTCATCGCCACGCCTCGGTCCTGCACCAAATGACGCGATCCAAACCGGTCAAGCCCGCGCGAAACGCGAAATCGCCGACCCCCGCTTTGGCCCCGGATGCAATGAACAGTGGCAGCCACGCGCATCGACGGCGCGTCTGGCTTGGGGCGATCATTGCTGCAACCGGGTTGGCGGTGCTCGGTGGGCTCGCTGTCCTGTTCAACGGCGACGGCCCTGATAGAAGTCCTGCCGCACCGGCACCGGGCACGACTGCCCACGTCGGCAGCCAGGTCTGCAGCGCCTGTCACGCGGCCGAGACATCGGCCTGGCGCGGCTCGCATCACGAGCTGGCGATGGGGGAGGCGAACGAGGGCACGGTCCTCGGCGATTTTGCCGATGCGACCTTCACCCATTTTGGCATGACGTCGCGCTTTTTCCGACGGGAGGGAAAATACTTTGTCCATACCGACGGCCGGGACGGCACGATGGCCGACTTCGCGATCAAGTACACGTTCGGCATTCACCCGTTGCAGCAATACCTGATCGAATTTACCGATGGCCGTCTTCAAGCGCTGTCGATTGCCTGGGATGCGCGCCCCAAGGGAGCGGGCGGCCAGCGCTGGTTCCATCTCTATCCAAACGAGCCGATACGCCACGACGACGTGCTCCATTGGACGGGACCGAATCAGAACTGGAACTTCATGTGCGCCGAGTGCCACTCGACTAAGGTGCAAAAGAATTACGACGCGGCGCGCGATCGCTTTCAAACCACCTGGTCGGAGATCAACGTATCGTGTGAAGCCTGCCATGGTCCGGGGGCGCGACACGTCGCGTGGGCGGCGCGCGCCAGACAGTGGTGGCGGTGGGGCGGTGACGATCCGCAACGAGGGCTCGCCGTCCAGTTCGACGAGCGAAAGCGTGCGACGTGGACGATCGATCCCGCCAGCGGCAACGCGCGGCGCAGCGAACTCCAGCCATTGCGCAAAGAGCTGGAGGTATGCGGCCGCTGCCACGCGCGGCGCGCGCAGCTCTCCGAGGATTGGCTGCCCGGCCGCTCGCTCTCCGACACGCACCTGATCTCGTTGATCGAGCGCGGGCACTACCACGCCGATGGCCAGATGCTGGACGAGGTCTACAACTACGGCTCGTTCCGGCAGAGCAAGATGTTCGTCAGCGGCGTGACCTGCGGCGATTGCCACGAGCCGCACAGCCAGAAGCTTCGTGCGCCGGGTGAGGGCGTGTGCCTGCAATGCCACGCCGCCGACAAATATGCCTCGCCCAAGCATAGCTTCCATGAAACCGCCTCGCCGGCCCTCGGCTGCGCGTCGTGTCACATGCCGGTGCAGACCTACATGGTCGTCGATCCGCGGCACGACCACAGCTTCCGTATCCCGCGGCCCGATCTTTCGGCGAAATTGGGCACGCCGAATGCATGCAACGACTGCCACAAGGACAAGACGCCCGACTGGGCCGCGGCGGCGGTCGAGCGGTGGTACGGCCCAGCCCGCAAGGGCTTCCAGCGATTTGGTGAGGCATTCCACGCCGCGCGACAGGAGCGAGCGGAAGCGCGCAACCTGCTCCATGGCGTGGCGAGCGACCCGCTTGCGCCGGGAATCGCCCGCGCCACCGCCTACGCCGAGCTCGGCGCCTATATCGGAGCGGATCT
>CAZLYV010000373.1:0-1837 GCA_964563665.1 uncultured Acetobacteraceae bacterium
GCGCGCGTTCCACGGATCGCCCAGATAGTTGATGTTGAAATCGATCAGCCCCAGCGTTCGTAGGATCCAGGTGATGACCGAGTCTTGCGCGTCGTAGAGCCACCAAAAGGCGAGCGCCGACAGCACCGTCGGCACGATGAACGGCATCAATACGACGGCGCGAATGAACGCCTTGAATGGAAAGTGGTTGTTGAGAAGGAGGGCAAGCCAGAGGCCCAGCGCGAACTTTATGATCGAAGCGGTGACGGTGTAGAGGAAGGTGTTGAAGACCGACAGCCAGAAGATGTGATCCTCGAACAGCCAGATGAAATTTGCCAGGCCGACGAACGCCCCCGGCCGTCCGACCTTGGCGTTGGTCATGCCCAGCCACACGCCGAGCCCCAGGGGATAGGCAAGAAACCCAAGCAGGATCGCCCCCGCCGGCAGCATGAAAAGAAGGCCGAGCAGGTTACGCTGCACAGTCAACCGCGATCCGAACAATCGGATCGGGCGCTTGATTACGATCTGCTCGACCCTGGTCGCCGCCATTATGGGCTTGCCCTCAAATCGATCGCGCGGGCGCCGACCCGCGTCGCAAGCGGGGCGACGCCCAGCAAAGGCGCCGCCCCGCCGCCTGTGGTTGCGATCAGACCTTGTAGTACCGCTCCGCGCGCTTCTGGGCGTCCTCGGCGGCCTGCTTGGGCGACTTGGCGCCGGTCGCGACCTCGGCGACCATATTCACCATCACGAAGTCGGCGAACACGCTGGTGGCAGCGTAACCGAGCGAGCCGGCGTGCCCGAACGACAGGCTTTTCTCGGCGACGTCGCGGAACGGCAGACGCTTCGGGTCGGCCGTCCACACCGGGTTGTCCTTGTAACCCTTGAGCGGATGCGAAAGATATCCGACCGAACCCTCGAGGAACTTGTCGTACTGGGGCTTCGACATCAGGTAAGCGATGAACGCCTTCGCTGCGCTTTTCGCCTTCGAGTATTTGTAGATCATCAACGGGAAGTTGACGTGCAGCTCGGTCGGCCTGCCGACGGGGCCAATCGGATAGGCGGCGTGATCGGTGTCCGCGGCCAGCTCCTTTGCGCCTGTCGCGTGCGCCGCGGCATAGATCGAGATACCGTTGTTGGTCAGGCTGCATTCGTTGGCGAGGAACGCCTTGTTGTTGCTCGGATCGAGCCAGGCGGCGGTGCCGGGCACGAAGGTCTCGGCCAACGGCTTGACGTATTCGAGCGCGGCGATGGTCTGCGGGCTGTTGATGACGACGTTGTCCTTCTCGTCGACCATCTTGCCGCCGAAGGCCCAGACCAGCCACGCGACCCACGAGTTGCCGTCGCCGCTCGCGTTGCCGAGCGCGAAGCCGCCGGGGTTGCCGTTCTTCTTGAGGTTCTGCATCAACTTCAGGAAGTCGTCCGTGTTCGTGGGCATCTTCTCGAAGCCGGCCTTCTTGATGTGCGAGACGCGGTAATTCAGCAGGTTGCCGCTGATGGTGACCGGGACCGAATTCCACTTGCCGCCGCGCTTGCCGTAATGCTCGGCGATCGGATACCAGCCGCCGTTGTTCTTGCCGAGGTAGTCGGCGACATCGGAGACGTCGACCAGGGCGTCGGGATAGAGGTGGTTGTCGGCGTGGATGCCCCAGACGAGGTCCGGGCCGTTGCCGATATTCGCCGCCACCGCCGCCTTGGCGCGCAGATCCTCGAAATTCAAGCTGTCGACGCGGACTTTGACGTCCATCGCCTTCGAAAAGGCGTCGACGAGCTGCATAAACGCCTGTTCCTCGGAGACCACGAACCGGTTCCAGCGCAAGATGCGCAGGCTGGCGTCTTTCTCCGGCTTCCAAGGCGAGGT
>CAZLYV010000374.1:0-1832 GCA_964563665.1 uncultured Acetobacteraceae bacterium
GCCCCCTGTTGCTCAAAGGTCGTTCGTCGCCGTTCTTTTGGATCTCCGACCGCGGCCGTCCGATGAATGGCAAATCGGTCTATGATCGGGTGACCAAGACGACGCTTGAGGTGTTCGGAATCGCCATGACGCCGCATATGTTTAGGTCGGCGGCGGTCACCGAGCTCGCGATCCATGCACCGGCGACGGTGCGTTCCGGCCAGCAGCTGCTCGGTCACACGACGTACCGCACGACCGAGGATCATTACATCAAGGCCGCGGGCCTCGAGGCGTCGCGGCGCTATCGTTCGGTGATCGACGCGATCAAGGAACGCACGAAGCCGTTCCTTCCAACCGACAAGTCGGAGAACGAGAACACGCAGCCAGACCCACCGCCAATTCAACGCCGCCGTCGCTCCCGGCAATCTTGATGCGAGGATTCCGCTCATGCGCGCTGTCATCTATGCCCGCTATTCCTCCGATCTGCAGTCCGATGCTTCGATCGACGACCAGATCCGCCTGTGCAAGGAGCGCATTGCCCACGAGGGTTGGCGCTTCATCACCGCCTACACGGACCGTGCACAGAGCGGCGCCAGTACGTTGCGGCCCGGCTACCAGAAGCTGCTCGAGGATGCCCGCGCCAAGACCTTCGACGTGGTCGTGGTCGAGGCCCTCGACCGACTGTCGCGCGATCAAGAGGACGTGGCCGGCCTTTACAAGCGTCTGCGCTTTCTCGGCATTCAGATCGTGACCCTGGCCGAGGGCGAGATCAGCGAGCTCCACGTCGGCCTCAAGGGCACCATGAATGCCCTCTTCCTCAAGGATCTCGCCGCCAAGACGCGCCGGGGTTTGCGCGGCCGCGTCGAACAGGGGCGCTCCGGCGGCGGCCTCTGCTACGGCTATGATGTCGTGCGCGAGACCAATCCGCACGGCGATCCCGTCCATGGCGCGCGCGCGATCAATCCGGTCGAAGCCGACCTCGTGCGTCGGATCTTTCGGGAATTCGTGGCCGGCAAGTCGCCGCGCCGAATCGCCTTTGAGCTCAACGCCGAGGGTATCCCCTGCCCCAGTGGTCGGGCCTGGGGCACCTCCACCATCAACGGCAACGCCGCGCGTGGCACCGGCATTCTCAACAACGAGCTCTATATCGGCCGCCTGGTTTGGAACCGGCTCCGCTACATCAAGGATCCGAACACCGGCAAGCGCGTCTCCCGGCTCAATCCGCCGCGGGATTGGATCATCACCGAGGTGCCGGAGCTCCGCGTGGTACCCCAGGATCTGTGGGAGGCAGTCAAAGCGCGCCAGACCAGCTTGAAGCGCGCGACCCGTCCCGATGTGGCGCCCGACCGCCCCTTCTGGGATCGCCGCCGCCCCCGCTATTTGTTCTCCGGGCTCATGCGCTGCGGTGCATGCGGCGGTAGCTACACCAAGATCAGCACCAACCTGTTTGGTTGCGCGACCGCCCGCAACAAGGGTACCTGCTCCAACCGGCTTAACATCCGCACCGACGCCCTCGAGGCAACGGTGCTCAACGGGCTCTTGACGCGGCTGATGGACCCGGCACGTTTCAAGATCTTCGCCGACGAGTTCTGCCGCGAGCAGAACCAGATTCGCCTCGCCGAACAATCCAAGTTCAACGCCGCCCGCGATGAGCTCGCGCGTATCGAGCGGCGTCTGCGCAAGATCGTCGATGCGATCGCCGAAGGGGCATCGGCGCGCACGCTCAAGAACGAACTCGCGACATTGGAAGCGCGCCAGGACACCCTCACGGCCGAGCTGGCCACGGCAGCCGCGCCGGCTCCGCTGCTCCATCCCAATCTCGCTGAGATCTATCGCCAGGAGGTGGCCACGCT
>CAZLYV010000375.1:0-1782 GCA_964563665.1 uncultured Acetobacteraceae bacterium
GTCCGTTTGAGCTAAACAGGTGGCGCGTCAGGCCACGGCCAACCGGGACACCACGAAATGAGTCATCCGCTGTTTGACAAACATCATGCCACGCTCGACGGCGCCTTGAAGGCGCTCGCCTCGCGCGGCTACTGGACGCCCTATCCGGAATCGCCGAGCCCGCGCAACTATGGCGAGAGCGCGAACGCCGAGGCCAAGGCCCGGTTCGATGCGCAGCTCAATCGCTCCTTCGTGCTCGACCAGCCGGGAACGATCGGCAGGGTCGGCGCCGAGGTTTCGCCCTTCGGATTCGCGTTGGGGATCAAGTACCCCAAGGCCGACATCGATACGCTCCTCGCCGCGACGCGCGCGGCGATGCCCGCCTGGCGCAAAGCCGGGATCGCGGCGCGCACCGGAATCTGCCTCGAGATTCTGGATCGCATCAACAAGCACTCCTTCGACATCGCCCATTCGGTGATGCACACGACGGGGCAGCCTTTCGTCATGGCCTTTCAGGCCGCCGGGCCGAACGCCCAGGATCGTGGGCTCGAAGCGGTGGCGTGCGCCTATGACGAGATGACGCGCGTTCCGGGGCAGGCGCGGTGGGAGAAGCCGCAAGGCAAGGGCGAGCCCGTGCGGCTCGACAAGCGATATACGGTCGTGCCGCGCGGCGTCGGCCTCGTCATCGGCTGTTCGACGTTTCCGACCTGGAACGGCTATCCGGGCATTTTCGCCGATCTCGCCGCCGCGAACGCGGTCATTGTCAAGCCGCACCCGAATGCGATCCTGCCGCTGGCGATCTCGGTCCGTATCGCACGCGAAGTGATCCAGGAAAACGGGCTCGATCCCAACATCATCGTGCTGGCCGCCGACGAGCCGTCGGCGCCGATCACGCAAGCGCTCGCGACGCGGCCCGAGATCGCGCTGATCGACTACACCGGCGGGCCGGCGTTTGGCGACTGGCTGGAGAAGAACGCGCGCCAGGCGATGTTGTTCGCCGAGAAGGCGGGGGTCAATTTCGTCGTCATCGATTCGACCGCCGATTTGAAGGGCCTGGTGCAGAACCTGGCGTTCTCGCTGTCGCTCTATTCGGGCCAGATGTGCACGACGCCGCAGAACATCTTCATGCCCAAGGGAGGCATCGACACCGACCAGGGGCACCTCGGCTTCGATGATGTGGCGCGCGCGATCGCCGGCGGGATCGAGCGTCTGTTGAGCGATCCGGCCCGCGCGGTCGAGCTTCTGGGCGCGATCCAGAGCAAGGCCACGCTCGAGCGCATCGATCGCGCGGCGCGCGAGGGCCATGTGGTCCTCGCCTCGAGGGCGATCCAGCATCCGCAATTCGCCGGCGCCACGGTGCAAACGCCGATCCTGGTCAAGGTCGACGCCAAGCGCGAGGACGTTTACATGAAGGAAAGCTTCGGGCCGGTCGCCTACGTGATTGCGACCGACAGCACGGAGCAGAGTCTTGGACTGGCGATGAAGGGCGTGCGCAACAAAGGCGCGCTCACCGGCCTCGTTCACGCGACCGATCCAAGGGTGATCGACGACGCGATCGAGGCGGCGGCGGACGTCGGCGTCGCGCTGTCGTGCAATCTGACGGGCGGCGTCTATGTCAACCAGTCGGCTGCGTTCAGCGACTTTCACGCGACGGGCTGCAATCCGGCGGCCAATGCCTCGCTCACCGACGCGGCGTTCGTGGTAAATCGCTTCCACATCGTCCAGGCGCGTATGCCGGCGGTGGCCTAAGAAGATGGCGCGCGTCTATTCGATCGATGGACTGATCCCGGTCGTCGATCCGTC
>CAZLYV010000376.1:0-1781 GCA_964563665.1 uncultured Acetobacteraceae bacterium
GGCGGGGAATCGGCAGCGGTCGCGAAAATATGACGACTGCCGCTGGCAAGTGCCCAGATCACGCGGTCTCGAGGATCGGCAAGACGACGTTCGCCCGCGACGGACGCGAGGGGTTCTATCGCGCCGTCAAGACGCGGGTGGAGCTTTTTTCCAGACGCTCGGGCGAAACGCGCTTTGGCGATGCGAGACTGGCCGCCAAGGGCACGTTCGACGACGCTTTGGCGCGTGATCGCCTCGCATTTCCGCCTCCCGAAACGCATCGGTGCCGGCGCTTCGGCCAGCTCGCGCAAAGCCATTGAAATTCGCCGAATTTCGGGGCCGGCAGCCGCATTTGCCCGGGGTGCGACGCCCGCCACGCCCGCGCAGCCGGCGCAAGTTCAGGGGCAGGCGGCCCAGAGCGCGACCCCGGCGACTCCGGCCAAGAAATCTGTCTCGACGACCAGCAAGAAGGACACCAAGAAAGCCGCCGCCGCCACGACCCACACGGGGCAGAAGAAAGGCGCGGCGGTGACGCAGAAGACCGGCGCCCGGCAGGGTCAGCAAAAGGGCGCGGACAAGAAGAAGGACGCCCCGACGTCCTGACGCTTGCAAGCCTCACGACCTGAAGGGCGTACGCGTTTCTCTCCCTCGCGCTGCCCTTCCACGAGGACGCCCGGCGGGAGCCTTGACGGGTCCCCCGGGCGTCCGGCTTTTTCGGGGTCGCCTGCGGTTTAGGCCGAGATCGCCGGAGCCTCAGTCGGCGACGGCTTCGCCGGCCGTGTCGGCGACCTGCGCCAGATCGCGCAGAAGTTCGGGTGGATGCCGGTGGCAAAAGTCGCCAAATCCTTCCCCGGCGCGCCGGTGGCGCGCGAAATGTTCGAACATCGGTTCGAGCACGCGAGCGATATCGCCGAGCGCCAGCCGGTCGAACAGCCGGAAGCTCAGCCGCGTCCCTTCGAAATCGCCGCCGACATAGAGCGCGTAGTATCCCGGCATGCGGCCGACGATTCCGATATCGCCGGCATAGGGGCGCGCGCAGCCGTTCGGGCATCCGGTGATCCGGACACTTAGCCGCTCTTCGGCAAGGCCATGACGGGTAAGCGCCTGCTCGATATCGGCGATGATATCGTCGCGCACCCGCTCGGCTTCGGTCAGCGCCAGGCCGCAGCTCGGCAGCGCCGGGCAGGCCAGCGCCCAGCGCCGCACCGGCGACATTTCGCCGGCAAGCGTCACGCCGTGGGCGCGGAGAATTACTTCGACCCGGTCGCGCGCCTCCGCCGGAATGTCGGCGAGCAGGATGTCTTGGGTCGGCGTGAGGATCGGCGTGGGCCCAAGTTCGCGAATGGCCGCGCGGAGTCCGCTTCGCAAACGGAACTCGCCGTGGTCGACGATGCGGCCGCTGGGAACAGGAACGCCAAGATACCAACGGCCGTCACCTTGCGGGTGCCACCCCATGTGATCGACCACGCTAAACGGCGGCATCGGGCGCGGCGCCTCGAGCGGAGCGCCGAAATAGCCGTCGAGCAGCTCCTTGATCCGCGCCACGCCAAGCTCGTCGACCAGATATTTGAGCCGCGCGTGCTTGCGATCCGAACGATCGCCGTGGTCGCGCTGCAAGCGGATGACGGCCCGGACGGCCGGCAGCAATTCGTCGGGCCCGACGAAGACGAGGGGAGTCGCAAGCCGCGGATAGGTGCGCGGCTTGTTGTGCGTCATGCCGAGCCCGCCGCCCACCGCAAGGTTGTAGCCGGCGAGCCGCTCGCCCTCGAAGAGCGCGATGATTCCCAGATCGTTCGTCAAGA
>CAZLYV010000377.1:0-1780 GCA_964563665.1 uncultured Acetobacteraceae bacterium
GCCGAGCAGGATATCGACCATCCGCGATCGGGTCGTTTCGCCGTTTACGCTCGCCGAAGCCGTGCTTACATCCACCGACGGCGCCTGCGGCTGCGCCGACCCCGCCTGGCCGTTCGCCTTGTTCGCCCGTTGCGGCGCTTCTCCCGCTGCGCCATTTGTTCGCTTGGGCACAGGTGGCGCGGGCCCGGCCGTGGTTGGAAGAGTTGGCGTGGCCGCGCCGGATCCCAGAGCGCCCGACCCACTGCCTGAACTCGGTTCGACCTGGCGCGGTGGCAGCCGCGACCCTTGATTCAGTGCCCGCGAATGCGCCGCCGTCGCTCCGTGTTCGGGGAGGCCGGGCTGCGGCCGCGCGCCCGGCGCCAGTTCCCCGCGCCGCAGATACGCCAACATGATGTTCTGTTGCATCTCCAAGAATTGGTGCATCGTGGCCTGGAACTCGGCGACGATCGCATCGCGGTCGCCGACCAAAAGGCGCTCGGGGATCGCGGGCCGATCGTGCTCGCCATCCCCAACGGTCGATGGTCTGTCGCTGGTGCCCATCGCTCGATTCTCCGTGTCCCCAGGTTCGTCGACAATGATCGTCCCCGCCGAAGGCTTTGGGATGCTGCTGGCGCCAGCGCCCGCCATTATGTGACTGGTGGAGTTGCGGCGCCGCTGCGCCTGGACTTCCTCCACCATCAGCGGCCGCGGCGGCTGATCGCCCACCTTCCATGCGCTGCCACCATTGAGCAGCCACATGTTGGGCGTCGGCGCCGGATGACGCGAAGCGTTCGCGAGCGCCGCGAGATCGATCCGCCGGCAGTCTCGCCGTGCGAAAAGATTGCCGATGTCGAGATGGTCGCCTTCCGATAGCAAGGCGCCCACCGCGAGCAGGAGGCCGTAGAGACCGCCTTGTTCATCGTCCGTGGCGATCACGCGATGCGGCCTTTCGCCAAGTATTTTTCGGATCAGGTTCGCGTGCACGCCCTTCGGACCAACGGTCAGGAAAACCCGAGCGCCAGCGTCGTACATTGCGTTTATCTCGGCCACGAATTCGACCGGGGCCGTCAACTGCCGTGCGAGGATTTCCCGAACGGCTCCCGGGTCGGCCGGATAGGTGGCAGCCGTCGCGTTCGAATAGACGGGAAACGACGGCGCGTTCAGCCTCAGGCCGTCGATGTACGCCGCCAGTCGGTCGCGCGCGGGCGCGACAATCGGCGAATGAAAGGCGGCGCCGACGGCGAGCGGCTGGACCGAAATCCCCCGTTCCTGCAGCCTGTGGGCCACAGCGTCGATGGCCGAACGCGTCCCGGAGAGAATCGTCTGATCTGGCGCGTTGTGATTGCCGATGCAGAGATCAGGCAACCCCGCGACCGCCGCCTCGATCTCGTCTCGTGCTCCCTGAACCGCGAGCATCGTTCCGAGATCACCGCCCTCCGCGGCCTCGACCATAAAACGCCCTCGCGCTTCCGACACCAGCAGCAGAGTCTCGAGATCGAACACGCCGGCGGCATGGAGCGCGACATATTCTCCGTAGCTATGGCCGGCGGCCATATCCGCCGACGCGCCCAGTCCGGCAAGAATGCGCCACAGACCACTCTCCACCGCGCCCAGGGCTGGTTGAGCGATGCTGGTGCGCGTCAGCTGCTGCATGGCGGCGTTGAGATCGGCGTCGGAATAGGCGCCAACTGGGAAGATGATCCGGCTAATCGCGGCACCATCGGCGCCCTGTTCCGCCATTTGCCGGGCAAGAACGCGATCGGCCGTCGTCAGGCACGCGCGCATCTCCGGGAAAAGGACC
>CAZLYV010000378.1:0-1776 GCA_964563665.1 uncultured Acetobacteraceae bacterium
GGCGCTGGCGGCGCTTTGATGGTCGCCGATGACTGCCGCCAGAGCGGATGCCAATTAAGCAGAACCGCGCGTAAGGCGGAGGCCCCTTCGCCCGCGCGCGTCGCGCGCGCCCTCGCCCCAGCGGAGAGGGCCGAGTTACTCCGCCGCCTTGGCCGCCGGTTCCTTGACCGGCTCGCGGAGCAGGACGAATTCCTCGGCCGAGGTCGGGTGAATGGCCACCGTCTGGTCGAACTGCCGCTTGGTGAGCCCCGCCTTCACCGCGATCGCCAGGCCCTGGATGATCTCCGGAGCATCCGGCCCCACCATGTGCGCGCCCAGCACGCGGTCCGACGCGCGGTCGACCACGAGCTTCATCAGCACCTTCTCGTCGCGGCCCGATAGCGTGTATTTCATCGGCCGGAACACGGCGCGGTAGACGTCGATGCGCCCGAGTGCGCGCGCCGCCGCCTCGGTCATGCCGACGGTGCCGATCGGCGGCTGGCTGAATACCGCCGACGGCACGTTGCCATGGTCCATCGCCGCGGGATTGCGGTTGAACAGGGTCTCGGCGAGCGCGCGGCCCTCGGCGATCGCCACCGGCGTCAGGTTGATCCGGTCGGTGACGTCGCCGATCGCGTAGATGTTCGCCACCGTCGTGCGCTGCCATTCGTCGACCGTGATCGCGCCGCTTTTGTTCAAATGCACGCCGACGGTTTCGAGGCCGAGGTCGCTCGTGTTCGGCACGCGGCCGGTCGCGTACATCACGAGGTCGGTGTCGATGGTGTCGCCCGCTTCGGTCGTCAAGCGGTATCCGTCCGCGGTCCGGTCGATGCGCGCGACCTTCACGCGAGCGCGGATTTCGATCCCTTTCTTCGTCATCTCGCTCGACAGATGCGCGCGGATGTCCTCGTCGAAGCCGCGCAGGATGCGCTCGGCGCGAATCATCTCCGTCACCCGCACGCCGGCGGCGTTGAAAATTCCGGCGAACTCGACCGCAATGTAGCCGCCGCCGACGATCACCAGGCGTCTGGGCAGCGCCTTCAAATCGAGCGCCTCGTTCGAAGTGATGGCGTGCTCGACGCCAGGAATGGTCGGCAACTCGGGCCGCCCGCCGGTGGCGACCAGGATATGTTTCGCGCTGTAGCTGCGCCCGCCGATCTCGATCGAATTGGGCGTAACGATCCGGGCGTGGCCCTCGAGCATCTTCACGCCCGAGTCGCTCAGCATCTGGATGTAGATGCCGTTCAGCCGATCGAGTTCGCGATCCTTGGCCGCGATCAGCTTCGCCCAGTCGAGCCGCGCGCCCTCCACCGTCCACCCGTACCCGGCGGCGTCCTCGAACTCCTCGCCGAAATGAACGCCGTAGACCAGCAGCTTTTTCGGCACGCAGCCGCGCAGCACGCACGTGCCGCCGATGCGCACCGCCTCGGCGATGGCGACGCGCGCGCCGAAGGATGCCGCGCGCCGCGAGGCGGCGACGCCGCCCGAGCCCGCGCCGATGGTGAAAAGGTCGAAGTCGTAGGCAGTCAATCTCGTCGTTCCTTATGCGTCGCCCGCGCCGGCGGATGGCGCATAAGGTGGACGAACCGGCTGCCCGCCGCAAGACCGGGCTTGCGGCGGGCGGGCCGGAATTACTTCAGAGCGACAACCCCGGCCATCGCAATCTGCGCGTCCTGGCTCGACTGCACGCCGCTCACGCCGATGGCGCCGATGACCACGCCGTTATGGACCAGCGGGACCCCGCCCTCGACGGTGACGATGTCGGGTGTGAGCGTCATGACGACGGCGCGGCCGCCG
>CAZLYV010000379.1:0-1763 GCA_964563665.1 uncultured Acetobacteraceae bacterium
GCTACGGGCACGACCTCGCGGCCGAGATGGGCATAGAGCGCCGCCACGCCGGGTTGATAGGGGCGATGCTCGCCGGGCGCGGCGCGCGTTCCTTGCGGAAAGATCACGATCTGCCGGCCCTCGCCGATCTCGCGCGTGGCGGCGCGCAGCAGACGGCGCATCGCGGCGGCCCCGCCCTTGCGGTCGACCGTAATCATGCGCTGGCGCCGCGCGATCCAGCCGTAGACCGGAATCATCCCCAGCTCTCGCTTCATCACGTAGGACGGGTCGCGCGTGAGAAGGTAGAAGATGAGCGTGTCCCACGCCGACTGGTGTTTCGAAGCGACGATGGCCGGACCCTCAAGGAGACGACGGTCGCCCCGCACCTCGTAGCGAAGAGCGATGATCACCTTCAAGAGGTCGACCATGCCCGAGGCCCAGCGCCGCGCCATCCACATGATCGCCTGGCGGTGGACGGCGCAGAGCAGCAGCGCCAGCAGGAGACAGATCGCCCCCCAGCCGAAGAAAAGCACATTGAACAGCAGCGAACGCAGGAACGTCATGACTCGCTCGCCGGCGGCGCGCTTTGTACCGTCTCGGCGTCATTGCCGAACGGCGGCCGCACAAGCGCCGCGAGGTATTTATGATATTCGTTCACGATCAGCGACAGCGTGCCCGGCCAGCGCCACCAGTCGGCCCGCTTGAACCCTTCGGGGAACACCGGATGCGGAATGATCGTCGCCGCCGGCATCGCGCGGTGAAATTCCATGAGGCTGCGTTTCATATGATAGCTCGCGGTGACGAGGCGCAGCGACTTGAACCCTTCATGCGCCATCCAGTCGCGCGTCTCGAGCGCGTTGCCCGCCGTATTGTCGGCGGCGTGACCCAGCGCGATACAGCATTCGACGGCGGCGGGCGCCTGGCGCGCGACGCGCAGCAGTTCGCTCACGTCGACCGTGCGATAGACGCCCGAGACAAACAGCTTCTTGGCGCGGCCTTCGGTCAGGATCTGCAATCCGGTCCTGAGGCGCAACGGCCCGCCGGTGAGCACGACGACCGCATCGCTCTGCGTCGCCTCGTCGGGCAGCGCATCGGGAATCGTCTGGGCGAACCACACCAGGCCGCCGAGCCAGCCGACGACGGCCGCGCCGAGGGCGAACGCGATCGGCCGGCTTAGGCGTGCGAGCTCGCGCGCGCACGCGCTCAGCGCCAGGCCGAGGCGCCCGCTCATGGCGCGGCGTCCAGCAGGGCGGCGACCGCCGCCGCCAGATCCTCATGCACGCGGACCGGCAGCACGCCCGGGGCCAATCCGCGCGCCTGCGTCGCAGCGCCGTGGCCGGTTCGCACTAGGTGGCGCGGGCAACCGATCGCGGCCGCTGCTTCGAGATCGCGCAGCTGGTCGCCGATGAAGGGCGTGTCGGGGGCCGATGCGCCGAACCTTGCCAGCGCTTCGATCAGCATGCCGGGCGCCGGCTTGCGGCACCGCGAGGGTAAGCCTGGCGGATCGGGGCAGACGAAGATGGCGTCGAGGCGCGCACCCTCGCGCGCCAGCGCCTCGTTAATCCAGGCATGGATAAGCGCCAGCATCTCGGGCGCGATTATGCCGCGACCGACCGCCGATTGGTTCGTGCACACGGCGACGCGGACGTTCACGCGATTGAGTCGCGCCACCGCCGCCGCCGCGCCAGGAATCATGACGAGCTCATCGGGTGACTTGACGTAGTCCGAGCGGTCTTCGTTCAAGACCCCGTCGCGATCGATCAGCACGAGCCGCATCGCCCTAG
>CAZLYV010000380.1:0-1753 GCA_964563665.1 uncultured Acetobacteraceae bacterium
CCGTGTCGCGCGCCCGCGACCAGCCGCTGAAAGGCTTCGGCGTCGAGGCGCACCAGCGTGCGGTGATCGCCGGCTTCGAAATAGACCTCGGGCGCCGCGGCGATCTCATCGTCGATCACCGTTTCGAGCCCATAGGGCGAGCCCACCGGCGGGATCGCGCCGAGTTCACAATCCTTGAAGACATCCTTCAGCTCCGCCTCGGTGGCGAGTCCCAGCCGCCGGTTGAGCACGCGATGCAGTTCGCCGAGCTTGACGTGGCGCGAGGCCGGCACGGCCGCGAGCAGATATCCCGCCTCGTCCTCGAGCAACACGCCCTTGACGATGCGCTCCTCGGCGACGCCTGCGCTGTGCGCCGTCGCCAGCGCGGTCATCGTGCGCGGATGGGGGACGATTTCGTAGGCGATTCCCTGGCTCCGCAGGTAGTCCTCCAGCGTCGATGCGATGGCCATGCGACCCTCCGTTTTCAATCGCCGCCGCCCGAAGCTCTCGCAAAGTCAAATCCCGCGCGGCCGCGGTTGGTCTCTCAATGCCCGTCGGCCGGCCCTGGAGCCGGCCGTCCTTCGTGAACGAATGGACCCTTGAGTTCGTCGAAGCGAAACAGACGAAAGGCGCGTTCACCGTTGTAATCGAGGATGCGCAGATCGTCGCTCTCGTGGAGATCGCGCACGACGACGTCGAAATGGCCGCCGTATCGCTGCCGCGCGAGGTCGAGCGGAATTTCATAGGCGATGAATTTGTCGATACCCTTGGCGCTGAGCTTGCCGATCAGCGTCGGGGCGACGAGCGATTCGTGGGACGTCAGCACGACCAACGGGCCGCTGCCGGTGAATAGCAGGATGGATTTCATGGCGCCCTCCCCGCAAATGGAGTTCGGGCTCTGCTCCAGCTTGCGCGAATTCTAACATGGGCGAGGAGCCGGCGCGGCAAAAGACGGCGCGTGCTCCGGCGCCCATTCACCCCGGAATACCGCGTCGCGGCACGCGCAGCATCGGCATGAAACTGATCACGACGGCGCCATCCTGGTTCATCGTCTCGATCTTGACCCGGATCGTCCCGCGGTCGGGTTTGCTCGCCGAGGGCCGTACCTCGAGCACTTCGACCCGCGCCTTCACCCGGTCGCCGGGGCGGATCGGGTTGGGCCAGCGCAGCTCGTCGACGCCAAAGCCGATGATGCCGCCCGCCGGACGGAACGGGCTCTCGACGATGAGCCGCATGGTGAGCGCGGCGGTGTGCCAACCGCTCCCCACCAGTTCGCCAAATGGCGAGGCTTCCGCCGCGCCGCGGTCGAGGTGAAACGGCTGCGGGTCATAGGCGCGGGCGAAATCGAAGATGTGGCGTTCGGTGATCTCGACGCTTGCCGACTCGAATCGGTCGCCGACCTGAAAATCCTCGAGATAGAGATCTTGCATTCCGTCCTCCGAGCTCGACCGACACGAATCAAGTCTAACATGGCGCGTGGTTAGGGCTGCTGCGCCGGGCGTGCTCGTCAGGCGACCGCCCGCGTGGCGATTTTGACCTCGCCGGTCAACGTGCGGTGGACGGGACACTTGTCGGCGATGTCCATCAGCCGCGCCCGTTGCTCGCCGTCGAGCGCGCCCACGAGTTCGATATCGCGCTCGATGCGGTCAAGAAAACCTTCCGTCGTCTCGCACTCGGCGCAGTCGCTTGCATGGATCTTGGCGTGCCGCAAGCGGACGATCACCTGCTCGAGCGGCCAGGCCTTGCGGTTGGCATAGAGCCGCAGCGTCATCGA
>CAZLYV010000381.1:0-1750 GCA_964563665.1 uncultured Acetobacteraceae bacterium
AGCGTGGTTTGTCCTTCGCCAAGCGCGCGCTGCATCATCACGCCGTCGACCCATCGTCCGAACTTGAAGCCGATCGCCGGCAGCAGCGCCACACGCACGAATCCTTGCGCCGCGTGGACCCCGGTCGAACCGTGATTCGCGCTGTCGCCGATGACGGCGACCATCTGGCGATAGCCGAGCGCCGTGGCGCGCACTATCAGCTCGGCCAGCAGCACACGGCCGACGCCGCGGCGCTGGAAACCGGGCGCGACGTAGATCGAGTCCTCGACCGAATAACGGTAAGCCGATCGCGTGCGGTACGGCCCGACATAGGCGTAGCCGGCGATCCGGCCGTCGGCCTCGGCGATGAGGTATGGCAGGCCGCGGGCGAGGATGTCGGCCCGGCGGCGCTGCAACTCGGCAGGCTCGGGCGGCGTTTCCTCGAAGCTGCCAAGCCCGGTCGTTACGTGATGGGCGTAGATGCCATGGATCGTCGGCATATCCGCGTCACGCGATTCACGGGTCACGACCCCATGCTTGGCGCCGCGGTGACCCGGATCGTCGGCCGAAGGAGACGGACGCAAGTCGTCGCGAGAGGCGCTGCGCGCAGTCATGCCGGAGCGAGCTCCCTTTGCGCAAGTGCGCCCAGTGCCTGCACCAGCTCGCCCAAATGCTGGCCGAGCCGGGTAAACCCGGCCGATTTGCGGATCGGCGCCTCGTCCATGTAGAGCGCGCGATTGATCTCGATCTGCAGCGCATGGCGCCCTTCCGTCGGACGCCCGTAGTGGCGGGTGCAGAAGCCGCCGGCATAGGGGTCGTTGCGCGAAACGGTGTAGCCGCGCTGGCGAAGAAAGGCTTCGACACCTTCGATGACGACGGGCGCGCACGACACGCCGTGGCAATCGCCGAGCACGAAATCGACACGGCGCTTGCCCGGGTCGCGGTCCATCGGCCCGCCGACCGAAGGCATCGAATGGCAATCGATCAACAGAACGTGGCCGAAACGGTCGCGGGTTTGATCGATGAGATTGGCGAGCGCCGCATGATAGGGACGATACAGCCCCTCGATTCGCGCCCGCGCCTCGGCAAAATGGAGCTTGCCCTTGTAGATTTCGGCGCCGTTGGCGACGACGCGGGCAATCGTGCCGAGCCCGGCCCCGACGCGGGGCGAGGCGGTGTTGACCCACGCCGGAAGCTCGTCGGCGAACATCGCCGGGTCGAGTTCATAGGCTTCGCGGTTGGGATCGACGTAAGCGCGGGGAAAAAACGCCTTGAGGAGCGGCGCGCCGGAAGTGGGCGCGGCGGCGAACAGCTCGTCGACGAACGCATCCTCGGAGCGGCGCAACGTGAGGGCATCGAGCCGCGAAGACGCGACGAAATCGCGCGGATAAAGATTGCCGCTGTGCGGCGAGGCGAAGACCACCGGCATCGTCTGGCGGGCTGGGGCGTCGATCGAAAGCGGGGGATCGAAGTCTTCGGCGGTCGCGAGGTTGGTCCGCATGCTTAATCGTTTAGAGCAATCCGCAATGCCTGTCACCACCGACCAGCGGCGGCCCGCCAGCCGCGGCGCGCCGCCATTTTTTCGCCCGCCAGCATCGTAACGCGACCCGCGCAAGGGCGGCGAAGCGCGCGTCCGTCCCGCGCTTGCCAAGCGATTGCGATCTTGTATAGTCCGCCCCGGCCTGAACGGCGAGGGCGCGTAGCTCAGCGGGAGAGCACTACCTTGACATGGTAGGGGTCACAGGTTCAATCCCTGTCGCGCCCACCATTT
>CAZLYV010000382.1:0-1746 GCA_964563665.1 uncultured Acetobacteraceae bacterium
GACCCGAAATTCCTGCTCAAAACAGCTTGCCGCCGGTCGGCACCGGCCGATCGGGGACGATCAGCACCACCGCCCCGTTGCCGTCCGGAAATCCCAGCACCAGCACCTCAGAGAGGAACTTGCCGATCTGGCGCGGTGGGAAATTCACCACCGCCGCCACCTGACGGCCGAGAAGGGCGTCGGGCGTATAGTGCGCCGTGAGCTGGGCTGAACCTTTCTTGATGCCTAATTCGGGACCGAAATCGACCCGCAGCTTGAGCGCCGGCTTGCGCGCCTCGGGAAATGGCTCCGCGCTCACCACGGTGCCGACGCGTATGTCGATTTTGGCAAAATCGTCGTAACTGATCGTCATCGGCCCGCCTCTGCCCTTGTGGCGCCGCTCCACAGCGAGCGGCCAGCGGGAAATACGGCATAAAAAAAGGCCGCCGGCAACCCGGCGGCCGGCGCGCGCGATCGAGCGCGCGGCTCGCGTACGAAGCCAATGCCCTACTTCTTGGCCGGCTTGGCCATGATGCCTTTGAGTTCGTCGAGGCTCTCGGCCACCCGCTTGTTGATCACTTCGAACGCTTCCTGATTCGATTGGGTGACCATGTCGGCAAGTTCGCGCATGTTGGCGAGTGCGCGCTGGAACGCCGCCTTGGCGATTTCCGCCTGCCGCGACGCTTTGTCCTCGGGGCTGCCAGCCGCCATGACCTCGCGCATCGCGCCGCTCGCCTCTTCCATCATTTGGCGCATGATCTCGGCCTGTCGCTTGGCCACCGCCTGCATTCCCTCGACCGCGCGCCGGTTCGCCTGGGTAAGCGCGTCGAGATTTCGGCGTTGGCTCTCCATTAGCGCGCTCATGTCGACGCCGGGCATCCTGAAGTCCGAAGCGATCCTGGAAAAGTCCATCATCTTCGAGAAATCGAAATCTTCGCCGTACATGCCGGATTTCGCCATGGCCCTGCTCCTTTCGCGGCGGGGCGCAGATCGATCACCTCGCGATCAACCGTCGCCTCTCGTGCGTGATCCTAGTATCGCCCCCGGCGCATATTGCCGTCAAATCCTTTTGTTGCAGTGCAGCAAAATGCCCGTCAGTGGAGCGCGGAAGCTTCCCTGGGTTTCCAAGCTGGAACCGAATTTTCAAGCATTTCCAATCGCTTCAATCGTCGGTCGAGCGCCGCCATGGTTGATGCCTTGTCGGCGCTTTCGTCATCGAACCAGGTCCGCATGACGCAAAGATAGGTCGCCGCCAACGCCTTCACGCGAAGAGCCCCCAGGAGCCCCGTAGTCTTCACCCCGGCGGCATCGGCGAGCGCCGTCATCGAGCGCAGGAACCGCGGCCCTAAACAAAGGCCGGTGGCGGGATCGGCTGGCAGGTCGGCGAGGATTGCACGCACGCCTGCCTTGTGGGGAGCGAGCGCATCGAAACGGCGCATGACGAGATCGAACAGACGATCGCGCACCGGTTCGTCGGCCGCCACCGGGGGGCCCAAAGCTGCCTCGTCGATTTGCGCAAGGTATGCTCGCAAGATCGCTACCTTCGAAGGAAACCGGGCGTAGAGGTCGGCCGGCGGAATACCCGCCGCCTTGGCGATCGCGCCGAGGCTGGTTCGCGCCCAGCCGTGCTCGGCGGCAAGGTCGAGCGCCGCGTCGATGATCCGCCGCTCGGGATCGGCTTGGCGCGCGCCGGTGGGGCGCGGGCCTTTGCGTGCTTTGCGTGCCATCGGAGTCTCCTGCGGCGCGCGTCGTCGCGCGTCCTCGTCT
>CAZLYV010000383.1:0-1741 GCA_964563665.1 uncultured Acetobacteraceae bacterium
GATTCCGTCGGCGTGATTGGTCAGAAACGTTCGCCAGGATTGGGATGGCGGCCGGCGATGCTTCGCCGTGTACTTCGCGACCGTCGACGGCGCGATGTCGATGCCAAGCTTCAGGATCTCGCCATGGATCCGCGGCGCGCCCCAGAGTGGGTTGGTGAGACTGATCTCACGAATGAGGTCTCTGACGTCCTTCGGAACCCGCGGCCGGCCGGGCAGGCCGCGAGAGCGCCAGCGCCAGTAAGCGCGAAACCCGTGCCGGTGCCAGCGCACGATCGTCTCCGGCCGCAGGATAGAGACTGATCCCAAGGCACCCGGCCAGAGTCGGTCGAGCCAGACGAATAAGCCCCGATCAATGTTGGTGAGACGAACCCGACTTGGGGTGGCTCGGCGCAGGACGTTGAGTTGATGTCTCAGCACCAAGATCTCGGCCAGGAACCGAGATCGCGATTTGCCGAGCAACAGAACCGCCGCCAGCACCAATCGCGTGATCCCGATCATTGCCGGACATCAATACACGAATCCGCTCTTTGGCGCGATCTCGACTACGAATCGCATTTTCGGAAACGACAAGGATGAATGCGGACGTGGAACCGTACATCCCGCGCAATGTCGAGATACCGCAGGTGGTTCGTCAGCCATCCCCGGCACGCCTCGACGACGATTTCCCCGATCGGAACGGTGACTCCGCGATAGGCCATGCTTGCGCGCCCGGCAAGATAGATCTCGATCGGCGTATCGATCGAGCCGCCCCCGAAGGCGGGCCGCGCGGAACCGGTGACGAGAAGGACTTTGTCGAGATTGTGGTGGAGGATGAAGCCAAAGCGATCGAGATACCAGCGACAAAGCGCGCGTGACGCTGCCTCGGCGAGCGCATCACAGATCGTATCTGGATGACCGAGCCCTTTACGCTCGACGAGTTCAAATGTTCGGGCCGCAGGATCGGGCAGATTTTCGATGAGAAACGCTTCCGGCACGAAAGCCAAGCGTCCCTCAACGCTTATTCGCCGCCCGCCGAGTCTTGCGTCCCGGACGCTGCGCCGACGGTCTAACGATCGTGGCCTGAAGACCCTTCTCGCCTTGCTCGACTTCGCACCGTACAGGCTGTCCTACCACCAGACGCGCGAAATCGCCGTCGACGGCGTTGCGGTCGAAATAGATCTGGTCGCCGGCGGCGGTTTTAAGGAAGCCGAACCCTTGCGCGGAGACGAGCGCGTCCACCTTCGCGGTCGCCCAAGCCGATGC
This sequence comes from uncultured Acetobacteraceae bacterium, assembly GCA_964563665.1. Taxonomy (GTDB): domain Bacteria; phylum Pseudomonadota; class Alphaproteobacteria; order CACIAM-22H2; family CACIAM-22H2; genus CAZLYV01. Next base: position 1,243 of record CAZLYV010000383.1, read on the forward strand.
ATGCGCCTTGACGACGCCGCGCCGGCGTCGCGCGTGATCCTCGAGGCGCCGCTCGATAGCTTCAAATGCGTCGCGGATCGCGACATAGACATCCTCGTGAGCATGATGCGCGGCAGGATTGCGCGTCGCGGCGATCTCGCCACCGGGCACCTTGATGTCGAGCGAGACTTTGTAAAGCTTGCCCCGGCGACGGCGGCGATTCGGCGCCTCGATGACGACACGGCAACTCACGATGCGGTCGAAGAACTGCTCCAGTTGATTGATGTGCTCGCGCACGCGGGCGCGGATAAAGGCCGACGACGTCATGTTGCGGAAGGTGATCTGGAGCGGGAGCTGCATGGGCGCCTCGGTTATCGACGATATGAAGACGTGAAATAATGCTCCCCCCGCCAAGCCCAACCCTTGATTCAGATCAAGTGCGAGAACCGCGGCAGCTCGCGCGTCGGCATTGACACGTTAACCCACCGCTCAGGGTCGGACGGCGCTACCCTCGGGCATG
>CAZLYV010000384.1:0-1737 GCA_964563665.1 uncultured Acetobacteraceae bacterium
GCAAGGCAGATCACCGGCACGCCCATCCACAGCGCCTCGAACGTGGTCGTCGTGCCGTTATAGGGGAAGGTATCGAGCGCGATGTCGACCTTGCCGTAGAGGGCGAGATGCGCGGCAAGCCCTTCCGCCCAGCCTTCGAGAATGATGCGTTCGCGCGCGATCCCGCGCCCGGCGAAGACTTCCCAAACCCGCTGCTGAACGTCGGCTGAGCGGAGCGCCTTCGATTTAAGAAGCAAACGCGAACCCGCGACAGCCGACAAGAGCCCCGCCCACGCCTCGAGCACCGCCCGGTTCACCTTGGCGAGATTGTTGAACGAGCCGAAGGTGAGCGGCTGCCCCGTGCCGCATGGCGAGGGCGATACCGGCGGCGTCTCGCGCGGGGCCGTGTAGCAGAGAAACCCGCCGGACAGGCGCCACAGCGTTTCGGTATGGAAACGCTCCGTCGCACCCGGCGGGTCGGCGATGTCATCGGTAAAGCGATAGTCGATCGCTGATATTCCGGTAGTCGCAGGGTACCCGAGCCAGCTCACTTGAATCGGCGCCGGCTTCTCGGCAAACGCGCTCAAACGATTTCCCGCCGTATGACCGGCCAGATCGACCAGCACATCGATGCGATCGTTGCGGACGAGGGCGGCCACCGCTTTGTCGGTAAGCCCGATCAGGCTCCGCCAATGATCGACCATCGGTTTAAGACGCTCGGTGATGTCGTCGCTCCGCCGGTCGTCGGCGTAGGCGAATATCTCGAACCGGCGGCGGTCGTGGTTGGCGAGCAACGCCTCGAGGAAATAGCCGCAGGAATGTCGGCGAAAATCGGCCGAAACATAGCCCACGCGAAGCCGATCGCCGGCGGCGAGATTTCGATGGCTTTCCGGGCCACCCGGAGGCGTTGAATCCAGCGGCGGGCAGAGCGCGCGCGAAGTCTCGTACAACGTTTGCAGATCGGTCGCCGGATCATAATTGAGGCAGAACAAAAGATTGTCGCGCGCGGCGATCGAGCCCGGCTTCGCCTCGAGGGCGCGGCGGTAGGAGGCGAGCGCCTCGGGTATGCGGCCCTGGTTCTGGAGGATCAGCCCCAGATTGTTGTGCGCTTCCGACATCGTCGGACGCACCGCGATCGCGCGGCGGCAGGCGGCCTCCGCCGCTTCGTAATCCAGGAGATCGGTCCGGGCGTGGGCGAGGCCGTTCAGCGCTTCGGGAAGGTCGGGCTCGAAGCCCAATGCTTTCTCGAACAAGGCGACCGCGGCGGCCGGCTGATTCTTGTCGATGTAGACGTTGCCGAGATTGGACCAGGCGGAGGCGAATTTCGGCTTGACCTTGAGCGCGGCCCGGTAGGCGACGATCGCTCCTTCGAGATCGCCCATGGCGCGCCGGCACATGCCGGCGTGATAGGCGGCTTCCACGTAGTCCGGCTTGAGCTTCAAGGCGCGGTCGAAAAACTCGAGCGCCCGGGGATGCTGCCCGGTCTTGAAATAAGCGAGCCCGAGATTGTTCTCGATCGAGGAATTGTTTCCATCGATCGCGTGGGCGGCCTCGAGAAACGTGATGGCCTGCTCGAATCTGGAGCGCATCAGGGCGGCGGCGCCCGCCAAATGGAGCACGTTCACGTCACCAGCATCGCGCTTCAGCGCCTCGCTCAGCAGTTTCTCGGCCTCCACCGACCGATTGTCCTTCAGGCAGGCGAGCGCCGAGGACACGAGCTCGCTGATCGGTGGTTGGGAGGACATCGCGGGACGTCGT
>CAZLYV010000385.1:0-1718 GCA_964563665.1 uncultured Acetobacteraceae bacterium
GGCTAGGGTGGGGGGTGTGCCGCGCATCAATGATTTCCCGTAATCGGACCGAGGTTGACTTCTGAATGGCCGTAAATTTGCCGCACCGCCGCCCCATGTTCGGACGCCTTTTCGCTGCGGCGGCGCTCGGTGTTGGCATCTTTATCCTGGGGGACCCGGGACACTCGCCCGCGCTCGCCCAGCGCGTGACTCCGGCGCCGGCATTGACCGATGCCAACAAGGCCGACATCGCGCGCGTGGAGGCCTATCTCAACGGCTTGCATACGCTAAAAGCGCGATTCCAGCAGTTCGGCGACAGGGGGCAGACCGCCGAGGGAACGTTCTATCTTTCCCGCCCGGGCCGCTTGCGGCTTGAATACGATCCGCCGGTGCCGCTGTTGTTGATCGTCAGCAACGGCCTCCTTCTGCAATACGACAAGGACCTCAAGACGTCGGCCTATCTGCCGCTGAGCACGACGCCGGCGGCGATCCTGGTCGCCGAGCGCATCCGGCTCGCCGGCGACGTTACGGTGACGCAGATCGAACGGGGCGCGGCGGTGCTGCGCATCACGCTTGCCCAGACCGCCGATCCGCGCGCCGGACGGATCACGCTGGTTTTCACCGAGCGGCCGTTCGCGCTGGTGAATTGGCAGGTGGTCGACGCGCAAGGGGCGGTGACGCGCGTGGCGCTTCAAGATGCCCATACCGACGTGGCGCTGGATTCATCGCTGTTCACCCTGGCACTCCCCGCGACGCCGCCCGAAACGCGATGAGCGGGCGCGTTTCACCGCCGCTGATCGGCGTTTCGGCATGCATGCGCCCGATCGAACGGCACGTCTTCCATGCCGTCGCCGAGCAGTACGTACGCGCGGTGACCGATGGCGCGCACGGCGTGCCGCTGATCGTCCCGGCGCTCGGGCCCGATCTCGATCCCAACGATCTGGTGGCCCGGCTCGACGGTCTCTTCCTGACCGGCAGTCCGTCGAATGTCGAGCCCCATCGCTATGCCGGGCCGCCCTCGCGGGTCGGCACGCTCCACGATCCCAAGCGCGATGAAACGACGTTGCCGTTGATCCGCGCCGCGCTCGCCGCCGGCTTGCCGCTGCTGGCGGTCTGCCGCGGCAACCAGGAACTCAACGTGGCGCTCGGCGGCACGCTGCATCAAAACGTCCACGAGCTCCCCGGCAAACACGACCACCGGGCGCCGCGCGATCTGCCGAACGAGGAGCGCTACGCGCTGGTCCATTCGGTGAGGCTGGCCGAAGGCGGGCTGCTCGCCAGGCTCGCCGGCGCCAGCGAAGCAAGGGTGAATTCCCTCCACGCCCAGGCGATCGACCGTCTGGCGCCCGGGCTCGCGGTCGAAGCGCGCGCGCCCGATGGCGTGATCGAGGCGGTGCGGCTCGATCGCCTCGCCGATGGGCGGCCGGCGACCTTCGCGCTTGGCGTGCAGTGGCATCCGGAGTGGCACATACGCACCGACCGGCTTGCCATAGGCATATTTGCCGCCTTTGGCGATGCCGCGCGCGCCCGGTCGGCGACGCGTACAGGCTCCGCAGGCGGCGCGGCCTGATCTGGGGCGGAGACTTTTCCAAACTGTGTTCGAGCGGCACGCTTGTAGCGCCAGTTTCTCCTGTCAAACGGTTCTAAGTTATTGAAAAAGGCGATAAAGGGATTGTGAATGGCGGGCCCCGGCCGACGTCTTGCAGCGGCTCGATTCGGTTCCATATATCAATTTAGAA
>CAZLYV010000386.1:0-1718 GCA_964563665.1 uncultured Acetobacteraceae bacterium
CGTCCTTTCGGCACTCGACATGCGCCGTCGCTTTGGCGTGATCGGCGAGCGTGAATCGCTGACGCGCCTCGTGTCGCGACATCGCCCGTCCTGCGCCGTGGGCGCACGAGTGGAATGCCTGTGGATTGCCGCGGCCGCGAACGATGAAGGACTTGGCACCCATCGACCCCGGGATGATTCCGAATTCGTCCACGCCGGCGCGGACCGCGCCCTTGCGCGTCACCCAAACGCTGCGGCCGAAATGCTCCTCTTGAACGACATAGTTGTGGTGGCAATTGACCGCACGCTCGTCGGTTTCGACGGCGGGGAAATGGGCATGCAGGACATTCAACACGGCCTCCATCATCAACTGCCGGTTGATGCGCGCGTAGCTCTGCGCCCAGCTTACCGCGCGGACGTAGTCGTAGAAGTACGCTGAACCCTCGGCGAGATAGGCGAGGTCCGCGTCGGGCAGGTTTATGAACCAGCGCCGCATCTCGGATTTGGCCAATTCGATGAAGTAGGTTCCGAGCTTGTTGCCCGGCCCGCGCGAACCTGAGTGGAGCATCACCCACACGCGCTGCTGTTCATCGAGGCAGAGCTCGACGAAATGGTTTCCGGTGCCAAGCGTGGCGAGCTGACCCACCGTCCGTGGGTGGCCGGCCTTGGGATGAGCATCGAGTATACGCGCGTAGCCGTCCTTCAGGCCCTCCCACGCCGCGGCGGCGGCCGCCGGCGGATCGACCCGCCAGGCGCCAATGTCGTTGCGTCCGCCCTGGTCGCTCCGCCCGTGGGGAACGGCCGCCTCGATATCGGAGCGGATCGGCGACAGGTCATCGGGCAAATCGGCGGCGCGAAGGTTGGTGCGAATCGCCGCCATGCCGCAGCCGATATCGACGCCGACGGCCGCCGGGATGATCGCGCCGATGGTCGGAATCACGCTGCCGACCGTCGCGCCGATGCCCCAGTGGCAATCCGGCATGACAGCGATGTGGGAGTGGATGAACGGGAGGCGGGCGACGTTTTCAAGCTGCTGGCGGGCTTTATCCTCGACCGGCACGCCCCTCGTCCAGGCCTTGATCGGCCTGCCGTCGGTCTCGATCAATTCAAATTTGCTCGTCGTCGGGTCCATAGCGATCTCCTGAAAACAAAAACCCCTCCGCGGATCGGCCGGGAGGGGCTGTGTCTTGGCACGGGAACAGGGTCGATTTATCCCGTGCGACATCGCCCCTTGCGTCGGCGAATGGTTTGCCGGCGGTACGCCCGGTCACGAGAGCGTAGTGCAATCCCGGCAAATGCAAGAGGGAGATTGTGCGACAACGACATGGCGGCAGATGCCTCTCTATTCGTCGCTCGACGGCGAGCCGCTTGGCACGATCTACACGGATCGACCGAACCGGGCGCAGTCCATACGTCAGTCTCGGACGACTCGTCAAGATCGCAATAATTGAAATACGATAATCGCAGATCGCGCACGTACGCGTGACCGGCACGGCGCGAAGAGCTGATTGATTGCGGCTCGGTTTGGAGCGCGGTCTTAACGTCATCGGGGCCACACGCCGCAGCGGTCGGCCTATGACGGTCTGTTGATCGATGGCGCCGTGATGGCACTCGAGGCGTTGACGGCTCCGATGGTGTGGCTTTGCCACCCTGGTGGGCGGTGGAGGCCGATGGCGATACAGGGAGCTGAAACGAACTAGCCCGCTTAGCCGGCCGTTATCCATTCCGTTACCTAAATC
>CAZLYV010000387.1:0-1716 GCA_964563665.1 uncultured Acetobacteraceae bacterium
ATTGACTTGCCCCGCGTCTTGGCGCGATTGCCTGTCATCGTCCCGCTGCCCCCGGAGTCTTGCTCGGTCTCGGGACGGGTCGAATTTCCAGGAGCACGAACGATGGGCGGATTGGTTTGGCTTGCCTCGTATCCCAAGTCCGGGAACACGTGGACGCGAAACTTTCTCAACACCTTGCTCGCCGATACCGGGCAGGCGCACGACATCAACCGCATGAAGCAGCTGACGCCGGGCGACAGCGGGACGATTTGGTATCAGGGCCTGCTCGAGCGGCCGCTGGCCGAATGTTCGATGGACGAGGTCGCCTCGGTGCGGCTCGCCGCGCAGGCGAAGATCGCCGAGGAAACCAAGGGGCTCACCTTCGTCAAGACGCACAACGCGCTGGTCAGCGCCCACGGCGCGCCGATGATCAACCTCAAGGTGACCGCCGGCGTGATCTACATCGTGCGCAACCCGCTCGACGTGGCGATTTCCTTCGCCCACCACATGGGAACCGATATCCCTCGGGCGATCCGCCAGATGAACCAGCCGGGACTGATCGTGCCCAACAACGAAAAGATGGCGTATCAGTATTACGGTTCGTGGTCGGAGAACGTGCATTCCTGGACCCGCCGCCCGATCCCGGAGCTGTTCGTGATGCGCTACGAGGACATGCTGGAGACGCCCCGCGAGACCTTCGGCCGGCTGTGCAAGTTCCTGCTCTTGACGCCGGCCGATTCGCAACTCGATGCGGCGATCGCGGCGACCAGCTTCGAAAAACTGCGCGCGCAAGAAGAGGCGCGTGGATTTACCGAGAAGCCCAAGGCCGCCGCGCGTTTCTTTCGCGAAGGGCGGGCGGGGCAATGGAAGGAGGCGCTGTCCGAGCCTCAGGTCCGCGACACCGTTTCCGCGCACCGCGAGGAGATGGCGCGGTTCGGCTATCTTCCCGAAAATTATTGAATCGCGCCGTCGCGACGATGTCGCGTCGCGCCATGCCGTGCCAAGGATATCCGTAGGCGGCGCAAGGCGTACTTGGAGGCGCGCCGCCATCGGTGCAAAATGCGCTGGTTGACGGCGACACCGACTTGCCGGCGATTGGTGCAAAGGGAATTCGAGCCATGCCCGCTACGCCCTCGGCGCGCGAGCGCCTACTCGACGCCGCCGAAAAACTCATCTACCGCCGCGGCATCCGCGGCGCGGGCACGGAGGCGATCATCGATGCCGCCGATACGGCACGGATGAGTCTCTACAATTACTTCGGCTCCAAGGAGAAGCTGGTCGTCGCGGTGCTGAAGCGGCGCGATGAACGGTGGATGGCGTGGCTCAGTGGCGACGTCGCAGCAAGGGAACTGCCGCCGGGGCCGGAAAGGATCCTGGCGGTCTTCGACGCGCTCGCCGACTGGTTTGGCTCGGCGGAATTCAACGGCTGCGCCTTTATCAACGCCGCGGCCGAGACGCCGAACGCGACGAGCCCGATTCGCCGCATCGCGCTCGATCACAAGCGCAAGCTCCGCGCCTACCTCGAAGGGTTGTGCCGCGAAGCCGGCTTGCCCCAGGCAGCGAAGATCGCCGGCCAACTCTTCATTCTGGTCGAGGGGGCAACCGTGACCGCGCTGGTGGATCGCGAGAGTCCGGCGGCGCGCGAGGCGCGGGCCGCCGCGCGGGCCTTGTTGCAAAACCTTGGGATAGCCGTCAAGCCGTCCTGAGCGAAGCGCGCGGCCGGCTTCGTCTTTTCGA
>CAZLYV010000388.1:0-1707 GCA_964563665.1 uncultured Acetobacteraceae bacterium
CTTGGCGGCCTGGGCTTCGGCGAGCGACTTCGCCGCGCGGCGCGCCCGGCGCTCGTTTTCGCGCTTGACCCGTTCGGCGGCGCGATGCGCCTTGTCGAGCGCCTCGTCGAGCGCCTCTTGGGTGCACAGGCCGAGGCCGACCGGGTTGGTCGGCTTGATGTTGGAGATATCCCAGTGCGTGCGGTCGCGCACCTTCTGGATCGTCGCCTTGGTCGTGCCGATGAGCCGGCCGATGACCGCATCGGTGAGCTCGGAATGATGGCGCAACAACCAGGAAATCGCCGAAGGTTTGTCGTGGCGCTTCGAGACCGGCGTATAGCGGGCGCCCTTGGGCGTCGCCGCCGGCTGCGGCAGCGCGGTCGAGGCGAGCGTCAGGCGCGCGGCTGGATCCTTGATGCAACGATCGAGATCTTCTCGGGTGAGCTGCGCATTGGCGACCGGATCGAGGCCGACGATGCCGATCGCGACCTCGCCGTCGGCGATTCCTTGCACCTCGAGCGGGTGCATGCCGCAGAAATCGGCGATCTGCTCGAAGGTCAACGGCGTACTCTCCACCAGCCAGACGGCAGTGGCCTTGGGCATCAGCGGCAGCGGCATCGATCCTCCTCAAAGCCGAGCGTCACGCTTGGCGTGAGACGCGCGTTCTAGGGCCTGCATTCATGTCGAGATTTGCGAGGAGCTATATAGAGCGCCTACGGCCGTGTCAAACGCCCCGTCGCGCCGATTCCTCGGTCAAATAACGGTGAGCACGATCTTGCCGATGTGGCCGTCGGCCTCCATCAGACGGTGCGCCTCGGCCGCCTCGCGCAAGGGGAAGGTGGCGTGAATCACCGGCTTCACCTTCCCCGCCTCGACCAGCGGCCAGACGTTTTTTCGCACGGCGGCGGCGATGGCGCCCTTCTCGGCGATCGAGCGTGCGCGAAGCGTCGAGCCGGTATAGGTGAGGCGCTTGCGCATCAACGGATTGAGGTCGATCTCGACCTTGCTTCCCTTGAGGAAGGCGATCTGCACGACCCGGCCCTCGATGCGCAGAAGCTCGAGGTCGCGCTGGGCATAGTCGCCGCCCACCATGTCGAGGATCACGTCGGCGCCCTCGCCACCGGTGGCGTCCTTGACCACCTGCACGAAATCCTCGGTCCGATAATTTATCGCCCGTTCGGCGCCCAGCCTTTGGCACGCCGCGCACTTCTCCGGGGTTCCGGCGGTGGCGAATACGCGCGCACCCCAGGCGCGGGCAAGCTGGATCGCCGTCGTGCCGATGCCGCTCGCCCCGCCGTGGATCAGGATGATCTCGCCCGCCTTGAGCCGCCCGCGCTCGAACACGTTGGTCCACACCGTAAAGAACGTCTCGGGCATCGCCGCCGCCTCGATCAGCGACAGGCCCTTGGGCACCGGCAGGCACTGCGGCGCCGGTGCTGCCGCGTACTCGGCGTAGCCGCCGCCAGCGAGCAGCGCGCACACCGGATCGCCGACCTTGGGCCAGCCGACGTCGGGCGCCGCGGCGACCACCGTACCGGCGACCTCGAGCCCTGGAATGTCGGAAGCGCCGGGCGGAGGCGGATATTTCCCGTAGCGTTGCAGCACGTCGGGCCGGTTGACGCCGGCGGCGGCGACACGGATCAGCACCTCGCCGGCGGCGGGCTTGGGCGTCGGCCGGCTCGCCGCGACGAGCACCTCCGGTTTTCCCGGCGTGGTGATCTCGATCGC
>CAZLYV010000389.1:0-1704 GCA_964563665.1 uncultured Acetobacteraceae bacterium
CTTAGCGGAGCGGCTCCGCTCTTGCCACGTCCTGGGGCGTAAGGTCACCGGCGATTTCGCGGATGAGCTTGTTGATGATGGCGTAGGCGAACGAATCGAAATCGTCGATGACGATCAGGAAGGCGCCCGGGCCGCCGATGACGTGATCGCGGTAGAAGAAATCGAGCTGCGGCTGCGGTTGAAAGATGAACCCCGGCGTGGGCCGCTCATTCATGATCACCAGGCCGTTGATGGTGACGCCGGCCCTGACCGCGTCGGCGCGGGCGTCATCGGAGGATCGGCCGCTGTTGTTGACGCCGTCGCCCGAGACGTCGATCACTTGGCGCGTCGCATCGTGGGGCGAAGTACGCAGCACCGTCACCGAATAATCGATCGCGCCGCTGATCGAGGTCCAGCCAAAGAACGAGCGTGGTTCGCGCAAGATCGACTCGGCGAGGAGCTGGCCACTCTCGGCGTCGCTGATCAGGGTCCACGGAATCACCAGGCGCTGAAAGTCGGAGCCTGCCCATTCGACGAACGCGACCGCGATCTGGTGCCTCGGGTTCGAGCGGATCGCATTGATCACCGCGGGGTTGGTGAACGCCTGCGCGTAACCGCGCCGCTGGAGCGTGAATTCATCGTCGTCGATGCTGCGCGATACGTCGACCGCCAGCACCAGCGCCAGATCGATCTCGGCCGCGCGAACACCCGTCAGCCCCGGCAGAACGAACGCCAGGGCGACCATTGTACACCGCACCAACCGACCAACCCGACCCATGGGCGACTCGCGAAGGGGTGACGATGGACGCGATTATACCCTTCTGGGCGCTTTCGCGTGAACGCAACCTCGGCTGCGTCAGCGATCAGGGACCACAGCTCAGTGGTCACCTTCGAGGATCGCGCGGATCGCCCGCCAAGTCTCGGGATTGCCGGCGAAGAGCAGCGAACCGATATGGCGGCGCGGCGAGTAGGGAGATCCGTCGGTGAAGGCGCCGTGGCCGCCGGCCTCGCGATGAATAAGGGCGCCGGCCGCATGATCCCACGGCCAGGCGCGGGTAAAATAGGCGTAGTCCAAACGCTTTTCGGCCAGCCCCATATAGATCCGCCCGCTCGAACCGCCCGGCCGCAAGGGACCAAGTCGGCCGCTTGCGGCGGCAACGTCCCTTGCGCGGGCGCCGCCGGGCACCCGTCCGAGCAGGGTTCCTTCGAGCGCATGAAGCGGGCGGTCGGCAGCGACGCTCAAGCGGCGACGCGGCGCTTCGGTCGCGTCGAGCCAAGCCCCGCCCGAGTGCTCGGCGACGACCGTGGCGTGGCGCAAGGGATCATGGATCCAGCCCGCGGCGACGGCGCCATTGGCGAGGTAGGCGATGATGATCGAGAAATCGTCCCGGCCGTGCGCGAACTGGTGCGTCCCGTCGAGGGGATCGATGATCCAAGTCGGTCTATCGGCGATAAGATGGTCAAGCACCGCCGGGTCGCGCGCTACGGCTTCCTCGCCGACGATCGCGGCGCCCGGGACAACGTCGCGGAGCGCCGATTCGAGAAACCGCTCGGCCTCCTCGTCGGCAATGGTGACGAGATTTCCCGGACCCTTCTCGCGCACCTCGCCGTCGGCGAGCCGACGAAATCGCGGCAGGATGTAGGTCTCGGCCGCCTCGCGGATGATCGCCGAAACGCTGTCGATATCGGGTTTGCGCGCGATGATGTCGGTCATTGAGGCGAGCT
>CAZLYV010000390.1:0-1699 GCA_964563665.1 uncultured Acetobacteraceae bacterium
CTCGCATTTCCGCCACCTGAAATGCAGGGGTGCCGGCGCTTCGGCCAGCTCGCGCGAGGCCATTGAAATTCACCGAATTTCGGGGCCGGCAGCCGGCGGCGGAAGGTCGGGAATAACTTCGCCCGGCGCGCGTTTTGATGGCGGTTCGGCAATCCAAGGCCGAAAATTCAATATCCAGGAGATACGACGATGAACAAGACGACACTTGCCATTGCTCTTGCCCTCGGCCTTGCGCTGCCGGCCGCCGCGTTCGCCCAGGGTGCGACGCCCGCCACGCCTGCGCAGCCGGCGCAAGTTCAGGGGCAGGCGGCCCAGAGCGCGACCCCGGCGACTCCGGCCAAGAAATCTGTCTCGACGACCAGCAAGAAGGACACCAAGAAAGCCGCCGCCGCCACGACCCACACGGGGCAGAAGAAAGGCGCGGCGGTGACGCAGAAGACCGGCGCCCAGCAGGGTCAGCAAAAGGGCGCGGACAAGAAGAAGGACGCCCCGACGTCCTAACGCTTGCAAGCCTCACGACCTGAAGGGCGTACGCGTTCCTCTCCCTCGCGCTGCCCTTCCACGAGGACGCCCGGCGGGAGCCCTGACGGCTCTCCCGGGCGTCCGGCTTTTTCGGGGTTGGGCCAGCCCGAGGCCGGATCGCCGGAGCCTCAGTCGGCGACGGCTTCGCCGGCCGTGTCGGCGACTTGCGCCAGATCGCGCAGAAGTTCGGGCGGATGCCGGTGGCAAAAGTCGCCAAATCCTTCCCCGGCGCGCCGGTGGCGCGCGAAATGTTCGAACATCGGTTCGAGCACGCGAGCGATATCGCCGAGCGCCAGCCGGTCGAACAGCCGGAAGCTCAGCCGCGTCCCTTCGAAATCGCCGCCGACATAGAGCGCGTAGTATCCCGGCATGCGGCCGACGATTCCGATATCGCCGGCATAGGGGCGCGCGCAGCCGTTCGGGCATCCGGTGATCCGGACACTTAGCCGCTCTTCGGCAAGGCCATGACGGGTAAGCGCCTGCTCGATATCGGCGATGATATCGTCGCGCACCCGCTCGGCTTCGGTCAGCGCCAGGCCGCAGCTCGGCAGCGCCGGGCAGGCCAGCGCCCAGCGCCGCACCGGCGACATTTCGCCGGCAAGCGTCACGCCGTGGGCGCGGAGAATTACTTCGACCCGGTCGCGCGCCTCCGCCGGAATGTCGGCGAGCAGGATGTCTTGGGTCGGCGTGAGGATCGGCGTGGGCCCAAGTTCGCGAATGGCCGCGCGGAGTCCGCTTCGCAAACGGAACTCGCCGTGGTCGACGATGCGGCCGCTGGGAACAGGAACGCCAAGATACCAACGGCCGTCACCTTGCGGGTGCCACCCCATGTGATCGACCACGCTAAACGGCGGCATCGGACGCGCCGCCTCGAGCGGGGCGCCGAAATAGGCTTCGAGCATCGCCTTGATCCGTGGTCCGCCAAACTCGTCGACCAGATATTTGAGCCGCGCGTGCTTGCGATCCGAACGGTCGCCGTGATCGCGCTGCAGGCGGATAACGGCTTGCACGGCCGGCAGCAACGCATCGGGCCCGACGAAGACGAGGGGAGTCGCAAGCCGCGGATAGGTTCCTGGCTTATTGTGCGTCATACCGAGTCCACCGCCCACCGCAAGGTTGTAACCGGCGAGCCGCTCGCCCTCGAAGAGCGCGATGATTCCCAGATCGTTCGTCAAGA
>CAZLYV010000391.1:0-1656 GCA_964563665.1 uncultured Acetobacteraceae bacterium
TGCGACGAAACCGCGGTCGCCCTGGTCAACGAGCGGCGCGAGCTTCTCGCCGATCTCGTGCTGTCGCAAGAAGCGCTGCACGCGCCCTATGGCGGCATCGTGCCGGAGATCGCGGCGCGCGCCCATCTCGACCATCTGGATGGGTTGGTCGCTCGGGCGCTCGCCAAATCGGGTGTCGGCTTCGCCGACCTCGACGGCGTCGCCGCCACCGCCGGCCCGGGCCTCATCGGCGGCGTGATCGTCGGCGCGACGCTCGGCAAGGCGATCGCGCTCGTCCATGGCAAGCCTTTCCTTGCGGTGAATCACCTCGAGGGACACGCGCTATCGGCGCGTCTCTCGGATGACGTGGCGTTTCCCTATCTCTTGTTGCTGGTCTCGGGCGGCCATTGCCAGCTCCTGATGGTCGAGGGCGTCGGGCGTTACGTGCGGCTCGGCACGACGATCGATGACGCGGTGGGCGAGGCGTTCGACAAGACCGCGAAGCTGGTGGGCCTCGGCTATCCCGGCGGGCCGGCGATCGAGCGGGCGGCGATGTCGGGCAACCCGACGCGTTTTGCCTTTCCGCGGCCGCTCAAGGGGCGGCCGGGCTGCGACTTCTCCTTCGCCGGGCTCAAGACCGCGGTTCGCATCACGGTTGAATCGCTGGGCGAGCGGATGGACGCCCAAGATGTCAGCGACGTTGCGGCGGCTTTCCAGGCCGCCGTCGCCGACACCCTCGCCGATCGCACGGCAAACGCGATCGAGATGCTCGGTGCGCGCCATCCGGATGCAACGACGCTGGTCGTCGCCGGGGGCGTCGCCGCCAATGCCGCCCTTCGCGCGCGGCTCGGCGCGCTTGCGGCGATGCATGGGCTGGCGTTGGTGGCGCCGCCGCCGCATCTGTGCACCGACAACGCGGCGATGATCGCCTGGGCCGGCCTCGAGCGGCTGCGGCTCGGATATCGTGACGGGCTCGACTTCTCGCCGCGCCCGCGCTGGCCGCTCGACCCGGAGGCGCCGCCCGCCCGCGGCGCCGGATAAAGTCGCGATTACTTTCGACGGCTTGCAATTTACAGTAGCTCGGCGAATGATCCGTCGCGGTGAACAAAACGCGCGACATTCGCGACGCAGTGACACGAGTTGTCGCGTCGGCTCAACGATGTCTGCCGTGGCGAGGAGGTCGTCCATGCCTGAGATCACGCCGGCCTATATGGAAGCGGCGATCCGCCGTTACTTCGACGCCTGCAACGCCGGCGATTACGAGGCGCTGGTCTCCTGCTTCACGCCCGATGCCGTACACTATTTTCCGCCCGGCCTGCCCGAGATTCCTTGGCGCACCGCCGACGTGATCGCGCGCAAATGGGTCTGGTGCGTCGAGAATCTCGGCTCGCAATGGACCATCGAGAAGATCCTGTGCTCCTCGAGCGCGCCGGAGGCGGTGATCGAGTGGACGCATTGGAAGCGCAAGGCCAACACGGCGCTTCGCGGTGACGAATGGTACGTCTTCGATACCTATAGCGGCCGCATCCGCGAGATACGCGCGTATTACGCCTCGCCCGCCGACTCGTCCGTGCCGATCAGCGAATTGCACGATTTCGACTATCGCGGGCGCGGCTATCACTTGAAGCCTCCCGACAAAAGCTGAGCCGGCGATCGAGCCGGCCGCCGAGACGCATC
>CAZLYV010000392.1:0-1642 GCA_964563665.1 uncultured Acetobacteraceae bacterium
GGAATATTGGCGTGCCGCTTCCACGGATTGTCGAGCTTCTTGTCGCGCAGCATGGCGAGCGCGCGTGCGACCCGCGAGCGCGTCGCCGAGGGCATGATCACGTCGTCGAGGAAGCCGCGCGCGGCGGCGATGAAGGGATTGGCGAACTTGCGGCGGTATTCCTCGGTCCGCTCCTCGATCTTCTTGGCATCGCCGCTGTCGGCGCGAAAGATGATCTCGACCGCGCCCTTCGGTCCCATGACCGCGATCTCCGCCGTCGGCCAGGCATAGTTGACGTCGCCGCGCAGATGCTTGGAGGCCATGACGTCGTAGGCCCCGCCATAGGCCTTGCGGGTGATGACGGTGACCTTGGGCACCGTCGCCTCGGCATAAGCAAACAGGAGCTTGGCGCCGTGCTTGATGATGCCGCCGTATTCCTGAGCCGTTCCCGGCAGAAACCCAGGCACGTCGACGAAGGTGACGATCGGAACATTGAAGCAATCGCAAAAACGCACGAAGCGCGCCGCCTTGATCGATGAATCGATGTCGAGACAGCCGGCCAGCACCATCGGCTGATTGGCGACGAAGCCGACCGTGGTGCCCTCGATGCGTCCGAAGCCGATGATGATGTTCTTGGCGAAATCGGGCGACAGCTCGAAGAAGTCGCTCTCATCGACGACCTTGTGGATGAGTTCCTTCATGTCATAAGGCTTGTTGGGATTGGGCGGCACCAGCGAATCCAGCGACGGCTCGGCGCGATCGACGCTGTCGGCGCTCGGCCGGACTGGCGGTTTGTGATTGTTCGACACCGGGAGAAAGTCGATAAAGCGGCGGGTCTGGAGAAGCGCTTCGACGTCGTTCTCGAAGGCAAGGTCGGCGACGCCCGAGCGCGTCGTGTGCGTGACGGCGCCGCCCAGCTCTTCGTGCGTCACCGTTTCGTGGGTTACCGTCTTCACCACGTCGGGACCGGTCACGAACATGTACGAGGAGTCCTTGACCATGAAAATGAAATCTGTCATCGCCGGCGAGTAGACGGCGCCGCCCGCGCACGGCCCGCAAATAAGCGAGATCTGCGGGATGACGCCCGAAGCGAGCACGTTGCGCTGAAAGACTTCGGCGTAACCGCCAAGCGAGGCGACGCCCTCCTGGATCCGGGCTCCCCCAGAATCGTTGATACCGATGACCGGCGCGCCGACCCGCATCGCCTGGTCCATGATTTTGCAGATCTTCTCGGCATGCGCCTCGGAGAGCGCGCCGCCGAACACGGTGAAGTCCTGGCTGAACACGAACACGAGGCGTCCGTTGATCGTTCCCCATCCGGTCACCACCCCATCGCCCGGGATCGTTTGTTCGCCCATCCCGAATTCGGTCGAGCGATGCTCGACGAACATGTCCCATTCCTCGAACGAACCTTCGTCGAGCAGCAGCTCGATCCGCTCGCGCGCGGTGAGCTTGCCCTTGGCGTGCTGCGCATCGATCCGGCGCGCCCCGCCGCCGGCGCGCGCGCGCGCGCGCTTTTCCTCGAGCTGGCGAAGAATTTCCTGCATCTCGCTCGCCCCCTGATCGCTTCGCGCGCCGCCGCAAACCGCGTGGTTCACCAGCGACGACAGCCCTTTTTCTGCTGATACCACCGCCCGAGCGTAAGCGCCAGCTTCACCCGAAC
>CAZLYV010000393.1:0-1642 GCA_964563665.1 uncultured Acetobacteraceae bacterium
CGATCGTCACGCCGGCCTGCACCAGCCGCGTGATGGTCGCCTGATGGTCCTCGCGCCGACGCGAGCTTGTGGCATCGGCGACCACCGCAGGCACGAGTCGGGCCTGCAAATGAACCACGACCAGGATCGAACGCTCGAGGGTGAGCAGCATCGCGTGCCACCGTATCGTTTCCGCGCCGCTGCGCCCAGGAGCCTGTCTGAGAAATGGACGTGGCCGCGTTGCTGGTCGAATTCGCCGCAACCCATTCGGGACGCTGCTGATTTTGGCCGGCTGATTCGTCGCGAAGCCTTGCCGATACGCCCAGCATCGCCCGCGGCTTCGCTCCTGCCAGCCGGCCAAAATCAGCAGCGTCGCGACCGCGTGCATTTCTCAGACAGGCTCCTTGTACTCGCGCTCAGAGTTTCGCGTCACAGCGCGACGCCTGAGCGCGCGTAGCAAAATCTTGATATGATACCCAGTCTCGCTGGACTGCTGAGGCACGCCACGCGCCACGCAACCTTGCGAGACTGAGTATTAGTCGCCGCAAGGCCGTGGGAATCCTTGACTTTGCGTCCCCGGCTCTTATTATCCGCCCCGCTTGTCAGGCGCGACATCGACCGACGATCATATTCGCGCCGCCCACGGCCCGGGATGGGCCATTTAATTTATCCAACGCATCCACGAATGAAATTTTCTGATCTTGGCCTCGGTCCGGACGTGCTGCGCGCCGTGGCAGACGCAGGGTACGAGCAGCCGACGCCGATTCAAGAACAGGCGATCCCTTACGTTCTCATGGGCCGCGACGTTCTCGGCAGCGCCCAAACAGGAACGGGCAAGACCGCCGGGTTCACCCTGCCGATGATCGACATCCTCGCCCGCGGCCGCGCCAAGGCGCGCATGCCGCGCTCGCTGATTCTCGAGCCGACACGCGAACTCGCGGCGCAGGTCGCCGAGGATTTCGAGGTCTACGGCAAGCACCACAAGCTCACCAAGGTGCTGCTGATCGGCGGAGTCGCCTACGGCGACCAGGACAAGTTGCTCGATCGCGGCGTCGACGTGCTGATCGCCACGCCTGGCCGTCTGCTCGACCACTTCGAGCGCGGCAAGATTCTACTCAACGACGTCAAGATTTTGGTGATCGACGAGGCCGACCGCATGCTCGATATGGGATTCATCCCGGACGTCGAGCGGATCGTCGGGTTGCTTCCGCCTCTGCGCCAGACATTGTTTTTTTCGGCGACCATGCCGCCCGAGATTCGTCGGCTCGCCGATGCTTTCCTTTCGAACCCCAAAGAGGTCATTGTTGCCCCGCCGGCCTCACCGGCGGAGACGGTCGTTCAAGGCTTGGCGCTGGTCGCTTTGGACGGCAAGCGGGCGGCGCTCGGCGATCTCATTTTTACCCACCAGGTCAAGAACGCGCTCATCTTCTGCAACCGGAAGCGCGACGTCGACACCCTCTACCGCGCCCTCAAGCGCCATGGATTCAGCGTCGCAGCGCTCCATGGCGACATGGAGCAGGATCAGCGGACCGCGACGCTCGAATCGTTCAAGCAGGGCGAAGTGTCGCTTCTGGTCTGCAGCGACGTCGCCGCGCGCGGTCTCGACATCGACGATCTGTCGCATGTGTTCAATTTCGACGTGCCGATTCACGCCGAGGATTAC
>CAZLYV010000394.1:0-1637 GCA_964563665.1 uncultured Acetobacteraceae bacterium
CCGGTGTTCGAGCGCCTTGGCCTGCCGGTCTGCCGGACGTTGGACGATGCGGCCGTGGCGATCGGCCGGAGCAATCTCGCGTATATCGGGCTTGAACATCTTTGCCCGCCGCTCGACGATCTGTTTGCCTTGCGTCCGCTGCTCGGCTTGCGTTCGGTCGTCAACACATTGGCGCGCGCGCTCAATCCGCTCGGAGCACCCTATCAGCTGCAGGGTGTATTTCACCCGCCCTATCGTTCGTTACAGCAGCAGGCGGCAATTCGTCTCGGTCAGCCGTTCGCGGCGATCTTCAAGGGAGGCGGTGGCGAAGCGCAGCGCAATCCATTGAAGCCATGCCGGGTAAGCCTGGTTCACGACGGCGCCGCGACCGAGGAGGAATGGCCGGCGCTGTTGCCCGAGACAGCGTATAACTGGCGCGGCGAGGATTTGGATCCAGCTTCGGTGATCGCGTTGTGGCGCGGGGAGCGCGACCTACCTGCGCCGAAGGCGGCGATCACCGGCACGGTCGCCTTGGCGCTGCGACTGACCGGCAAAGCCGCCGATCCGGCGGCCGCTCAAGCCATGGCCGAGGAGATGTGGCGCGCTCGGCCGCGCACCAAATACGTGGCGGCGGCGTAAGACGCGACGTTCTCATCTTGGCCCGAGCGGCGCCCCATCTCCCGACGCGTGCGGCGGATCATTTGATGCAGATCAATGTTCGATCGGCCCAATGCGTCTTTCATGCATTCTTAAGGCGCGGGGTTGTCGCACTTCCGGGAACGTCCACCGATTTCAGCTTCTGCGAGCCACTACAGCGGCGGCCTTCGCATTCCCTGTACCGGGCCAGGTCAGATGCGTCCTGCCGATCGCGAGCTCCTTAGGAAGATACCGCTCTATGACGCGCTCGGCGCGCGCGCGATGTATCGCCTGGTGCGTGACGCATCGATCGAGAATTGCCCCAAGGGGACCATCTTGTTCCGCGAGGGCGATGAAGTTTCATTCGTTTGCATGATCCTCTCAGGGAGGGTCGGGCTCGTCGCGCAACGTTCCGACGGCCACGACACGGTGATCGACACCTTTGGCCCCGGCGATTGCATCGGCATCCCCGTGGCTGTATTGCGGCGCCCGCATATCGCCTCATCGCGGGCGACGGCCGACACGCGCCTACTCCTGATTCCGGCGCAGTCCTTTCGCGATGCGGTTGCACGCGATCGGCGCCTGGCGCTGGCGCTCGTCGACATGCTGGCCCGGTACTGGTGCAATCTCGTAACCCAGGACAAGGAGCTGAAGCTCAAGACGACCGGCCAACGTCTTGCCTCCTACCTCGTTGGAACGGCCGGCGCCAGTTCGGGCGAGGCGACCCTGACGCTCGCCGACGAACGCAAGGTGCTGGCGAAAAAGCTCGGCATGTCGCCCGAAAGCCTCTCGCGCGCCTTCGGTCACCTCGCAAGTTTCGGCGTCGCCTCGCACGGCAGCGTCATTCACGTCGCCGATCTTGGTCGGCTTCAGGCCTATTGTCGCTAACCCTTGCGAGTAAGGTCGTGCATCGCCGCCGGTGGTCGGTCTGACAGCCCGGGCAGCGTCCTAGAGTCCGAGATAAGCTGCCTTCACCTGTTCGTTGGCGAGCAGTGCCGACCCGGTGTCGGCAAGCGCGATGC
>CAZLYV010000395.1:0-1625 GCA_964563665.1 uncultured Acetobacteraceae bacterium
GACGGGAATCGGCCAAATCGGCCGGCGTCAGCCCGAAGCCGCGCCTTCGGCGGCGGTGTTGTCGAGCTGGCGAACCGACAGCCCTGCCGCCTCCAGGGCGCCAATGATCTGCCGAAGATGCTCGGCGTCGCGCGTTTCGACGATGACGTCGAGGTCGGCGCGGGTCACCGGCACGTCGCGGAACAGGCGTTGATGATAGATCTCGATGACATTGCCGCCGGCGCCTGCAATCGCTGCCGCGACACGCGCAAGCATGCCGGGGACATCGGTGATCTCGATTCGAAGCCGCGCCATTCGGCCCGACGCGGCGAGCCCGCGCATCAGCACCGAAGCCAGAATTCGCGGATCGATGTTGCCCCCGGAAACAATGATCGCCACCCGCTGTCCGGCGAAGCGTCCCGGCTCGCTTAGCACGGCGGCGAGCGGGGCGGCGCCGGCGCCCTCGGCGACGATTTTCTCCTCGGTCAGCAGAAGATTGACCGCACGCTCGATGCCGGCCTCGCTCACCAGCATCAAATCGTCGACAGTGTCGGCGATGATCTTGCTCGTGAGCTCGCCCGGCACCTTCACGGCGATGCCCTCGGCGAGGGTCGAACGGCCGCGTTCGCTCGAATCGAGCGGGACGTCGAGGCCCGGGCGAAGGCGCTTGATCATGTGCGGGAACAGCGCCGTCTGCACGCCAATCACACGAACTCGGGGGGCGAGCGCCTTGATCGCCGTGGCGATCCCTGAAATGAGTCCGCCGCCGCCGATTGGCACCACCACCGTGTCGATATCCGGCGCAGCCGCGATCAGCTCCAGACCCACCGTTCCCTGGCCGGCGACGATCCGCGGGTCGTCGTAGGGATGGATAAAGGTCAGATTCTCCGCCGAGCAGCGCTCCATGGCATAGGTCGCCGCTTCGGCCAGGCCATCTCCCTCCAGCACGACCCGTGCGCCGTATGCGGATGTCTTTTCCACTTTGGTGAAGGGGGTAAGCTTCGGCATGACGATGGTCGCTGGAATGGCGAGAAGCTGGCAGTGGTAGGCGACGCCCTGCGCATGGTTTCCCGCCGACATGGCGATCACGCCGCGCGACCGGGCGGCGGCATCGAGGCTCAACAGCTTGACCAGCGCGCCGCGTGTTTTGAACGAACCGGTGCGCTGCAGGCTCTCGAGCTTCAGTCGTATATCGACGCCGGTAATCGCCGACAGGTGCGGCGCGGCGATCAGCGGCGTCTTGACCACCGCCTTGTCGATAAGTCGGGCTGCCGCGCGGATGTCGTCGATCGTCACCGTCATCGGTGCGCCTTGCCTTGGGATTGATTGATCGCGAATATACCGGCAAACCGTGGCGCGGGGAAACGCATGTCGAGCGATATCAAGATAAGCAATTCGCTCTCCGACGATCTGCACACGCTTGCGCGCGCGTGCCGCATTCTCAACATGGAAGGCCACGCCGACATGACGCTCGAGCATCTGTCGTTGCGCGACACGCTCGGCCGCGGATTGTGGCTCAAGCGCTCCGGCATCGGGCTCGGCGAAGTGCAGGGGGTCGGCGATTTCACGCTGATCGATTTCGCTGGCCGCAAACTCGCCGGTTCGGGACGGCTGCATATCGAGTGGCCGATCCACGCCGCGGTGCT
>CAZLYV010000396.1:0-1615 GCA_964563665.1 uncultured Acetobacteraceae bacterium
GCGGGCTCAGGAACACCGCCGGTGGCGGCAAGGCGATGATCGTCACGCGCTGGCCGTAGCGGATCGTCTCGCTGCCGATAGCTTCGCCCGCCGTCGCATCGAGCACGCAGATCAGGTCCGGCGACATCGCCAGCGGTTCGCCGTCGAGCCACGCGATGATCCATTCGTTCTGGAAGTCGATGGCGAGCGTTTGGCCGTGCCAGACTTCGAGCCCGTCGAAACGGACAACCCCGCGCAGGAACCCCCCGGTGGTCCGCCGCTCGACGTCGGCCACCTTGCCGGCGAACAACACCTTGCCGGGCTCGACGGCGAGGGTCGCCGCGACCGGATCGTCGTGGCGGCGCTGGGCCGCGCGCACCGCCTCGCCGATCGCGATCGCCTTGCTCGTGGTGCGCGGAATGCCCCAGCGCTTGACCTCGGCGCCCGTGCGCGGCGCCTTGCAGGTCGAGGCGGTCGAGCCGTATTCGACGCAGACGCGCCGGCTGATGCGCTCCATCCACGTCCAGGACGGGACCTTCTCGACGATCGTCTCGATGCCGCGCACGTCGACCGAGGTGAGCGGGCAGGGCTTCAGATCGCCGACCGCGGCGCTGGTCATCTGCGCCTCGGGGTACGCGCGGCCCATCATGTCGGCGTCGACGACGGGGCGATCGAGGTGGGCCGCGGCCATCAGGGGCTGGATCGCGTTGCCGCCGCCTATCTCGAGCGCCATGACGGCACGAAACCGGATTCCCGTGTGCTCTTCCATGAGTTCGACCGCGCGCGCAACGTTACGGCTGTCGGTCAGACGCTCCTGGCCGACCAGGGGCGCGCCCATGGTCGAGACCGGAGCGACCCAGTCGTCGTCGGCGAGCGCTTGCGCGTCGATCAGCCGGACGCGCCGGCCCTCGGCGTAGAGCCGGCGCATGTTGAGCAGGCCGAGATAAGGGCTGCCGCCGCCTCCGGTGCCCAGGATCCACGCGCCGACGGCCAGGGACTCGATGTCGTCGGCGGCGAGCGTCCGCGCGGTCGTCACGGGTAGCGCGACCGCTTCTCGATCTCGTAGATCGGCAAGGTGTTGCGGATGTAGGCGCTCGAGGCGTCCTGGATCGGCTGGTAGTCCCACGCGACGCCGGTGGCTTTCATGGCCTCGGCGAGCCAGCGGCGGCGACGCTGGCTTTCGAGCACGCGTTGGCGCAAGGCGCCGACGTCCCACCGCCGCGCGAACTCTTCCCTCAAGTCGGTGACCGTGTCCGCCTCGGCGGCCTCGGCGGCACGGTTCCTCACCTCGTGCGGATCATCGTCGATGCGATAGAGCAGCAGCGGGTCATCCGCCGAGAGCATCGCCTTCATCGCCCCGCGCCGGATCATGAACACCGGGCCGGGCGATCCCTCGGCGAAGTACTCGCCGATCGCCTCGTCGTGACCCGATCCGTTCGATAGGTGAGGCAGCAGCGAGCGGCCCTCGACCGGCGTGGGATACGGGTAGGCGTTGCCGCCGGTGGCGAGCTCGACCAAGGTCGGCAGCAGGTCGACATGCGATACCGCCGCGCGGACGCGGCGCGCCGCGATGTCCTTGGGCGCCGTGACGATCAGCGGCACGCGGGCCGCGTGCTCGTACCAGTGCATCTTGAAC
>CAZLYV010000397.1:0-1608 GCA_964563665.1 uncultured Acetobacteraceae bacterium
TTCGTCGAATCGTTCCGACGCGCTGGCATAAGGATTTGCTTGCATAGCGTCGACTGATTGCATCGAGACAATCGTCCCGGTGAGATGGATATCTCGGTAGACGACGACCATGCATCGGACGATAGCTGTCATGCATGCCCCGGGGTTGCGCGGACGACGCCGGGCGGCTAGGGTTCGTCCCCCCCGCATCCAGTTTCGACATATCAACCTCACCGTCGGATTTCCGTCATGGCCAGTCCCGTGAGCCGCCCGTTGCTTGCCGAGCGCCTTGGGCGCATCAAGCCCTCGCCGACCATCGCCGTCACCACCAAGGCGGCGGAGCTCAAGGCGGCGGGGCGCGATGTGATCGGACTTGGCGCGGGCGAGCCGGATTTCGACACGCCGCAAAACATCAAGGACGCCGCGAAGCGCGCGATCGACCGCGGCGACACCAAATACACCGCGGTCGACGGCACGCCGGCCTTGAAGCAGGCGATCTGCGCCAAGTTCCGGCGCGAGAACGGGCTCGAGTACAAGCCGAACCAGATCACGGTCGGCGCCGGCGGCAAGCAGGTGATCTACAACGCGCTGATGGCGACGCTCAATCCGGGCGACGAGGTGATCATCCCGGCGCCCTATTGGGTGTCGTACCCCGACATGGTGCTGCTCGCCGACGGCAAGCCGGTGATCGTGCAGTGCCCGCAAAACAATCATTTCAAGATGCGGGCCGAGGATCTCGAGGCGGCGATCACGCCGAAGACCAAATGGCTGATCGTGAACTCGCCGTCGAACCCGACCGGCGCCGCCTACACGCACGACGAGCTCAAGGCGCTCACCGATGTGCTCACGCGCCATCCCCACGTGTGGGTGCTGACCGACGACATGTACGAGCACCTGGTCTACGACGACTTCGCGTTCTTCACCCCGGCGCAGCTCGAGCCCAGGCTCTACGAGCGCACGCTCACCATGAACGGCGTCTCGAAGGCGTATTGCATGACCGGCTGGCGTATCGGCTACGCCGGCGGCCCGGTCGAACTGATCAAGGCGATGGCGGCGGTCCAGTCGCAGAGCACCTCCAACCCGTCGTCGATCAGCCAGGCGGCGGCGGTCGAGGCGCTCAACGGACCGCAAGGTTTCATCCCGGAGCACAACGCCGAGTTCAAGCAGCGCCGCGACCTCGTCGTCGATATGCTCAATCAGGCCAACGGCCTCCGCTGCCACCGGCCGGAGGGCGCGTTCTACGTCTATCCCTCGTGCGCCGGGACGATCGGTCGCAAAACGCCGCAGGGCAAGACGGTCCGCGACGACAGCGACTTCGTTGAATATCTGCTGGAGGGGGTGGGTGTCGCGGTGGTGCAGGGCGTGGCGTTCGGGCTGTCGCCCTATTTCCGCGTCTCGTATGCGACCTCGACCGAAGCGCTCAAGGAAGCCTGCGCGCGCATCCAGCGCGCCTGCGCGGCGCTTTCCTGAGGAGCATAAGCCACCGCGTGCGGCGTAACGGGAGGGTGAGGACGTGAAAATCGCGGTGATGGGTACCGGCGGTGTCGGCGGATATTTCGGCGCGCGCTTCGCGGCGGCCGGGGCCGATGTGGCTTTCATCGCCCGCGGCAACCACCTGGCGGCGATGCG
>CAZLYV010000398.1:0-1590 GCA_964563665.1 uncultured Acetobacteraceae bacterium
AATCATAAAGCTCGCACAAAAGCGGGAAATACGTCGCATCGCCGCCGGTGATGATTGCAATTCGTTTCATGTCGCGTTTATCTAATGCTCATAATCCGCGGCTCAAATACCGACCAGCGTCTGGTCTCACCGACACCGCCAAACCTGTTACGTTTGGCCTACCCCGTCAACCGCAAAGCGGCGCCTGGCGGCGCGAAAGCGCCGATAATCTCGCGTCCCGGCGGGAGGCCCGGCCATTTTCCAACAAGAATACCGACGGGCCCCGCGACCGGCACGGGCCGCCTCGCGATCGATTACAGACAACGCTCTCATCCGACCTCGACAATGCCGCGCGCGCAATGCAACGACCCAAGGAGCAACCGCACGTGGACGCATACCCGAAACGCTTTTGTCGCCTGTCTGCTATGCTGGGCGATCCCCGCCGCCGTTTCGGCCGAAGGAGTCACGACTGCGGCCGGCGACGTCGTTGGCAAGCTGGGCAACGTGGCGGCCGAAAAATGAACCAGGATTTCGCAATGCCCAACGATCTTCCGCGTCCACGGCTTGCGGCGCCACAAGGAACCTGCGACTGCCACATGCATATCTATGAAGCCGGGTTTCCGATCGCGCCGACCGCGATCGCCACGCCGCCGGACGCGCCGGTTTCGGCGTATCTCGAGGTCAGGCGCCGGCTCGGCATCGAGCGCACCGTGGTCGTGCAGCCGTCGGCTTACGGCGCCGACAATACGTGCACGCTAATGGCGATGGCGGCCATTGGCCCGAGTGCTCGCGGGGTCGCCGTCGTCGATTCGACGGTCACGGATGCCGAACTCGCGCGACTGACCAGGGCTGGCATCCGGGGCATCCGCTTTTTCATGCTGAAGGGCGGCGCGCTGCCGTGGGAAATTCTCGAGCCGATGGCCGCGCGCGTGCGGGCGTTCGGCTGGCACGTCCAGCTCCAGATGGATGGGCGAAAGCTGCCCGAGCGCGAGGCAATGTTGCGGCGTCTGCCCGCTACGCTCGTCATCGATCACGTCGGCAAATTCCTCGAGCCGGTCCCGACCGATCATGCGAGCTTCCGCTGTCTCTTGCGGCTGGTCGAGGGCGGACGAGTTTGGGTGAAGCTCTCGGCGCCTTACGAGGTCTCGAAATCCGGCCCGCCGATTTATGACGATGTCGGCGCGCTGGCGAAGGTTTTGGTGAAGGCGGCGCCCGAGCGGATGGTCTGGGCGACCAATTGGCCGCACCCATCGGCGCCCAAGGATGCGATGCCCGACGACGCGCAGCTCCTGGATATTCTGCTCGACTGGGCGCCCGACGAGGCCGTACGCCGACGCATCCTCGCGGCAAATCCGGCCGCTCTCTATGGGTTCTGATCGGACCATGACGCGGCGCCGTATCGCACTCATCGGTCTTGGCATGGCGGTGACGCCGCACGCCAAGAGCCTGATCGATCTCGGTGATCGCGTCGAGGTCGCCTATGCCTTCAGCCCAAATGCCGCCCGGCGCGCGGCGTTTGGCGCACGCTTCCCGTTTCCGCTCTGCGAGCGCCTCGAGACGATCTTCGCGGATGAAAGCGTGACGGCGGTGAGCGTGCTCACGCCGCCAAAC
>CAZLYV010000399.1:0-1578 GCA_964563665.1 uncultured Acetobacteraceae bacterium
CGCCCGCATTTCTGCTTCGCCGGCCACAGCGACGTGGTTCCGGTGGGCGACGCCAAGGGCTGGTCGGTCGATCCGTTCGCGGCCGAGATCATCGATGGCCATGTTTTCGGCCGGGGTGCTGCCGACATGAAGGGCGCGATCGCCGCCTTCGCGGCCGCCGCCGCGAGATATCTCGATGCCCGCAGACGAGATTTCACCGGCTCGATCAGCCTGCTCATCACCGGAGACGAGGAAGGGCCGTCGATCAACGGTACGGCGAAGATGCTGAAATGGATCGCCGCGCGCGGCGAGACGATCGATGCCTGCGTCGTCGGCGAGCCGACCAACGAGCGCGAGCTCGGCGACATGGCGAAGATCGGCCGGCGCGGCAGCATGAACGCGCGCCTCATCGTCCACGGCCAGCAGGGCCACGTCGCCTACCCGCACCTCGCCGACAATCCGAACCATCGTCTGGTGCGGATGCTCGATGCGTTGATCGGGGACGAGCTCGACGCTGGCACCGAGCACTTCCAGCCGTCGAGCTTGCAGGTGACGTCGATCGACGTCGGCAATCCGGCGACCAACGTCATCCCGGCCGTCGCGCGCGCCGGGTTCAATATCCGCTTCAACGATCGCCACAGCTCGGAGTCGCTCAAATCCTGGATCCGCGGCAAGCTCGACGAATCGGGCGGCCGCTACGACATCGCCTTCGACGTCTCGGGCGAGGCGTTTTTGACGCCGCCGGGACCGCTCTCGGACCTGCTCGTGCGGGCGATCGAGAAAACGGTCGGCCGCTGCGCACGGCTGTCGACCACCGGAGGCACGTCGGATGCGCGCTTCATCCGCGCCTATTGTCCGGTGGTCGAGTTCGGACTGGTCGGCCAGACGATGCACAAGGTCGACGAGCGGGCGGCCGTCGCCGACATCCGGAACCTCGCCGCGATCTATGGCGCGGCGCTCGAAGCTTATTTCGCCGCCCCATGATCACGCGCCGTGAAATCGTCGCCAGCCTCACCGGCGCCTACCGCCTCGTGCTGCGCGATCCCGCCGGCATGCAGTTTTTTGACGCGACAATCGGCGGCTTCTGGCGATCGTTTTTTGCCGGCGTGATCGCCGCACCCGGTTATGCGTTCGTGGTCGAGCTTCGGCTCGCCGATCAATTGGCCGCCGATCACGTCATGCATGCCTACCTCGTCGAGGCGGCGGTCTACGTCGTCGGCTGGCTCGCCTTCCCGCTCGCGGCCTACTACCTGACCGGCGCGCTCGACCGCCGCCGCCAGTATGTGGGCTACATCGTCGCCTACAACTGGGCCGGCGTGCTGCAAATGGCGCTCTATGTCGTGGCCTCTGGACTGGCGGCGGGCGATCTGTTGCCGCGGCCGGTCGAGGCGGCCGTGGCGGTCGGCGCGATGGTCGCCGTCCTGTTCTACCAATTCAACATCGCCCGGATTGCGCTCGATATCGGTCCAGCGCCAGCGATCGGGTTCGTGGCGCTCGATTTCATGATCAGCCTGTTTCTCCACGCCAGCATCGAAGCGCTCCAGCGCGGCGATTTCGCGACGTAGAGCCAGTTCCGCGTCGATCGAATCACCCCCTCCC
>CAZLYV010000400.1:0-1550 GCA_964563665.1 uncultured Acetobacteraceae bacterium
CGCAAATCCAGCCGTCAACCGCGCTAATGCGCCTCGGCCCAGGAATGGCCGTGGCCGACATCGACGACGAGCGGCACGGTGAGCAAGACGTGGGGAGCGGCGGCCCCTTCCATCGCCGCCTTCACCACCGCGATCGTCGCCTGGCGCTCCTTGGGCTTGGCCTCGAACAGCAGTTCATCGTGCACCTGGAGCAGCATTCGTGCCCCGAGGTCGGCCTTGGCGAGCGCTGGTGGAATACGGATCATCGCCCGCTTGATGATATCCGCGGCGCCGCCCTGCAAGGGCGCGTTGATCGCCGCGCGCTCGTTGAAGCTGCGCTCCGCCGGGTTGCGGGACGCGATGCCCGCAACGTGGCAGCGCCGGCCGAACGGCGTCGTGACATAGCCATTCTTGCGCGCCGTCTCCTTGGTGCGCTCCATGTAGTCGCGAATGCCGGGATAGCGCTCGAAATAGGCATTGATGTAGGCCCGCGCCTCGCTTTGCGCGATGCCAAGCTGGCGGGCGAGGCCGAAGGGGCTGATGCCGTAGATGATGCCGAAATTGATCGCCTTGGCGCGCCGGCGGACCATCGGATCCATTCCGGCGACCGGCACGCCGAACACCTGGCTCGCGGTAAGGGCGTGGATGTCGATCCCATCGCCAAACGCCGCTTTGAGCGCGGCAATGTCGGCGACGTGGGCCAGCAGCCTGAGCTCGATTTGCGAATAGTCGAACGACAGCAGTTCATTCCCCTCCGCGGCGACGAAGGCCTTGCGGATCTTGCGCCCTTCTTCGGTGCGCACCGGGATGTTCTGGAGATTGGGGTCGCTCGAGGAGAGCCGCCCGGTCGAGGTGGCGGCGAGCGCGAAGGAGGTGTGGACGCGACCGGTCTCCGGGTTGATCTCGTCCACCAGCGCATCGGCGTAGGTGGATTTGAGCTTCGTAAGCTGGCGCCAGTCGAGCACCCGGGCCGGAAGGTCGTGGCCCTGCGCCGCCAGCGCGTCGAGCACGTCGGCCCCGGTCGCATAGGCGCCGGTCTTGGTCGTCCTGGGCTGGTCGCCTTCGGGAAGTTGCAGGCCCATCTCGTCGAACAGCACGCGGCCAAGCTGCGCCGGCGAGCCGATATTGAACGGGTGGCCCGCTGCTTTATGGATTTTGACCTCGAGCTCCTGGATGCGGAGCGCGAAATCGTTCGAGAGGCGCCGAAGCTCGTCGCGATCGACCGCGATGCCGGCCGCCTCCATGGCGCGAATCACCGGGATGAGCGGCCGGTCGATCGTCTCGTAGACCGTCACCAGGCGCTCGGGCAAAAGCCGGGGCTTCAGCGTCTGGTGAAGCCTGAGCGTGACCTCGGCGTCCTCGGCGGCGTAGTCGCAGGCGCGCGCCAAAGGCACCTCGGCGAAGTTGATTCGCGCCTTCCCGGTGCCGGTGACTTCGTCGTAGGTGATCGTCTTGTGATCGAGATGGATTTGGGCGAGTTCGTCCATGCCGTGCCCGTGCAAGCCGCCTTCGAGCACGTAGGAAATCAGCATGGTGTCGTCGTAAGGCGCCACCTCGAGGCCGTGCCTGGC
>CAZLYV010000401.1:0-1527 GCA_964563665.1 uncultured Acetobacteraceae bacterium
ATCGGGTAGATGTCGGTTCATATCTGTTGAGGGTCGACCGATCGGGCCGGCAGGTGCCTTCGACAGGCGACGCCGCCTCGAAATGGCCGCTGAGCGCCAGCGGATGGTCGCCACGGCGGCCAGGCGCGGACGGCGCCACGCTGCCCGAAGGGAAACCTGAGGTCGCGAACATTGGACGGAGGTTGCGCCATGTCAACTGCTCCACGCGTCACGTTGGTGGTTGCGTCTGCCGCCTTGGCGATGTCTGCCGCTTCGTTGGCGTCGGTGATGATCGACGTGTGGACAGACGCCGGTCTGATCCGAGGCAAAGGAAAGGTCTCCGCGCCATCACTGCCGTCCCAACCCGACCCGGCGACACGGGTCTTGTTCCCCAGGGAAGCGCGCGCCGGCAGCGCTCACACCAATGAGATGATCAGTCTGGCGCACAACTGGACTTGGAGCGAAAGCGGCGGCTGGTCGCGGCTCGATTTCGAGGAACCCTCGGTGGCGCTCACCGTCGAGTCCTGGTTCAACGGCTTGGCCGAGCTGAATTTCGACGTTCGCCCGCCCCGCTCATACACCGCATGGCCGGGTGGACGCCCTTTCGGCCTCTTCGCAAAACACGACGGCACCTATGCAAGCCTGTTCGTCGGCGGCGCTCCCTACAGCAAGAACGCGGCCGGCATCCAGTTGACCGGTGGCGTGACGGCCGATCCGATTGTCTCGATCTCGGAAGCCAAGGAAGGCCGAGAGGCGACGATCATCCGCGTCGAGCGCCCCGACGGTGCCGCAAGGCTGCTCGTCGCCGGCGGTGATGCGCCGGGCATCGCCTTTGGTTTGTCGGGCCATGCGGCCAACGCCAGCCAAGCGGGAGTGCTGCGCTTCGCTGGCAATCCGACCAACGGCGCGCTCATCGACGCGGTGCAAATTAGCGAGGATGCGCGTATTCTCGCGGCGACGCCGTCCGAGGCGACGACTCCCCGCTTCGCGATCCATGCCGACGGTCGAATGACGTGGGGCGGCGGGGCGGCGCAAGCGGACGCGATCCTCCGCCGCACGGCGAACGGCAAGCTCGAATTCGAGGCCGAACTCGGCGCTCGAGCGCTGGTCATCGGCGAGGGCAGTGTGCTGCGCAGCGTGCGACTGATCGAGGCGACGTTCGATCCCGAGCCGGTTCGCGGGTCTGACGTTTCCGAGCAGCGTTTTGCGGTCCCGGGGCTGGGCCCAGGCAGCATCGTGATCGTCAATGGACCGCCGCAGCCCGCGGGAGTCGGACTGTCGGGCGCTCGCGTCGTCGAGGACGGCGTGGTCGCGATCGCGTTCTTCAACCTTGCATCGGAGACGCGGCGGCCCGCACGCGGCCCCTATCAGGTGATGGCGATCGAGGGTTCGTCGTGAGGCGAGAGCCGACCGCGCGGGCACGGAGCAGAGGTCGTGCATTTCTTCGCCGCCGCGATCGCGCGGCGCAGACATGCTCGTCCGATGCGTCGTGCGGTCGGCGGGATGACGGCGCTCGGTGACGATCTCCGCTTAAGTCCGCTCCGGGTC
>CAZLYV010000402.1:0-1526 GCA_964563665.1 uncultured Acetobacteraceae bacterium
AACCGCCCGACGGGCGCGCTGGGTTATTTTTCGGGAAACAAGCCCGGCATCCACCGTGCGGCAAGAGCGGCCGGGAACGCCAAACGCACCGGCCCCTTCGGAGAGTCCGAGACGAGTATGTTTTTTTCGCCAAGCGCCGATAGCGCGCGGCGCGCTGTCCGTTCCGGCAGACCGACGAGGGAGGGTATATCGCCGCGTGGAATTTCTCCGCGATAGAGCACGGCTTCGAGAATCCGTCCCGCCTTCGGCGGGAGATTGCCGAGCCTGATCTCTTCCTCGACCCACAAAAGAATGCGCGCGCGAAGCCGATCGGGCTGCATCAGGCTTTCCATGAAGGAGACCTGATCGATGCATGTATCGAGAAAGAACCTGGTAAAATCCGCCAAAGCTTCTTCGCTCAGATTTCCCCGCCCGTCGAGGTCATTGCGTCGCCGCAGATCGCAGTTCGCCAGTCGCGATTTGTAGGCCGCCACGTTTCGAGCCAGCCCGCGAGCGACCGACCACACGCCGCCGGTATCGAGGGCATCGAGAAGGATCGCGTGGGACATGAGGCGCGCAACCCGGCCGTTGCCGTCGAGGAAGGGGTGAATCCACAGCAGACGATGGTGCGCGGCGGCCGTCGCCACGATGGTATCGGCTTTTCCCAGTCGCCCGTAGACCTCTTCGAATCGCTTCAAGAAGCGAGGAACGGCGCCCGGGCTGACGGCGACGTGCCTACCGACCGCGACGTCGCGGTTCCGCAATTCTCCTGGCGCCACGCGAATTTTCTCGCCGGCGGTTTTGTCTTCCACCCACAGAAATTCGTCCGGCAGCAATTCGCAAAAGCGCTTGTGGATTTCACGGACGCTATCGGCGCTTACGGCCTTGCCTTTCGTGCCGCCTTCGTCGATCCAGCGTTGGACGGCGATATGCGCCTTGGCCTCGATCTGAAGGTTCCGCTTCCTGGCGTCGTTGCTAAAATCGTTGCGAAGCGCGCGTTCGATTTCGATCGGATGCGTGTCATGCCCTTCGATCAGATTGCTGTAGTAGCAGTTCGTCGCCCGGACCATGTCGGCGAGGGCGGACATGATCCCGGGCGGCAGGCTGCGACGGAACCCGGCGGCTTTGCTTGCCAACTCGACGGCCCGATCGGCTAGCGCACCGCCTTGGCGCTCGCTTTGCGAGACCAGTAATGGCTCCATTCGGCCGATCGGTTCGCCGCGGTCGAACGCGGCCATTTTGGCCGATTTTTTGGCCGGTTTTGTACTCCTCATAAATACAATTATAGCAATATATTAAGGTCTTAGAAAGGTTATCTTCGGGGCCAGAATGGCCGATTGTTTGGCCGATCTTCGGGTTTGTCATTCTTACTCGCAGTCGCCACGCGGGCCTTGTCTTGAGATTCCTCATCCTGAGCTTGTCGAAGGATGAGGCCACGCGCCCATCCTCGTCCTTCGTCCTTCGGCGGCTTGCCTGAGCTTGTCGCCCTTCGACGCGCGCAACGCGCCGCCGCCTCCCCCACAAAAGGGGGGGGGCAGGATCAAGCG
>CAZLYV010000403.1:0-1525 GCA_964563665.1 uncultured Acetobacteraceae bacterium
TGATGATTATTCTTTCGATTCAGTCGATGGTGGTGAGCGGCCGGGTCGGCAACCGCGCGGCGGATTTCATCCTCGAGCGGCTGGGTCACGAGCCGCTGCCGGTCCACACGCTGCGCGCCTCGAACCATCCCGGCCGCGGCGTCTATCGCGGCCGCGTGACGGCGGCCCGCGAGATCGACGATTTGGTGCAGGGTCTGGCGAGATTGGGCGAGCTCGCGCGTGTCGAAGCGGTGCTGACCGGCTATCTCGCCGCCGCGACGCAAGGCGCGGCGATCGTGCGCGCGGTCAAGCAGGTGAAGACGGCGAACCCCCGCGCGTTGTGGTTCCTCGATCCGGTGATCGGCGATCGCGGCCGCGTCTTCGTCCGCCGCGGCATACCCGAATTCATCCGCGATGTCGCGACACCGCTCGCCGACATCCTCACGCCCAATCATTTCGAGCTTGAGTATCTCACCGGCCGCAGGGTGGAGACGCTGGACGATGCCCGCGCGGCGCTCGTCGCCCTGCGCGCCAGGGGCGAAAGACCGCGCCATCGCATCGCCATCGCCACCGGGCTCAGCCTCGCCGATGCCGCGCCGGCGACGCTGGTCACGCTCGCCGCTTCTCCCGGCGGAATGTGGCGCGTCGCGACGCCGTTGATCGATCACCCCGCGTTTGGCGCCGGCGACGCGTTCGCCGCCCTGTTTCTCGGCTGGTATTCCCGGACCCGCGATATCGCCTCGGCATTGGCGCGCGCCGCCGGCGCGATCTTCGGCATCATCGAGCGCTCGGCGATTGCCGGCACGCCGGAGCTGGCGCTTGTCTCGGCGCAGGACGAAATTATCGCGCCGACGCGGCTGTTCGCGGTCGACCGCCTGGCGTGAATCAAGAGAACCGACGACGCCCGATTTGCCCCTCCCCTTTGTCTTTCCCGGCCGCGCGGGGTAAGAACGTGTCGGCCACCAGGACCAGCGAATGCTGACGACGATTTTCTTCAAGGGAATGGCGGTCGGATTCCTCATCGCCGCGCCGGTGGGTCCGATCAATGTGCTGTGCGTCCGGCGAACGCTGGTTCACGGCCAGCTCGCCGGCTTCGCCTCGGGCCTCGGCGCCGCCATCGCCGATACGTTGTTCGGCGCCATCGCCGCGCTGGGGCTTGTTTTCGTCACCGGCGTGATGCTGACCGAGCGGGTTTGGATCGGACTTGCCGGCGCGGCGCTCCTGATCGCGATTGGAGTCCGCACGCTTCTCGCCGCCCCGCCGCGCGTGGCGAGCGCCAAGGATCCCTCGAGCCTGATCGGCGACTTCACCTCGACCCTGGTCCTGACCCTCGCCAATCCGATCACCATCCTGTCGTTTCTCGGCGTTTTCGCGGCGTTCGGCATCGAGGGCGACGACAAGTTCGCCTTCGACGACGGCCTTCTGATCGTCGGAGTCTTCCTGGGATCGCTCGTCTGGTGGACGTTGCTGACCGGCTTCGTCGGCATGTTCCACGGCAAGTTCACCGACGCGGGCCTCGATTGGGCCAACAAGATCGCGGGGGTGA
>CAZLYV010000404.1:0-1512 GCA_964563665.1 uncultured Acetobacteraceae bacterium
TCTCAAAGAAGCGCGCCGTCGCATTCGGGTCCGGGCTGCGTAGATGGATATGGTCATAACAGTATTCGGGCATCGGACGATCTCCTCTCGGGTCAAACCCGCCATACATCATCCGTCCGAGCGTAGATAACATAAAACCCGGACTCGGACACCGGCCGGCCCAGGGGCCGATGCCACAGCACAACGCGGTTGCTTGCCGCCGCGAACCTCAGGCTGCGGGCTATCGCTTAATCAAACAGCGCCAGGTCGATTGCGTCGCCCATCTTGCAATAACCGAGATCGCTCGGGTGAAGCCCGTCGCCGCAATCGTAGATCGGCAGCATCTGGGTCGGACGCTCGGGGTCGCGCAACGCCTTGTCGAAATCGACGACGCCGTCCAATGCGCCGCTTTCGCGGATCCAATTGTTGACCGCGACGCGATGACCCTCGCGCACCGGGTTCCAGGCGCCGGGCAGGAACGTCTCGTTTCCGAACGGCGTCAGGGTGGCGCCACACAATTTGATCCCGCGTGCCTGTGCCCGCAATGCCATCTGGTTGAGGCCGGCGATCATCTGTTCGGCAGTGACCTCCTCGTCGGGCTTGGCGTTGCGATTGCGCAGATCGTTGGTGCCGAGCATGACGATCGCATGGGTCACGCCGGGCTGAGCCAACACGTCGCGATCGAACCGCCGCAACCCGCTGTCGCCGCGCAGATCGTGCAAGATCCGGTTACCGCCGAGACCCTGGTTCATCACCCCGAGAGCCCGGCCATCCTGGCGTGCGATCAGCCGCCGGGCAAGCTGGTCGGGCCAGCGGCAATAGGCGTCATGGGTCGAGATATTGGCGTCGGTCAGCGAGTCGCCGAGCGCGACCACGCATCCGGTCTCTTTCGACGCCAGCACGTCGATGCCGCTAACGAAGAACCATTCGTCGGTGATCTTGCCGACCGGCATATCGATTTCGCCGGCAAAATTCCCCGGCGGAGAGATGTAATTGGTCTGCCGCGCATAGCGCCCGGTGATCTGGAAGCCGGTCGGGATCTCGCCGGGCAGATACAGCGTGACCGCCAGGTCGGCCAGAGGCTTCACGTCGAGCTTGACCGAGTCGCTGATTACGAGCGCGCCCGCCGCGACCGTCGCCGAACCGGAGCCGCAAAAGGTGAGCACGCGCTCCGAGCCCGGCACGATCGCCGGGCCCTTCTCCCGGATCCCGACATAGGCGGCGCCGATCGCGAGCTTGCCGTTGCCATAGGCGTTCGACACCCGCACCCTCAAGGTGTCGCCGCCGATACTGACGCGCGGATTCATCCGCAATGTGTGATTGTTGAAGCCCACACCGGTTTCACTCGGCGCCGGCGAGGTGGCCCAGGTGCCGACCCAATGCCTGTTGTTGTCCATCGGCTGTCTCCTCCTGTCGCAACACCCGCACGAACGCTGGACTGGAGACAATCCCCAGGAACTTCAGCTCGTCTTGGAAGTAGTCGCTCACGTACTGGCTGCCGTGATCGTGCCGGGCCAGCAGCCCGCGCGTCGC